>NZ_JAPNLE010000002.1 GCF_026627925.1 Cupriavidus sp. D39
TTCCCCGGTGGATTCAGGCGCGGACTTGACTTCGCCGTAGACCCCGTAGGATGGACTTATGCGATCCGAGGGCGGGCCGCAATGTTCAACGTTTAGAAGAGAAGAAAATAATGCAAAACAAGATCAAACTGACTCTCTCCGCGATCTCGGTCGCTTCGCTCCTCGCACTGGCAGCCTGCGGTGGCGGTGGCGACGGCGGTGGGCCGTCGACCCCGGCCGCAGTCACGCCTGCACCGACCCCGGTGCCGCCTCCCCGACCATCGTCGTGCAAGGCTCTGCGCCTACTGTCACCGCGGACCCGATGGCCGTTATCTTCGTGCCCCAAACCGAGACTTCCACCAAGTCGGTGCTTCAGTCGATCGCTTCCAACGCTTTCCCGGCACAGTTCCAGAAGGCGACAACTGAAGGCGGCTATAAGCAGATCGGCATTGACGCCAACAGTCTGATCTCGCTGACCACTGGCAAGATCGTCGATGTTGCCGGTAACGGCGACTTCGCTATCGGCCGGTGGACGGACGGTTCGAGCAGCATCGGGAACATGAGCGTGAACCAGGGTGCGCACTACTCTGTTGGCAAGCCCCTTACATTGCAACGTGTCCTCGGACCCACCGCGACGCTATCGTGCACACTGCTTGCGAGTACCAGTCCTACAGCCGTATCGGGAAATTTCGCGCCCGGCAAAGTAAATGCCGCAACTGCGACCATCGATCTAAACGGACCATCGCTCAAGGCACTCAACTTGGACATCGCGATCGGGTCTGATGGCCACGCAACGGCTGCAGCGACACTAACGGCGCTCGACGGCGTTCTTCAATCGCAGGGCTTCATGCGTCACGTTGAAGCTATGGGTACTTCTCAGACAAAGCCGCTGCTCGCCATCGGCTACGCCATGCCCACGCCGTCTAGCGGCGATGTGACCGGCGTGGTGGTCCTCCAGTGCCAATAGTGCACGCCATCTAAAAGCCAAGAAAGCCGGGCTTGCCCGGCTTCTTGCTTTCTCGGGTGCGTGGCCGCACTACTCTTAAACCATCAAGTCTTGTAGCAGGTCAACAACGTTACCCCCGCCATAGCAGTAAAGTCCGCTCGGATATAACCCGATGGGCAGCCCTGAAACCAAATATTCAACCCCATGCACGGGGCGGAGAACCCATTCTCTTGCGCGAAGCCACATAGTGACCCCGTGTCGCCGCCCCCGCCAGCCCCTCGCCAGACCCCGTTCTGGCATGACAGAATCCTCCCATTCGGATCGCTTCGCATAGCACCTTGCGGATCGCCGCAGCCCCAGCCATCCCAGACCTGCTGGCCACCACCGGTGGACGGAACGACTGCACCCGCGGCATACAGGTAGCCCGATGCAGCCACGGAGCCGCCGGCGCGAACATCGCCGCTCGAGGTAACCTGACCAGCAGACACTTGCCCTGCTGCCGCAACACTGCCGTTGCTCTGAACGTAGTTGCCATAGAGCGCATTTGCGCTGGCGCTGCCAGTGATTCCCGCATCGCCGTTCGAGCGCAGGTAGTTCCCGGTCACCGTATTGCCGCTAACCGCCGCTCCAGCGGAAACATTACCGTTTGCGGAAACAGATCCATTGGACTGCAGATTCCCGACAGCATTCATCGCCTGGTTGTTGGCATCCATTGGACCGGTCAGGTTCAGCGAGCCATCGCGCTTGTAAAACTGGTTCATGCTCTGAGCGAGGAGCGATGTGTTGCCAACCCGCATCATGAGCACACCCGCATTGCCCCCGGACAGCGGATTGGGCGCAGACCAGCTGGCAGCCATGCCCGTGATGACCGTCGGAGTCTCGGCGTACGACACGCCCGCGTCGACCCCGGCGGCCGCTACGACGGAAGCCATTTGATCAGTCCGGATTCTGCCGCTGCTGTCCCGGTAAGCGGTAGTCGAATACATCCGACCCGGGATCGTGCAATTGGTCAACCCCAAGCTGCAATTGGTTGGCACCAGGTCAATGGCGAACGAAAGGCCAAGAGGGCTGGTATCACTGAACCCGATCGGGAGCAGCTTAAGATTTATCAGATCCTGCACCGTCGGGTGCAGTGGACTCGCGACGCTTGCCGAGATACTGCCGGCATTGATTGTCGTCGGCCCGTTTGGGCTGGCGGCAAGCACGATCATATTGTCAAACACATACGTATTGACCGCACTGGCCACATTCGACATGTACTGGCCGGTACCGATGGCCAGCGCATCGTCGATAAGGCTGTTACTGCTATGGAACATCACTGCGGCGCCGATGGCCGCTACGGAAAGCTGAAGCGCCGCTTCGGTTAAGAACATCTTGTCCTCCAAGTAGAACACCGCCCGGCACAAGGCCAGACGGTGGTAGCACTAGCTACTGTGCCAGCGAAGCGGGCATCCCTCACCCGCGAATCCTCACGGAAACACTATCGCTTTCACCGCTCAGGCGACATACAGCTCGATCGTGTTGCTGCCACCTGAGCACGCCACCTTGCTGGGGTCCACCGCCCCGCCCACCGCCTTGATGGTCGTGCCGTTGACAACGATCATTCCGGCGCTACCCTGGTAAGACGCCACTATTGCGATGCAAGCCGCGTCGGGCTGCTGCGGAACCGACCATTTGATCGAATCGTTTGCGCTGAGCAACTGAGCTGCTGCAACCGTCAGCTGACCACCCCGGGTTGCAGAATGACGTTGGTACCGGACTCGGTCATCGTTGTCAGATCCTTGAAGACACCGTTGCTCATCAGGGAGGCGATACTGACCTTGCTGTACTGGCCGCGGTAACTGGTCTTGACCTTCCCGATGACACCGTTCAGCTCAGTCGTCAACTGCTGAACCTGAGTATCAGTTTGGTTTCGCGAGAACAGCACCAGGATGGCCACAAGTGCGAGACCCGCCAACAGCAGATAGAAACCGTATTCGTCGAGTACACCGCCCCACTGCCGCCGCGTGCGAACGTTTCGGCTCATTTCCGTCTTTCGTTGCTGGCCCTCCCCTGCCTGGGCGCACCTGCGCGACGGCCCCTCCGTTACCGGCTTCGTGTCGATGATGGTGTCTGCTCGTGCGGTGTTTGATTGCATGGCGTTCATGGTGATGGCTCCTTCAGTTGCGTTAGGGTTGGTGAGTTTGGGTGGGGAGCGGGCGTTTGCCGGACATTGCCGCCAAAGCCGAACGGGTCTTCATTTCCTGCGCCATGAATGCCGGCAGGAAAGCTAGTGCGGTGATGATCACGATCAGCACGATCGTTGCGCGACGATTGAAGCGGGAGGCTCGCTGTTGCATCAGCATCGGCGTCGTCTTCAACAGGTCCTCGGAGACCGTGTGAAGCATCTTCGAAAGGTCGCTCTCGTACTCAGCGATGTCCTGAATCCGGTAACTGGTGTCCCGATCAAAGAGACCAGTGTCGAAGACCTTGCCGCCTTCGTTCGGTGCGTATTCCAGATTCAATTCGATCCGCTCGATGTGATACGCCAGGTACGGGTACGCGTTGGCACGCATCAGCCCCAGGCCGTCGAGCAAGTTGCGGGCGTCACCACCGAATCTCTTCGTCACCGCCGATAGGCCAGATAGAAACTGAGCGCTCTGGAACCGACGGAAGAAGTCAAAGGCCAAGACCTTCCGGTCAAGCCACCCGCGATATCGCCCCACATATCGGGTAAGCGCCCGCATAACCCAAATGCCTGCGCCAATCTCGGCAATAACGACCAGCCAGCCCCAATGCCGCAGGAACGTGGAGACATGATGGAAGGACGAGGCGATCGGCCCATACTGACTGACGTCCAGCATCGAGCTGAACGACTTGTCGATGGTGGGGCCGATGAGGAACGCGAGCGCCGCCAGGTACGCGTGGAGGATCAGTAGAGTCATGACCACCCCAGCCAGCGTCATGGCAATACCGGCGCGCGCCTCACCTAGCGCGGTGAGATTGCGCGCGAGGGTCTCCAGCCCCTCTCGGATATCGCCTCCCTCCTCCGACACGGCGAGGATGGGAATGTCCTCGTCAGGGACGGTCCCGCGGAAGATCTCCGTGAGCCGGGAGCGCTGCATCTGGCCGTCGATACCCTCCGATCGGGCTAACCAGTGCGCAGCCAAGACACCAACAGGTTCCCCTGCCCGCCGTGCTGCGTCCTTTGCAAAGTGGTTGGATACGGGCTCGCCAGGCATGTGCAGGATTCGCTTGGCCAGGTCGTGGTAGTACGTGGCCCGCATGCCGCGAAATCGATACTTTGCCCAGAACAGCCGGTCCATAAACACCCGGTCGCCTGCCTTCAGCATCGGTGCCCCGACCGAGCGCCTCGCACGATCGACCACCCTCTGTATCACCTGCATAATCATTTGTTCATCCTCTCCAGGGCCTCAGTGCTTCTCGCCGCGCGCACGCTGACGCGCTTGTTTGGCCTCGTAGGCTTCCAACGAGCAAATGCGCTCGGCCTCCCGTGGGTCAACGACCCCGGTGAACACCTTGTACATAGCGACTTCGAACACCGTCTTCCCTGTGCTGTCCGGCACGTCAAAGCCCACCTCGCGCTTGCTTCGCTGGTAGGCGGCCAGTTCGATGTTCTGCGCGTCTCGGATGTAGATCAGGTCCTGTTCGTCAGGCTCGAACATTTCGGCCACCACGGTGCGTCCGCGGGCGCCGTTCAACTCGGGCAGATTCGGGCGCCGGCAGAGCTCGCAGCCCTCCGGGTTCCGCAGCCGGATACCCTCTACATCGAAGCCAAAAAGCCGCTCGATCTGCTGCAGCTTCTTCACGCCAAGCGCCTGCTTCATTTCCGCGTGCTTGAGCCCGCAGGTACAAGTCTTCGGCATCAGTGCCTGGTAGACGTATAGGTTGATGAAGCCGGGCGTGGCCAGAACGCTACGTGGAATGCGAAGTTCGCCATCGGAGAGCCGATCGGGCGCGGTCAGCGCACTTGGCGCGTGCACGGTGGTTAGCGCCCGAAGCCCGGCACCGGCCACGTCGCGGAACAAGCCCGCGGACTCGTGATCGCGGAGTTCGCCGACCGCCACGAAATGCGGGTTCATCCGTTTGATCTGACGTTTCCCAGCAATGAAGGGATCTTCGCTCCGGTTCGCGCCGTCCAGCGTGCGCGAGACGGAGAAGTGATGCGTGCCTTTGGCCAGTAGCTCCACCGGATCCTCGATGGCCATCTTGTTCATCCAGGCCGGCAAGCGCTGCATGATCGCGTGGGCCGTTGTGGTCTTGCCAGAACCGACCACGCCGACGAGAACCGTGCCGCCTCCGAGGTGCATCGTGGCTCGGTCCAAGAGTTGTGCCTGCTGTTCGAAATAGCCCAGATCTTTGACAAAGTCGACCTCTGCGCTCTCGGCTTCTTCCCGGTGCATCCGCATGACCGTGACGTGGCCGGTGGCGCTCTGCATCGACGCCCACCGAAACACCAACGGCTCACCATCGATGCGCGTACGGATACTGGTCTGCTGCGGGAGCACTCGACTGAATACGCCCTGCGAGCCGCCCTTTCCCTTCTGCCAGATATGCGACAAGGTATCGAGCATCACCCCCGTCTCCATTCGGAACTCGGCCAGCGCTACCAGATAGCCGTCGATTGCAAACCGAATCTGGGAGTGTGTACCCTGGTCTTCGACCTCCCAATGCAAGTCCGAAGCCTTCTCTTGCATGGCGAAACGAGCCGCTGCCTCGAAGTTGTGCCAAAGCGCGCTGGCTGGTCGACGGCGGCCCAACGCTTGATCGAACTCTCCCCCGGCGCGCGCTTCCACGCCGCCCCGGGAGAGGGCCACCATGACCTGCGTGGCTGCCACGTGGGTCGACGGCGATGCCTGGTCATACTGCAAGCGTGCTTGCCGCATGATTTCTTCGGCCACGTCGGACGTAACCATGTCGCGTGACACCACCAGTGCAAACTGGCCACGGCCGCCCGCGGCGTCCGGTGGGGCGATCAATACGGGACAGATCGAGTGGCGCAGGGAGGGCGCCATGTCCAGTTCCTCATAGAGCGTCCGGACGAAGGATGGCAGGTCATCCACCGTGCCGATCTCGCTCGCCTGCTGTTCGGCGGCCAGCCCGCCGGGCGACGGATCGGCCCCCACCGACGCGGCAGCGAACGCTGGCCCCGCACCCGTGAGTACCGTCACGCCGCCCGTGCCGGTTGTCGGCCCGCCCGCACGATCACGCCTGCTAAATAGTCCCATGGCAGCCGGCTCAGCGTTGTGCGACGGACGCAGTTCCGGCCCCGGGCGTTGGCGGGACGATCGGCGCCATCGCCGGCGGCGCCACGGGCGGGGGGCCATTGGGAAGCCTGAGAACGCGGCACCTGCCGGCGCCGGCAGGGGGCCCGCCGGGCGCCCCTGCCCGCCTGCAGCCGCCGAATCGCGCGGAGCATCAAGGAGCACTGCAGCGTCGTCCTGGACAAGCGGAGCGAACACCTTCGTCTTTCCCCGCGAGAACGTCGTGCCGGCTTCGGAGATGCTGGAGACGGTATAGCCACGCCATTTCGCGCCGACACGCGCGGGGTAGACTTGCTCGCCCCACTTCACGTAGCTGCGCAGGCTTACCGCTCCGCCGGCGGAGCTACCGTCAACTCCATACAACGCGATGGTTTGGGGGAACGTTCGCGGGTCTTGGCCTCTGCCGCACCGGCAGGAGCCGCAGAGACTGCCGCCGGCGGCGCAGTCCCACCCAGATCCTGATTGAGTTTCTTCAGCGCAACCTTCCCGTCGGCCTCGATGAGCTGCCGGGTGATCGACTTGTCATCGTCGGCGTGCGCCCCACCGGCGGCAGCCAGCACGAGCAAAGTTGCCGCAAAACGGCCGAAAGAGTACGGGGATGTAGGCATATTCGTTTCCTTCTCAGTCGCGGGCAAAG
>NZ_JAPNLE010000003.1 GCF_026627925.1 Cupriavidus sp. D39
AGATACTATGTAAGGGTCGCGGAGGTAAGCTCCCTGGAGTAAAACGAGGAATCGGACACTCGTTTTTCGAAAGGAGCACGCAAATGAATGCGCCTGACACAGCCCTTCAAGGGCAGGATACGGCAGTCATCGGTTGGCTGTATGTCGCCTTCGAATTGGGTGACAAGAGCTGGAAGCTGTCGCTGGGTGACGGCGTACGCGCGCCGAGCCGATGCTCGGTCGCGGCAGGGGATACGGCATCTGTGCTGACAGCGATCACGAGGGCCAAGGCACGTTGCGGCCTGGCCGCGCAGGCGCCGGTGCGCAGTTGCTACGAGGCCGGCCGTGACGGCTTCTGGCCGCACCGCTGGCTGACCGAACAAGGGATCGCCAACCTCGTCGTGGACTCGGCCAGTATCGAAGTCAACCGGCGCGCGCGCCGCGCAAAGACGGACCGGCTCGACAGCGACAAGCTGCTGTCGATGCTGATGCGCTACCACGCTGGTGAACGGCGGGTGTGGGCCGTTGCGCGGATCCCCAGCCCGGAGCAGGAGGATGAGCGGCGCGTGCACCGGGAACTTGGGCGCCTGCGGCAGGAACGCACCGCGCACAGCAACCGGATCCGTTCGCTGCTGGTGCTGCACAACCTGCGAGTCGAGCGCATCGGTGGGCGCGCGTGGGTGGGCTGGTGGACTCAGCACGCCGAGCGACTATTGCCAGGTTTGCGCGCCGAGATTGAGCGCGAGTTCGAGCGCCTAACGCTGGTAGCCAAGCAGATCAGGGCGCTTGAGACACTCCAGCAGCATCAGGTCCGCAGCGGCGCACAACCCGCGATCGCACTGCTCGCCCGGCTGGCAGGTATCGGCACGGGAAGTGCATGGACCCTGGTCAAGGAACTGTTTGGCTGGCGGCGGTTTCACAACCGGCATGAACTTGCCGGCTGCCTGGGCCTGGCGCCGACGCCCTACGCAAGCGGCACCAGCGACGTCGAGCAGGGCATCAGCAAGGCCGGCAACAAACGCAGCCGATGGTTGATGGTCGAGCTCGCGTGGAGCTGGCTGCGCTTCCAGCCGGCCAGCCAGTTGAGCCAATGGTTCAATCAGCGCTTTGCCCTCGCCGGCAAGCGCATGCGACGGATCGGCATTGTCGCACTGGCGCGGCGGCTGGCGATCGCCCTGTGGCGCTATCTGGAATATGGTGAGATTCCGGCCGGGGCAAGGCTCAAGCTGCCGGGCAGCGAAGTGGTGGAGACCTGAACGACAAACCTCGAGCGACAACAGGAGTGGAAGGTTAGCACGCCCGGACAGTAGGAGGATTACCCGACGGGCAGTCGTAGTTTTAGATGGGGCGTGCAGTAATGGGGTGGTACCAGCGCATTGCGCATGCGGTATGTGGTGACCGGCCTAGTGCCGGCACGGATAGAAGTTGGCCCCGGGCAACCGCCCGGACATCACGCACCCCGCCTAAATCCTCTCGATGCATCGCTTTATGCAAAGGACTCCTCAATACAGGCAGAGGTCTTCGTCTGCGGGTTATCCACCGCCGGCCAGCGTCGTGGTCGTGGCAGACGACCCGCTGGCCGGCCGTGGATAACCCGCGGCACCGACTCAAACAGGGGAATCGACCTGCAGAAAATGGATCCTCAAAGGGCTTGACTTCCAATGCCCCATAGAAGTCTTACTGTGTCACAAATTTAGCTTCACATCCCAGCAGCATGGACACCGGCGGAGCCGGTTGATAATGGCACGAGCGATGAGTAGCCGCAGCGTCGAAATCGACTCAGCCACGTGGCGCTGCACTCGTCCGGCTGCCGCGAGGGACGTAATCCTTGGGTAAGGAAGGCGTTTCTGGTTGAGCACGGTTTTTTTTGAGGTGCTCTGATTGAGGCGCATAGCGACGAGGAAGGCGTAGGCCGCAATACACAGGGTGGCATGGTGATGAAAGCCCCTCCAGCCGCGGCCTTCATAGTGCGCGAGGCCGAACTCCTGCTTGAGTTCCTGATAGTCGCGCTCGATACGCCAGCGCATCTTGGTGACGAAGACCAATTGTTCCAGGGTGGCATCGGACGGACCGGTAGAGAGGAAGTATTTCACCGGCTCGGCTTCTCCTTCGGGCCATTCGATCAGTAGCCACTCCTCGGGACGCATCTGCGTGCCCAGGTAGTCGCGATGAGCAGGGCGAACCCGCACGGCGGCGAAGCGGGAGGACAGTTCAGTGTTGGAGCCTTCCCGCCAGGTGACCGTGCGATAGACTTGCTGCGGCAAGTCCATCGCCAAGGCCTTCACCGTCACCGGTTGGTGTCCAGGCTCCCGACGCAGCTTCGTCGGCCGTATGCCGCGACCGCTCCATGCCTTGGGCGGCAGCGGCGCGGTGCCGGGCGCCCATACCGTAGTCCCCGGCCGTATGCCGACTGCATACGGCATGCCCATCTCAGTAATGCCATCGCGAAAGGCGGTTTCATCGCCATACCCGGCGTCCGCCAGCACCACGCCCATCGGCACGCCCGAGGCGAGCGCCTCACGCATTTGCGCCAGAGCAATTTCCGGCTTGGTCGCGAACGTCATGCCGTCCGGCACCCCGGCCTTCTTCTTGCGCACCGGGTCACTCGCCCAGTCTTTGGGCAAATACAGTTGATAGGCGACAGGAATGCTGCCCTGGACGCTGGCCAGCGAAAGACTGACCGCCACCTGGCAGTTGTCCTGCTTGCCCAGTTGACCGCAGTATTGGCGCGCGACGCCAACTGAATGCGTTCCCTTCTTCGGGAACCCGGTGTCATCGATAATCCAGTAGCAGCCACTGTCCAACCCGAGGTGTGGCACAACCCAGTCGCGAACGCGCGACATCACGGCACTGTCCGACCATCCCGCCTTGGCCACGAAGTGATGTAACGATTGGTGCTTGGCAGCCACGTGTAGCGGATCGGTATGCGCAGCCAGAGGCTCAACACTCTTGCGCTGGATCGGCAACATGAGGCCTCGACAATAGTCCTGCAATCCGACGTTTCGATCCACATGATCCAACGCCACGCATAGGTACTCAATATAACGATCGAATTCCGCCAGATTTCCCATTGCCGCCTCTTGCCACGATGGAATCTTGGTTATAACTGAAATTCAATATTATTGACACAGTAATTGTCGTTTTTGTGACACAGTAAGATTAGGTAGCTGTAAGACGTCGCCAG
>NZ_JAPNLE010000004.1 GCF_026627925.1 Cupriavidus sp. D39
CTTCGCCTGCGCGCTTGGTCGTTGAGTGCCACGCGAAACAGCCCGCTGCACCCAGCCTGCTCTAGGCTCGATCTCGTTCAACCGCTTGGCGCTCCTTCGGGGGCGCCATTTTTTGCCCAATTTCCATATGAAACGCGACCCATCTCCTACCTTTCAGGACCCTCAGCCACGCTGCCGACCGATGTCCGCAGCGGTGTCCCTAGCCATGCTGGATGCCGCGGCACTGGTGGCCGATCTGGACGCCGCCCTGCAGCCGCTGATGGCCGCGGTCGGCGTCACAGATGGCGACGTTGCGGGACGGTTCTTCGCCGGCGAACCCGGTGAGCAATGGCCCGCCGCATGCTCCGCCAAGAGGATCGGGTGGCTCGTGCAATGGCTGCTGGCGGAAGACCGCGACGCAGCCCGGCTAGCTACCCGCTGAGCGACTTCCAACTCCCTGTGCCTAGCTGGCACCTTCAATCTCTTTCTCTCGTTTCCCGCAGGGTGTCCAGCGCCGCCCTCAGGCAGCTGGCCACCTCCCAACCTTATGAGGCCAGCATGACCCAAACCATCGACTTGTTTCCCCAAGGGCCTTCGAGCCCGTCGAAAAGAAGATCGAGCGCGCCGTTGCTGTGGTCGTCGGGCTGTTCCGCGCAGGCCATCCGTTGTTTCTCGCGTTTAGCGGGGGCAAGGACAGTAGCGTTGTAGCGGCGATCGTCCTTCACGCCGCGCTGCAGTATCGCGCCGCCGGCGGCCGCCCGGTGGTCATCGCCACGACCGGCGACACCCTCGTGGAGTCCCCGGAAGTCACACAACACTTCGCGCAGGAACTGCACCGCATGCGGGCGTTCGGCATAGCGCATGGCTTTTCCGTTACCACGGGCAATGCGCGGCCAGGATTGTGCGCTACCTTCCAGGTGAAAGTGCTGTCCGGCCGCGCGTTACCGAGCTTCCCTGGTGCCCACGGCGACTGCAGCACGGACCTCAAGATCTTGCCACAGCGGGCGTTGCGGCGAAGGCTGTTCCGTGATGTGGCGGACCGCGGCATGGCAGAGCCTGTGACGTGCCTTGGCACTCGCTACGATGAAGGCGATCGGCGAGCCGCGAAGATGAAGGCGCGCGGCGAGTCGGATCAGGTGCCTGTGCGCAACCGTGATGGCGAGTTGGTCCTCAGCCCGATCGCCCATTTCGGGGTGGACGATGTGTGGGAGGCCATTGCCCTATACGGCAGCGGCCAACTTCCTGGCTACTCGGACTTCGAGGAAACCAAGCGGCTGTACGCCCATTCTGTCGGAACCTCGTGCGCCGTTGTGGCCGACGCCATCCTTGCCGGGTCTGGTGGCCGCCGACAGGCAAATGCGGCGCTCGCCTGGGGTGCCATGTTTGCCAGATGGCGGAGGACAAGAGCCTCGCCAACATGATTGCCTACGACGAGCGCTACGCCTACGCTTCAGGCCTGCACCGGCTCAACCAATTTATCCGGAACACCCGGTTCGATTGGTCACGCCGGCACTGGATTGGGCGGACAATCCGTGAGGGTTACATCAAGATCCAGCCCGATACTACAGTCCATCCATGTTGCGCGAGTTGTTCCGCTATATGCTGCAGATCGACTTCGACGAACAGGCCCGTGCCGCCAGAGCAGGTGAGCGGCCGCGGTTCGAGTTGCTGCCCCCGGAGATGATCGTCGCGATCGACGCCATGCAGTCGCTCAACGGCGTCGCGAAGCCGTTCGCCTGCTGGGCTGACCGGCGTGACGTCTTCGAGCGGGGCATACGTTTCGATATACCGGAGGTGGCGCCTGTCGCCATCACGCCGATGCCGGCCCCGCGCTTCCTGTTCGTTGGGAATAGCTGGGACGAACTGGCGCCAAGCGCTGATTGGACCGGCATGCGGGATCCGTTCCTCGAAGCGATGACTGCGGATTCGCCCTGTGCACCGGAGCTGGCCACTACGGCGGCGGGCCGGGTCATTTGGAAGATGCCCACCGAGCAGCAATTCTCGGTAGACATCGAGTCCGCATCGCTCCTGGAGGATTTTGAGCTAGCGGGGTTGCTGGCAATGCATGACCGCGGCGTTGAGCCTGGCCAGGTGACGACGGGATACCGCTGGTACTTGCAGTATGGGGTTCTGACCCTCTCCCACGCGCAACGCGCCGAGCACGATGTGGTTTGTCGCCGCACCGCGTTCAAGGACCGGTTGGGGCTGACGCTTGAGTATGACCTTGGCCGTTTGAGGTCGCTCGCCGTTGACTATGCGTAAGCGAGTCGGCAGGGCCGTGGTGACTGCGCGCTAGGAATAGCGTATGAGGTCAGGCGGCGTATTGGAGTTGGTCAGCGACCTTCCAGGGCATGAGTTCGTCGATCCGATTGACCGGATGGTCGGCAATGTGGGTCAGGACGTGACGCAGATAGGCTTCGGGATCGATGCCGTTGAGTTTGCAAGACCCGATGAGCGAGTACATGGCAGCGGCACGCTCACCGCCACTGTCGGCACCGGCGAATAAAAAATTCTTCCGGCCTAACGCGACACCGCGCAGCGCATTCTCGGCGATGTTGTTGTCAATTTCTGCCAGGCCATCATCACAGTAGTAGACCAAGGCCTGCCACTGGTTGAGCATGTAGTTGATGGCTTTGGTGGTTTCTGATTGGGTCGAGAGTGTCAACAACCGCTCTCGTAACCACACCTCGAGGCCGTCCAGCAGGGGGCGAGATCTTTGCTGCCGCACCTGTTGGCGCACTTCGGGTAGCTTGCCCCGGATTTCCGCTTCGATGGCATAGAGTTCGCCGATTCGTCGCAACGCCTCCGTGGTGGTCGGCGTCGCCTTGCGAGCATGCAAGTCGTGTATTTTTCGTCGCGCATGAGCCATGCAAGCGGCTTCGCGTACGCTGCCATCCGTAAAGATGGCGTTGAAGCCCGCATACGCGTCGGCCTGCAGGATGCCGCGGAAGCTAGCCAGATGAGCTTGGGGGTGCAGGCCCTGGCGATTTGGCGTGTAGGCGAACCAGACCGCAGGCGCAGCGTCCGATCCCGACGCGCGATCGTCTCGTACGTAGGCCCATAGCCGTCCCGTCTTGGTCTGGCCTTTACCTGGCGCGAGCACCGGCAGCGGTGTGTCGTCCGCGTGCACCTTGCCGGGCATCATCACGTATCGGCGCAAGGCCTCCACCAGCGGCCGCACCAGAGCACCGCAAGCCCCAACCCCACGGGCCATCGTCGTGCGGTCCAGCTCCACTCCCTGCCGGGCGTAAATCGCGGCTTGGCGGTACAGCGGTTGGTGATCAGCATATTTGCTGACCAGAATGTGGGCGAGTAGCCCCGCCGTGGCGATACCACGCTCGATCGGCCGACTCGGCGACGCGGCCTGGACGATGCAATCGCAACAGGCGCAGGCCTGCTTGCGTCGGACCTGCCGGATCACCCGGAACGCGCTGTTGATGATGTCGAGCTGCTCCGAGATGTCCTCGCCCAGCGGCTTAAGCTCGCCGCCACACTCCGGGCAGGCCCTATCCTCGGGTTCGAGAATGCGAACTTCGCGCTCCAGATGCTCCGGAAACGGCTTGCGTACCGCTTTCTTCCGGGTGGGAGGGTTGCATCCGGGGCGGCTTCGGTTTCGGCCGCACCTTCTTCTGCCAGCAGATCTTCCAGTCGGGTCTCGAGCTGTTCGATCTGTCGGTCCAGCTTCTCGGACTTCTGGCCGAACTGCATCCGCCTTAGCTTGGAGAGCTGCAGATTGAGCTGCTCGATCTCCATGGAGCGGACCGCCAAGGCCCGTTCCATGAGTGCGATCGATTCCCGCTGTGCCAACACCAAGGCCTTCAGGGCCTCAATGTCGTCGGGGAGATCGCTGGGATCGATTGGCATGCGCGCAGTTTACGCACATGCCGCAAGGTTTACAACACCGACAGTGGAGGCCAGGTGCGTTCGGGCTGCTTCCAGTTAATCCCCTCCAGTAGCATCGACAACTGCGCTTGCGTCAGGTGGATCTTGCCGCTGTCGGCCTGTGGCCAGACGAAGCGTCCGCGCTCCAGGCGCTTCGAGAGCAAGCACAGCCCATCGCCCGTCGACCACAGGACTTTGATGACATTGCCTCGCCTGCCGCGGAAGACGAAGACATGGCCGGAGAATGGGCTCTCCTGCAGAGTCGCCTCAACCTTCGCGGCCAGCCCATTGAATCCGGAGCGCATATCGGTCACGCCTGCAGCGATCCAGATGCGTGTTCCCGCCGGCAACCCGATCATGGCGTCAACCGATCCAGTACGGTGCGCAACGTGGTCGCGTCGACCGCGCCTTCGATGCGAATCACCGCCCGGCCCAAACGGATCTCGATGGCGCCGTTCGGCGTCGCCGGCTCGCAAGCCGCTGCCGCCGAACTCACTGGCCTCGGAGCCGGGCGCGGGTCTGGTTGTTCAACGGTCACCGGCAACAACACCGCAGCTTCCTGCCGCTGTTGCGCTCGATAGCTTCGGCGCCACGTGAACAGCATGTTCGCGTTGATACCGTGCTCGCGCGCCAACTTCGATACCGAGATGCCCGGCTCACATGCAGCGGCTGCCAACCGCCGCTTGAATTCCTCGCTATGATTCGGCCGACCTTTGCGACTGCCAGCGACTGGCACTTCCTGTGACTGTGACAAAGTAGTTCCCATCAAATAGTAATGGGAACTACTTTGGAGCCACTCTACTTTGCAGTACAGACGGTGCAGGCGACTCGCTTACGACTATGCGGACCTACCCAAGGATGCTCAATTGGCATGGAGTCATGCTGCCGCCTATCAGGAGGATCTGCTGTTCGCCGCCTGAGGCGCATCGAGCCTTACGAAGAGCGGCCCGACATCGTGAGATGTCGAGGCGCTTTGTCGTTTGTCGGGGCCATGTGATGAGCGCTCATCATCGGCATGGAATGGGCGCTCTCGGTGAGCTTTGGGTCATCAACCCCCGTGGTTCATCCGACAGAATGCCCTTCAACGTCTACAGCGATGCCGCCTACGGCAGGAACGGCAACCGCGGCCCGTTCGGCTCTTGTCGACCCTTCTGAGACGTTCGTTGCGTCCTCCAGAAAACGGCGGCTCTCGAGGAGTAACGGCCACTGGCATGACCGACGGCCAGGAAGTTCCTTCCCCTCGGCGCACGTCTGGAAGACATCGCGCAATGCATTCAGACCGATGAGCGGCTCACAGTACCACTTCCATCAAGCGATGCTTGACCTCAATATTTTCCTTCGTTTTGCGGTGTGCGTGCCGCGCGCGCAACGAAAGGAACGCCGACGGCCGCAAGCAAGGGATTTACACCTTCGACCCGGACGACCGGCTGCTCCTCGTGCCGTGCATGGCCGACGGCCCCGCTGGACGTGACGGCCGGGGAATTGGGTGGACGCTTCCTCTGGGCGTCCGGGCGAAGAACTCGGTGGACCACGAGCGGGTGAAAGCCCTGCTTGAATCGCCGGACAGGTGGAGCTTCTTGCGCCGCCGCGGGAAACAATGGAGCGGCGGCCACCGCTCCTTCGCGCTGAACCTGCTCCGTCAGGTGCCAGAGATGTCGCGTGCGATCGCGCCCGCTGCGCCTCGGGTGGTGGACGAGGTGCTGGCGTAACCCGATGTTGCAAGGCGAAGGGGTGCGGTGGCACGGGGCGAAAACCTCGCCGGAGGCGATGGCCCTCCCGCTACCGCGCCCCTTCGCCTCGGCGGGAGAGCAACTACTTTCTGCTGGTGCCCGGTCGTTGCGCCGTGGTATCAATCGTGTCCTCTACCCGTCGCAACGCACGGGCGACGTTACCAACGCGAGGGACCGAACATGAGCACCACCCCGACCCGGCCGCCGATCTGGCAACTGATCCGTGATGCCGTGGCCCCCTTGGGCCGCGAGACCAGCAACGCGGAAATCAAGCAGCTCCTGCTGCGCGAGTACCCCGATCTGAACGAAGCGTCGATCGCCTGCCAGATCGCCATCTGCACCGTGAACCGGTTCGGGCGCGTCGGCTACCCGGAGAACAAGAAGCCCCGCCTGGCCAACGGCCGGTACGATTTCCTGTTCGCCACCGGCCGGGGCAAGGTCACGTGGTACGACCCGGCGAAGCACGGGTTGTGGGCGATCGAGGAGACGCCCGAAGGCCTGGCCGTGCGTCGGTTCGAGGACACCTCCGAGGACGGGGATGCTGCTTCCGACATCGACGCCGTGGAACCCGTCGACGACGGTTTCGGGGGTGGCGCGTTCGCCCTAGAAAGCCACCTGCGCGACTACCTCGCGCGCAACCCACCGACCCTGCCGGGTCACGGTGCACCGCTCACCCTCTTCGTCGGTGACGACGGGCGGGATGGCGTCGAGTACCAGACCGACTGCGGACCGGCGGATTTGGTTTTTCATGACGAAGCGAAGAACTTTGTGGTGTTCGAGCTGAAGCTGGGACGGGGCCCGGACGCTGCGCTCGGTCAGGTCCAGCGCTACATGGGCTGGATCGACACGCACCTGGCTAAGGGCAAGACCGTGTCCGGGGTGATCGTGGCCAACTCGATTTCCGACAAGCTGAAATACGCCGCGAAGGTAGCGCCGAACGTCCAGCTCATGGAGTACCGGCTCACCGTCGACCTGGCGCCGGTCGCGTTGCAGGTGCCGTCGATGCCGGCCGGGGACCGACCATGATGGCTTGGCTCAGCCGAACATGGCCGGTTGTCGATGCTGCCGTATTTCCGCTGACCGACGTCAAGGTCGCGTCGGTGGCCGCAGTCATCTCGGTGTTTGCGATCACGTGGCCGCTGCGCTACCAGAAGAGCGCCGCCCTGCTAGATCAAGCCGTGCGTGCATTGGAACGCGCCTACAACGCATTGACGGTCGACGGGTCCCAGATTGCCCCTGTGCCAGCAGACCGTCTTGGATGGCTGACCGCCGCGCGCAACATCGAGACGTACAAGGCGCTGAAAAAGAAGATTCGCGTGGGCGTACACCGGAGGATCGTGGAGGACCACGAGGAGGACTGGCGCCATCGGTTTTACGTGGCGCTCCAAGGGCATCAGTTTCACCAGCCGTCCTCCTACCAGGAAGTCGCCGCGCCGCGCGAGCAGCGGACCAGCGGTATTGAGCCACACTCCGCTGTCATCGTTCACGCCTTCGCCACTTGGCCCAGGCGTTGCCGCGACACGCTGGAATACGCCGACTTCGATGACATCTTTGGCGAAACGGACCCGCGCACCGCTAACAATGGACTCCGGTTGTACCTCAACCGACCACGTAGCCTCGCCCGTTTTCGTGACCTCCCGAGTCCTTATCCGACGCTGACCTGGTGGCGACGAACCCTCAGATTTCTTCGCCTACGCAAACGGCTATGAGGACCATTGACACCCACAGGTGGGCGACCAACTTCGCCGACGTTCAGATCGGCATCCACCGCCATTGGACCCGCGCGTTCCTGAAGGACGTGGCCAAGCCTACGCTTGCGGCGCTGGACGCGGACATCGAACACTGGGCCACCACCCGGGAACCCGGAGCTGTGGCCCAACTGGTCGTCCGCGCAGTTGGCGTTGCCCACCGACGATCCGCCGATGGGTCCTCCTCCGCCTCCGTCCTTCGAGCAGGCGGTGTTGCCGCGCGAGCTGCTCGACCGGTTCGTCGAGGCGATCGTGGGGTTCTGGGAGGACGTCGACTACGTGCGTCTCAACAGCATCGAACGGCCGGACGACAACATCTGGGCCGAAATGAACCGGCTGCGTGGCCGACGCATGTCGCGCACGTCACACGCCGGCTGAACGTCAGCGCTCCCACATGGGCTTGGACACGGTGTTGGTGATCAGCCCGTGCAACGCAACGACCGCTTCGTGGATTTTGGCGGTGACCTCCTTGATTTCGGTCACGCGCACGATCTCGACGTTGGTCTTGAAGGTGCCGCGGGCGGACATGTACGCGATGTGCACCTGCCCGTCCTCATCCAGCGACAGCGCGTTGTGCGCGTATTTGTTGCGCCCCGTCTGGGCCGCCCGGATCTTTTTGACGACGCTCTCGTGATCCTTCAGGTGCGGGTACTCTTCCACGAGCTGCCCGCACAGGGCGCTTACGATGTCCACGCGCTGCTGGAAGTTGCTGTGCACCACCATCGTCAACGCGCGGGGGTCAGTCGGCGAGTCGTAGCCTGCCAGCTTCGCGATCGCCAAGGCGGTCGTCGATTCCAGGGACCCCACACGCTGACCATACGGCCCAGTTCCAGCAGGTAGTCGTCGGGTACAGGCCAGTTGGGGTTGAACTCGCCGCGCTTGGCGCTCTTCTGTGTGGTCATGGTTGTCCTGCCTGGATCTTCGCTTCGATGGTTTTCAGGAAACGCACGAGGCCGCCGATGTGGCTGACGATCAGCACGGCCTCGTCGTGGTTCAGCATGGGGTTGTCGTGCGCCAGGCTCTGCTCGTTGCGCACCGTGTTCATCGCTTCAAGGTTCGAGATGCTGGTCTTGAGGATGCGTTCGGTCATCTCGCTTTCCAGATGGCCCGCCGCCCGCAGGTGCTTGATGTACTCGCCCATCAGGCTGTGCAAAGGCTTCTCGCGCGAGACCGTGATGCCCCGTTGTTCGCAAAGCGTGCGAAGGAACTTCATCAGAAAGACGTGCACCCGATCCAGGGCGGTCGCCGGTTCGTTGGCGTCGATCGCTGCCCGGATGTGCTTGGCCGCGGCCGTGAAGTCCAACGCGTTGACGCTCGCGGTGAAGGCGTCGACCTCGGGGACCGGGCTGCTCAGTTTCAGCCGCGCGATGATCGCTTCGACGTCGGACCGCTGTTGCGGGTCGTCCGGCAGGCACTTGAACTCCTCACCCCACTCGATCAGGGCATCGAGCGCCTTGGCCACCGTGTGGTCGGATTCCAGCTCCCAGAACGCGCGCATCCGGTTGGCTTTGGACGTGCCTCGAAACAGGTACTTCGGTTCGTCGATGTTGAGCCCGACGTGCTCCTGGAAGAACTCGTTTAACGTTCGATCGACGAAGTTGAGCACGTAGCCGCCGCCCATGTTGAGGAACGGTTCAAGGCGGCGTCGATCGCGCGAGGTCAGGCTGGACACAAGGTTCTCCTTGTCGATGGCGCGTCACGCGTGATCGTCTTGCAATCGCATGTACGTGTAGGCGTCGACCCCTCGGCCCATCGCCGCCGGCTGGAAGTTGCCGCCGCCACGGTGTTCGTCAGGGCCGCCGTTGAACGGGAACCAGG
This sequence comes from Cupriavidus sp. D39, assembly GCF_026627925.1. NCBI lineage: Bacteria > Pseudomonadati > Pseudomonadota > Betaproteobacteria > Burkholderiales > Burkholderiaceae > Cupriavidus > Cupriavidus sp. D39. The sequence goes on from NZ_JAPNLE010000004.1 coordinate 9,158, forward strand.
TTACGCTCGATGTCACCTGACCGATGAAGCCCTTCACCCATGGACGGTCGAGGTAGTCCCGGTACTCGATGTAGCCGTACACCCACATCGGCTCCCCGCTGTTGATGGCGCGGACGCGCGCTTCGTCCAGACCGATCGACGGCCCAAACGTTTGAATGATCGGCTGAGAGTCCTGTCCCGGAAGCACCGTGCCGCCAAAACTATCGGCCAGGGTCTTACTGGCTGTGGAATAGTCGGGCACCGGCGGCAGCTCGCCGATCGCGACGGCGATCGCCGTGCCGGTCACCTCCGCGGGCGAGCGGCCGATGTTGCGCAGAACGACTCGCACACCGCCTGACCACCTCGGCTCAATCTGCACGATCGGGTTGAGCTTCATGCTCATCTCGGTCACAAGCCACCGCGGCTGCTCGGAGGCGGTCATGGCCCGCACGCTTTCGACCGCCGCTTCCGCGCTCGCCAGGGCCGATTTCGCGGACGTCTCCGCCGTCTTTCCGGCGCTTTTCGCTTCAGCCAAAAGACCGCGCGTCGACCACCATAAGAAGAACGTGAACACGGCCAAGATTGCGGTGCCGATCGCCACTGCTCGATCGCTCAAACTGCCCCACTTCGATTCGTCGGGCTTGCTCGCCGCCGCGCTCGACGCCTCGTGCGGGGTCGCCGGCTGGGAGGTCGCTGCTGGCTCGGATGCTTGAACGACTGCCGGGGCCGGTGTCGGTGCCAGCACGGTGCTGGCTGGCGTCGCCGGGGCGATGACGGCGGTGCTCGCGGGCTTTGCACCGGATGCCGGCACGGCGTACAGCCCTTCGGCAAACGCCGTCGAATGGGCTGGTTTCAGGTTCGCGCTGTCGCTGGCCGGGGCGCCCATGGCGGACGCGGAGGCTGCGATCGCGAAAGCAACGACGAAGCGTTTCAGCATGGCATGCGGTGGTGTTGGGGAACCGGTGATCGTAACTGAAAGAAGGCCCCCGGGCGCGAAAATCGAGCGCCGGTTGATCAGCGCTATACACCACCGAATGGGAGGGGCTCCCCACGGCGCGGTGAGCAGGCGCTTTATCGCCAGGCTAAACTCGTCGGCTGTCGGTCGCCCGGTGCCCGCCATGACCCGTCCCGTTTGGGCGGATAGAGGTAGAGGTCAACCCTTTACAAAGCCGTGTCTCGACTGTACGACGGCCTGACGGACCGCACCACGTTCGTAGGGCGCGATGCCACGATGATCGGGGTGGCGAACATCTTCGTCGGCACCGAACCGAACAGGACGTCGAGGATGCGAAGCTGCTCAACCTCAGACGGAAGCGTTTTGTCGCGGCCTATGACGGCTTCATCGACCTGTGCCTAACGACCCTGTATTCCTGATATAGTTGCGGCAGGCTGTCGTCGCCTGCCGCACGCGCCCTTCGGGGCATGACGAAGACGATGTTTGAAGGCACCTACCCCATTCCATAGTCGTTGTTTTCGATGGGCGGCCCGCAAAGCGTGCACCGGATTTGCCGCCCTGGAGAAAGCAATGGACACTCAGCAGTTGAAGCTGCTGGCCGGGCTCGTCCGCGGCCTTTTGCAGCCCTCGCATCCTTCCCTCGGTCACGGCCAGTCGCTCGATCTCATCGCGGCGCTCCCCGGGCTTCGTAACTGGCCCGAAGTGTTGGCGTTCCCGGATCGGGTCGCCGCCACCGAGCTGGACACCACCTCGACCAGCCGCCTAGCGTTCCGCCTGAAGAAGCGCTTTGCGGTGGACATGTCGCCGCAGGAACTCCTTGAAGCGCTCTCGCCCCCGGCGCTGTCGTCACCCGGAGCGCACCCCACATTTGGCCGACGGGTCCCGTTCCCGGCGTGTACGTCACGACGTCGCAGGACGCGATCGACGCTCTGCTGGAAGCGTACGAGGACGTCACCGACGGCGCTCTGATCTACGCCGAACGCGCCGGAAACCGGTGGGCCGGCAGCATCGACCTGGGCGACTACGGCCTTTGGTCCGCCGGGCTGGATCGGGTTCCGAGCGGCACGCTGCTCGTGGTCGGTCCGCTGCAACTTGACCAGCAGTCGTGGAACGACGCGGCCGACCGGTTGGAAACGGCCTGCCTGCACGCCCTGACCTCCGGCCATCGCGTCGCGGTTCTGCTCGACACGCCCACCCCGGACACGCTCCACGAGGACGTCCGGCTGATGGTGGCGTCACGCCCCAACCATACCGACGAGGAGACGGCGTTGATCGGTGTGGTGACCGACGATGGCGAGCTGGAAGGTCGCACCCCGTTCGCCCGTCCGTGGCCCACGATCGAGCTGATGCCGACCACGGCCACCACCGACGCGCTCCCCACTGCCCTCCTCAACCCGCTGCGCGACGCCCTGGCGGAACGCACGAACGGCCTCCTGCTGTTCGGGGCGGCGGACATCAAGGATCACGCGGGCGTCGAGCTGGTGGCGGCGTCGCTGGCCCTGACCGAACACTGCGGGCCCGCGGCCCGGATCATGCCTCGTCACCGTTCCACCCCTCGAAGGATTGGGACGTACCGGAGCCGATCCGCCAACTGCCCTTCCTCCCGTCGCTTGAGAGCGCCTACGCGCAGGGCTACCGCAGGATGATTTACCACCCGGGGTACACCCGCGCCGAACGGCTGATCGAGTACAGCGACGACGTGCTGCTGATCAGCGGCACGTACGGCGTGGACGTCACCGACGTGTTCATGGGGACCGCGCGCAACGGTGGGATGCAAGACGAGGAAAACCTGCTGGCACGGGTCATCGCCATCGCATCCATGGTGACGATCGCGACGAACGATGGGGACACCTCGATTCCCAACCTGTTCCTGGCGAGCGGTCACGACGTCGGCGCACTGAAGAAGCTGAAGGAGGTCGACGAGTTCCTGACCGCCCACCGCCTGCTGCGCTGGGAAGACGGACTCACCCGTCTTCTCGACACCGGCGCGGTCACCGCCGAAGCAGTCCAGGAGGCTTTCCCCGTTGGCATGCGATCGAGGCGTTCCTCGACGAGTACGCGAAGAAGAATGGCATGGCGGCGTAACAGCAGCCGGGGGCCGGCGTCGCCGTGGCACCGGTCCTCCTACTCCACAACAAAACGGTCGGGGGTGTCATGGACGTGGGTTGGTTTTTCGAGCAGCGCGTGGCGTTCATCCGCAAGCTCTACGCAGGTGCTTCCGCACCGTTCGTCGAAACGCAGCGCAAGATCGAGGCGGACGAACCGCCGTTCGACGATCCACCCTTTTTCGACGACGGGGAGCCCCCATTTCTGGCGGAGTTCCTCGAAGCACGTGATTCCGTCGACGTCCTGGGTCATGCGTGCCTGTGCATGCTCAGCTCGGCGTTGCATGCCTACCTCCACACGTGCGACGTGCTCTACGGGACGGGCCGGGACCTGGATGACGAGGTTCGCAAAAAGCTCTTCCGGAAGGGCTGGGTGCGCGGCTACAACACCATCTTCACCAAGGTCCGTGGTGTCCGGTTCTCCGACGGCCCCGTGCCGGTCCCGTTTCTCGAGGAGATCGTGCTCACGCGCAACGCCATCCAGCACCAGCTCTCCGTGACGTCGAACCGGCCGAACCACCCGGAGCACAGAGGTGGCCCGGCCCGGCCGTTCTTCGCCAGCGAGGACGAGCTGCGGACCCTTTCTCACCTCGACATGGACCCTAAAAGCTGGCTCATGCCGCCGACGGTGCACGTCAGCGCGGACAAGCTGAACGCCGCGCTCAATGCCGCAACGTCCTTCGCCACGTGGTTCGACAAAGCGTTGATGGCGAAGGTCTACCCCGCTTCTGTCTGAACGCCCTCATTCGCATGTTGCACGAGAAAATAACCGTTTCGAAATAGTTGAGCGGCCATACCAGCGTTTGCCCGCGCGTAACCATATAGGTAACCGCGCGACGCTCGCCTTGCGGAATCCAACAACGGATTGCAGAGCGAAGCAGACGTCTGAATGTCCGATCGAGGACGCGAACGCATGACGCCTCATGGCCGAACTGAGCCGTCGGTCCGATCTCGACACTATGCATTCGCCTCTACGCTTCAATCCCGATAGTTGGGCTGCAACCATAAGATAAGGGAGCCACGCGGGCTCCCTTGCTTTCAGGCCGGTACGGTTGCTTCGTTACAGCGCGGCATCCTTGAGTTTCTTCAGCGGGCGGACCTTGACCTTGACGGTCGCGGGCTTTGCTGCGAACCACTGATCTTCGCCGGTGAACGGA
>NZ_JAPNLE010000005.1 GCF_026627925.1 Cupriavidus sp. D39
ACGCTTTCGATGCGGCCACGACTACAGGCTGGCCTCCGCGCGACTGCGCTGCCCCGGTCGTATCTGCTACAACCATACCGCCACCGCCCGCGTCTCGAAGCTCAAGACCATGCTGCAGGAGCACTCTGTGAACATCTTGCCAACTGGTCATCTTGTTGTCCTTCAAGACACGCCGCAGCGGGTCGGCTGGAACTCGCGCGCACCACTCTTGAAGCGATTCGTCCCCTGACCAGGTTCCCACTGCTTCGGCCTTACCCTGAACGCGAGCAATATCGTCCTCCACATAGGACGCGTCCTCAACGACGAGCTTCCTTCCGCCCACATCCACGACCTTGAACAGTCCCGAGTCGTGATGCCACCCAAAGCGGATCTCAACCTCTCGCGCTGCTCGATGGAGGGTCTTATGATCAAAGCCCAACGGCACAGCCTTGAACGTTTGCGGGTTCACCCGATTCACCTCCACATGGACATGGATGTTGTCGGTATTCGCATGCACCGCGGCGATGTACTGGTGGTCAGCCATGCCCAGAGCGCCTAACGTGTGACGCACCGCCTCAAAGATGTCCTCCGTCTTCGGCTTCTCGTGCTCAGGCCAGGAAAGGATGTAGTGGTACACCGGGTTCTTTGCGCGGGCATTCTTATTGGCTACCGCATACATTTCGGCTGGGGCTGTGGCCAGGCTTGTGACGTTGCCAATTTCCACGGCAATCGTCTTCTCGACTTCATCTCCAAGCTCATCTAGCACTGATTCTTGCGTGATGTACTGGGTCAGCCGGTCCCAGCTCGTCGTGGTCGGCGGTGCTGCCTGGTTCTGGATTCCATCGGTGATGTACTTGCTCAGATCTTTGAACGACGAGCGCCCGTCCCTGCGATTCTTCGGAACCTTCACGATCATCGCCGTGCCCCTTCGCTCCAGACACGCTGGATCGCCTGCACAACCTCATCAAGTGCACGCTGCAGGTGCTCTTCGTGAATATCGTCGGCCACTTCGTGCAGAGCCTTCAATCCGGCGGCAATCTCCCGAAGCAAATTGATAGCGTCAACATCGGCGCGACCGCGAGTTTGCCGCTTTAAGCCGGCGGCAAGCAGATACTCAGACAGCGGCATGGAGCATTCGTCCGCCTTTATGAGAAGCGCTGCCTTCTCGTCCTTTGTGACGCGCAGTTTGCAGATCTCGGTTTTGGGGTTGTCTACCTTTGCGAATGCCATAGCAATTTCCAACGTCAGAAATACGGGTCTCGGGGCGGAGCCCTGAGCAGGCCGCAGAAGGCCGAATCCGCGACGGGCGCCGCAGGCGACCCAGCGGATTCGGCCGGTGGGGTCACAACACTTGTGTTGTGGCCACATCTGCCATCCTGTCCTGTTGTTCTGGGGTTATTTTTCTATGTTTCCGTCTATGGATTTATCCATAGACCTGACTAGGGTTTCGGCGTGCCGATGCCCACAGAGTGTATGCCATCTGCTACTATAAAGAAATCACGAAAAGGCATAGTTTCCTGACGCGTGCCGGGTGAATTCCCGGCTGTCCGCGTGCAACGACGCTCGCCACAGTCCAGACCGCAAAGCAGATGACAAAGCTTGAAACTCATGAACTCGAAAGCGTAGAGCGGGCGCGGAAACTCCTGCTCGCGAAGTTCTTTGATAGCGCGGCTACGGACAAGCTGCGGAAGAAGGAAGCTGTTCGCCAACTGCTGGGAACGATCATCGCTGTACGAGAAGCTGGGATGTCATTTGACGAGATCGCGACCATCTTCAGTGAAGCGGGGCTCGTTCTCAATGCCAACACGTTGCGCTTGTACTTCTATCAATTGAAGGCGCAGGCCGACATTGCCGCGCACGAAAAGGCCCACGCCGACCAGGTCGCGCGCACCCGATCTCAGCTGGAGAGCGACGACCGGCAGCGCTTTAGCCAGGATGCGCTGACCGAGGCGCAAGCCGTGGCGAAACGTAAGCGCTCCCCGCACTTCCCCGAACCGCCCCCAGAGGTGCCGCCGGCGGCGGCGCCTTTTGCAATGAAGCCGCAGAAGGCGGAAAAGCAAAAGCCCGCGCGACCCCTTATGGGGGTCGCGCCGCCACCCAACGCATGCGTTGGGGGCGGCGATTTCTAGGGCGGGGAGGGGTCCCTTGAGCCGCCGGCGGAGCCGAGTAAGCCCGTGCCCGCCGAAGCGCCTCCCGTTGCACCGAGAACAGAAGGCATCGGCCCGACGATCGAAGAGGCTCTGCAGGCCGGCGCAAGCATCCAAGGCGTGAGGCCAGATCTCCGCGAGAACGTTGTCCTTCACCAAGGGCGTCTGTACTACGAGAGCGGAGAAGCGTTTGACGCGACGCTTTCCAAGGCTCAGGCGTACTTGATTCGCCAGACGGGCAAGATCATCGCGCCCACGGTCATGACGTCCACGAAGGACTTCGTGACGATGCCGACCAAACTCTGAAACGCTTTTTCCAACGTCAGAAAATGACCTTTGACAGTGAATTGGATTGTGCAATCCAAACCGGATTGACGACCTCGAACGGCATCCTGACCGGCCAGATCCGCGTAGCGGCAACACCAGAGATGTACGGGCCGCTGGAAAAGCTGTACGACGTATTCAACGAAAAACTCTTCGGCGGCGCCTTGCCGGGATGCCTTCTCACGCTGCAGCGCGAGCGCAGAAATTCTTACGGGTACTTTTCACGAAAGCGCTGGGTGAGCAGAGCAGGGACGTTCGCGGATGAGATCGCACTCAACCCAAACCACTTTGCCGTCACGCCGCTGCTCGAAGCACTGCAGACCCTGTGCCACGAAATGGTCCACCAGATGCAGAGTCTCTATGGCAAACCTGGCCGGCGCGGCTACCACAACAAAGAGTTTGCTCGAATGATGGCGGAGGTCGGCCTTCAGGCGTCCAACACCGGTAAGCCTGGTGGAAAGGAGACGGGCGAGTCGATGTCGGACTATCCCATTGCCGGCGGAAAGTTCCTGCAGGTAGTCGAGGATCTCTTAGCGTCGGGATTCACGATCGCATGGATGGACCGCTTTCCTCCGGTCGCTATCGTTCAACTAGCCGCAGCGAACACTGCCGCGCCGGCGGATCTCGGCGACGCCGCATCAGAAGCACTGACGTTGGCCAGCCTCCCGCTTTCAGCCGACACGCTTGCCAAACTCTCCGTCCAGGCTGACCCCAGTCAGCCTCCCAGCGCCCCAACCAGGACAAAGTACACCTGCGCGTGCATGACGAACATATGGGGCAAGCGGGGGATTCTTGCAACGTGTGGCATCTGTGGCAGCCAGTTCCTTCCTGCGAAGCCAACAGTCGCCGACAGCGAAGACGACAAGCCGTAGGCCGCCGGCGGGCGGCGGGCGGCGGCGTGCGCGGGCGCTGAGTTAGTGAGACTACGCCTCTAGCTTAATCAATGACTTACTAACGAATTCGGTCACGTCGCAGACGACGCCCGAACAGAATTCGTTAGACTCGCCGGATCTGTGACGCGAATTAGTTGGACTGGCGGGATGTTCGGGTCGGTTGATAATGTAGCCTCCTGACTCCATGACTCGCACCGTGATAGACAACCCTTCCTCAGCTACCGCGCCCGATCCCAACCTTCTGACGCAAATAGAAACCGCCGACATTCCGGAGGTATACCAGCGCTTCGCCAACGTTATTGATGCGAGGCGTTGGACGTGCCGTGTAAACAAAATGAAGGCGGAAATCGAAGGCAACCCTTTCTTGACTGACTTCCTGCGTCACGAGAACGACATCGCCTTCGGTCTGGAGCGCTGCGGTGACCTCATCGAACGGTACGGGCAACTGCCCAGAGATCTGGAAGCGGCTCGCATGCTGTACCCGGCGATCAGCTTTGCCGCACAGACGCTCTCCATGATGGACTTGGCCACGCATGTGGAGGCTGAACGTCTGCGGAAGCGTGTCGAAGGAGCGCTGAATAATCCAAAGGACATGCGTGCGCTTCGACTTGAGTTGATCGCGGCTACGCACTTCACCCGTCGTGGCCATCGGCTTGAATGGCCGGAGATGACCGGGGGCGGCACTTTTGATCTGCTTGTTCCCGATCTAGGCAGGTGTGGTCTTGAAGTTGAGTGCAAATCGATTTCGGACGACAAGGGACGGAATATTCATCGGCGCGAGGCGCTGGCCTTCCATCACCTCTTTGCCAGCGAGCTTGAGACAATTCGCAAGAACTTGAGCGTGGGCTTAGCTGTGGTACTTACAGTTCCAAGTAAACTGCCCAGTCGGCACGACGCGTGCAAGGCATTGGCAAAGCGAGTCCGGCAGCAGATAACCATTGGCCGAAGTGGCCGCCTCGACGACGGCTCAAACGTCAGGATCGCTGAGTTTGATCTAGCGCAGCTTGGCAATGTTGCAAATGGCCATCGCCCCGAAGTCGTGCGCGAGATAATCGCGAGCGTAACCGGCACGCAGAACCGCGAAGTGATGCTTTTAGGCACAGAGAAAGGCGGAGCACTCGCCTTTGTAATCCAGAGCGCGGAGAACGACGACCTCCTAGGTGCAACGTTTCGGACACTCCGCGATGCGGCTCAACGGCAGTTGACAGGCAACCGCCCTGGCATCTTGATGGCGGGCTTTGATGGTCTCGACAGTGAACAACTCTTGTCCATTGCCCGACAGGACAACGATCCTCGGTTTCAACCTACGGCACTGAAGATCAAGGTGAGCAGGTTCCTGTCGTCGCATAACCGCGATCACGTAGTCGGAGTCAGTTTCCTCAGCCGCAGCGTGCTGCGGCCTGTTGCGGACAGCATCGTGGAGTCTGGCGGTACCGCCTACCATTTTCCAAGGCGCGAAAGCCTGTTCTGGCATGACGACTTCAGTGGTCAATTCACGCCGCCGGCCTCTGAAAGCGAATGAACGCGGCGGCACATCACTGCGCACGGTTCTCGAATGGACGCTACAGCTACGGTTCTGAAACGATAGTTTTTTTGCGAGCAAAATAGCGCGGTGTCTACCAAGTCAAGCGTTCGATCGGGAACACCATCGCGCGGTTGCCGTCCTGATAGAAACTTGCCTCGATCACGACCCGTTTCGCCTTCCTCGCCGATGTGATGAATTTGCTGGACGGCTTGATGAATAGTGCGGTTGAGCTGTAGTCAGATGGCTGATATGCCGAATAGCGCGCTGCGTGTCCGTCATCGAATCGAACCATTACGGAACAAGCCTCTACACCACAGACGAACTGCCCTTTGTCGATCGATAGAATGACATCCGTGCCGTATCTGGGATGCTTTCGAATCTGGAGGTTTGCTGTCGAGCCCCCGCTATACGGGAAGTTGAAGTCAAGCTTCCCCGACGCATCGACTGACGCGAAGTGGATCTGCTTGCTGGTAATCTGATCCGGTTGATCGAAGTACGTCCAGTCTGAGCGGGGCGGTTGGGGCGTCTCTACGGGAGTATCGCTAGCCGCGGCCGCAGCGGCGGAATGAGTCGGGGGAGCAGCGCTGGGCGCTGCCGCGCTGGACGAGTTGCTGTTGCCGGCTTTTGACGAGGCGAAATTCCCGAGGACGATTGAGCACAAGAGAAAGACTCCGGCACTCGCTGAGCACACCTTTAACCGTGACGGCGCGGGTTTTCCCTTGCGACCAAAGGTCGACGGACTGATTAACCCAACGAAGAACGCAAAAAAGCTTCCCACCAGTAGAAACGCGACTATGAAATTCATTTTTATGGTCCCCGGATTGTGCGGCGTAATTGTATTGCATTGCGCGGATTAACCACGGTGCGCGAATTGGCGAGCCGCGTTCTGTCTGAAACTGATACTGCTGATTGGATAGTGCGCTTGCGGACGCAGCAATACGAGCTGGACAACAACCCACCCTGAACGTCCACTGTCATGGCAGTTGGCCAACCGCATCGGGTCGAAAGCGGCCGTCCATCATCACGTTTGAGCAGCACTCGCCTGCACCGGCTGCCCAGCAATCCAGCAAATTCCGGATTTCCGGTCCAGCAAAAGCGCACCTAGTCCAGCCAATTCCGGTTACGCACACGGCGTTCGAGGCCAGCAGGCAAAATCAAGCCCGGGATATTGTAATGGCATCTCAACTGCCATATAATACTACACATATAGCAATGTTTTTTATGGTTGGTTCGATGCACCTGAACGTGACACACACGAACGAAACGCTGGGCCTCTTGGCAATGCTCGGCGTCCCGGCTGCGGCCAGGCAATTGACGCTGTTTTGCGATGAAGCGCATGAGCCTATCCCTGGTCGGTCCAAGCTGACCCGTCGCGCCACACTGGATCTTTTCGCCCTCACGGCCAGCGCCTCTACAGAGGCTATTGCCTCCCTCGCGGCGAAGGTGGCGAGATTCGCTTCCGGCATGTCACGCGCTCGAGATTTCGGTGCCGCTGGTCATGCTGGGCATGCCGTGGGCGTGGACGTGGGCCAACTGTCCCGCAAAGCGATGGGCGAGCTCGCGGAGATGGTCGCTACGAAGCGTACCCCTGTGTTTGTGGACTCGGGCGCCTACAGCATGTTTCGTCGGCAGCAGGCTGATCTGGCCGCCGGCAAGGAAGTCGTCGCGCTCGACTTCGGCCAGATCCTCGCTCGCTATGAGCAACTGGCCGAACTGATCCACGAGAAAAACGAAGCAGAAGAGCAATTGCCGGGACCCCTCGTCTCTCTGCCTGACGTGATCGGCGACCAGCACGGTTCGCTCCATCTTCTGAAACATCATTCGGCCTGGATAAAGGCTACCGCGCAATTCAATGTCCTGCGTCTCCTTGTACCGATCCCCCGAGGCGACAGCTACACGCTCTCGCACTACTACGACGCGGCGGTATTGGCTGCGGGCACCGACAACTTCGTCGTCGGTATCCCGACGGTTGCGAATCCTTGGTCCCCTGCAGAAGTGACTGCCTTCTTGCTCGATCGCAAGCCACGGGCCATTCACTTCCTCGGCTCGTTGCATGACAGCCGGCTGACGAAATGGCTCAAGGCAATCGTCAATGCCGGCATGAGCGACGCGATAGAAGTCTCCGCTGACGCGAATCCGCTCCGTAGCATGGTCCTGCCGCGCGACGGCACCAAGCTCGCGCCGGGTGAGCGGTGTGATCGGATCATCGACGGACTCAGCGCGCGCGCTCGCGCTACGGAACTCTCGAATGTCTTTGCACAATACGGTGGCCGGGATCAGATGCGCGAGGTGCTGGGCGGCGCAGATTTCGAGCGTCAACAGCGATTGCTGGGCTTGATCGCGGATCTGTCAGGTACACCGCAGGAAATTGTGCGGCGCGACTTCGGGTTGGCAGATGGCCCGATCGAAGGCGATCGGAAGGTGGAGCACGGCACAGAGTACGTTCTGCGAAATGGCCGCTGGCGGACCAACGCAGAGCAGTCGCAATCCGCACCCTCAAACACGAAAATCGTTGGCAGCGAGCGCCTGTTGCTCGTTGCGTGCTCAGCAGCGAAGAGGCAAGGGCGATATCCAGCGGCGGCCCTCTATACCGGCGCGCTTTACGGCGTGCTCAACAAGTGGATTCCCGCCGGGCATGCGCGGCCCGATGTGCACATCCTTTCGGCCAAGCATGGACTCGTGAACGGCGCCACGGAGCTCGAGACCTATGACCAGCGCATGACGCCGCAACGCGCTAAGGAACTGGCCGCTCAGGGCCTGGATCTGTCGCAATTCAATGGGAAGCGCTACCGCGAGGTCTTCATCGCCGGCGGTGCTGACTATCGCGAGGTGGCTCGTGCATACGTCCAGCAGCTCCTGGACGCGGGAGTCATTGCCGCCGACGCCTCACTCGAATCAACGAAGGGCGGCATAGGTGAAATCCGCGGGCAACTGGCGCCTACCTGCGTTCGTGCACTTTCGATTCCCTCTGACCAACCCACGCCCCGATTGCACCTTACACGTCATCGTCAACTACACAGGACAGGAGCAACATGATCAACGTCAACCTCCAAGCCATCACCGCACAAATGATTCAGGCGTCCATCAGGGATGCCGATCTCGATGCGGCCCTGCAGCCGCTCATGGCCGTCGCCGGCATCCTCCACGGAGACGTAGCGGCGGCACACTTTGCCTCAGTTATGGATTCCGACAACTCGCAGTGGCAGGAGGGCACTTTTGAACAACGGGAGGCTTTCATTCGTAGCTGGATGGATCACGAAGCTGCTGCATTGCGTCGCCAAACGCGTGCTAGTTTCGTTGAACTCGCGGCACGCACCTATGACGACGGTACAACTGTCGTGGTCGACCAGGAGGAGCCGGAGATCCGCCTCGCTGTTGAAACCCCCGGCGCTCAACGCGTTTGGGTCAAGGCGTGGGTATGGGTGGATCAGCAAGCCTCATACTTCTCTTCCTCCCTGACTCATCTAAAACCATGACATCACTATTGCGCTACGTGCTTGCCATCATCTTTGCAGTCTTCTTTGCTTCGGCTTCCGCTGCTGACTTCTCGGGGACAGTGGTAGCCGTCCTGGATGGAGACACCATCGACGTTCTCGTGGACAAGACACCCATCCGCGTCCGCCTGGCTGGCATCGATGCCCCAGAGAAATCGCAACCCTTTGGCTCGCGCTCAAAAATTGCCCTGTCGAATCTTGTCTACGCAAAGCAGGTCCTCGTTCAGGACCAGGGGCCGGACCGCTATGGAAGACGCATTGGCTTCGTATGGATGGATGGCGTCTCAATCAATCTCCGCCAGGTTGAGGCCGGCATGGCATGGGTCTATCGACAGTACACGAACGATGCTTCATTTCTGCGTGCCGAGACTAACGCGAGGGCCATCCGGCGTGGCCTGTGGACCGATACGAGCCCTGTACCACCCTGGGAGTATCGGCATTCAACAGGCGTACGCACTAGCGAGACTGCTCGACCGCTCTCCCTTCTGGGGAAATGAGCCCCGGCATGTGCCAATAGATCTGCGATAGGTCGGAGGTCTGCCTGTGGCCTCAACATTGCCAATGCGCTGCCGTTAGCTCGTGGTATCCCGCTGTCCTCGCCCGCTGCATGCGGGCAATTTTGTGAGAAATCGGAATTCGTCGGACTGCGTTTTCCGAGAAATCAATAACTTAACCGCTAATTCCGTCGCCGCTCGGGCCGTTCAGAACCGGAATTAGCCGGACTGCAGTGACAAGATGCGCGAATTGGCTGGACTGCAGTGCAGTGCCATTTTGCGCACGTTTCTTGGCTTCCTACCCGAGCAGCCTGCAGCGGGAACTCGCCCCCGGGTCAGTGGCTGTTGCCGACCCGTAGCGGGCGCCCGGAAAAACAATGCTTCTAGGGCAGCTGGCAAGGGACAGCGGTCGTCCACTGCGGGTTGTTGTATTAGAGGATGAGTCAACTCATCGACCGCTCTGGTCAAACGCGTCCCGCTCAATTTAGTGGACTATCGCTACTTCCATAGAGCGCAAGGGGGTGTGAGAAAGCTGCCATGGGAGATCGAATCGTTACGATTGAAGCGAGCGGCCAGGTTGCGGCTTCGGTCACCATGACCGAAGGTCAAGGACGTGATATCGCTTGCTTTCGCCGTGGCGTCGTCTATCTTAGCACCTGAAGCTCGACGCTCTGCTGGAGAAGTTACTACCGGTATTGGATCACTTCATTCAAGCGGACGCGCCCATTAAACTCCGAACAGGGCTATGGCTAGAATCAATTAAAACGCCTTAGCTCTTTAACCAAGTGAGGAATAAGATGAATTTAATCGACTACTTATTATCTAGCGCTTTGATCTTAATTGCTGCATCGTCGCAGGCCATTGCGCAAGAACCGTCAAAAAACAATGGCCAGAGGTGCGAGTCGAATGAGCAGTGTTTCTCAACCGCGTGCTGGCCGGGCCCAGGGAATGGAGCGGCGCGTTTTTGCATGGCAAAATCAAAGAATTGCGCGTGGCCTGACACTGACGGATTCATGTACGGAGCAGAAAAGACGTGGCAAGGGGACAAGGTAGTCTGCATGGATGCAAGCCCCAAATCTCCTGGATCACAAGGGCGTTTCGCTTACCCCAAATAAGGTGCGCAGAGATCCCTTATCAGCTGAATGCAAGAATAAAGGGTTGCGGAGGTCACAGATACGTTTTTCGGCGGGTAATATGAGACGAAATTTGATTGGCATGTGCACTTTAGCATTCGCGTGCATAACTGCCAGCTTCGGGCAATCAATGATTACCATTCGACTCAATGGCCAGTACATGTATTCGGGCGATACGAGCGTTATCGAGGTGTTTGACGTAAATTGCAACTTAACTAAAGGGCTAATTACCTTGCAAGGCAAGCAAATAGTTCTATTGCCGATTTGCAGCAACGACTCCGGCCACGGCAACATCCGATATCGAAACGTTACCAACAACGGTAACTGGGTAAACGCCTCACTTTTAAGTGACGGGGACGATGTTTCTCCTTAGTTGGATCGCTTTGGTTCCGCCGCGAATGCGGTCCCATCGGTTTGCACTAGGTAGCCTCGGGCCTTGAAAACAAAAGGAATCGGCTGTTCGCTTAATCTTGCACAATCTTTCGCCGGACAGACGACATAAAAGGACTAACTGCGAATGTCCGTTCTCTGGGGTGGAACCGACGCTCGAACGTGCGTGTGCAAGCATGGGCGGAGGTCCGTTGATGGCCGACAACGGTCCCCCTGGCAAGCCGATCCTCGGCGCTGGACCCCGCCTGGCCGGCTTCCTATCGTGCTTGCGACGACAGCCGCCATGCCGGAATTCTGTCGTCGAAGCTATCGAACCACTCCCGGATTGCGTCGGCCACAATGCTTGGATCGCAGGTGGCGGCATCCGGAACGCATGCCCGAATGAGACTTTCGACGTCAAAGCGCTGTTCCGCCCGAGCCCGCCGAGCATCGGGGTTGCGGGCGAGAATAGTGAGGTGCTGGTCGCGGATCGGAATGTAGCGCATGGCGAAGACAGGTAATGGAGTCCCCCGTATTGACGGCCTCCTCCCAAATATCTTGAGCCACGCCCAGTGACCAGAGGGTGAACCGACCGACCGGTCTGGGTCGGCGTTGGCGGGAATTGCACGGCAGTCCGGCTAATTCCGGATTTCCAGTCCAGCAAAAGCGCTCGTAGTTCGGATAATTCCGGTTTCCTACAATTTTGTGAGGAATCGGAATACGTCAGACTGCATTTTCCGAAAAATCAATGACTTAACAGGCTAATTCCGCCGCCGCTCGGCCGTCTTAGACCCGGAATTAGCTGGACTGCGCTGACGAGAAGCGCGAATTAGCTGGACTGCTCCTCACC
Source organism: Cupriavidus sp. D39 (assembly GCF_026627925.1). NCBI lineage: Bacteria > Pseudomonadati > Pseudomonadota > Betaproteobacteria > Burkholderiales > Burkholderiaceae > Cupriavidus > Cupriavidus sp. D39. The sequence continues at coordinate 11,209 of NZ_JAPNLE010000005.1, forward strand.
GGTTGCTCACTGGCTCTTAGCGACCCATTGCGGTCATAAGGACTCTCGGAAAGCTGACGTTCGACGCGGCGGGGCAAACGCGTCCTGGACATTGCCCGTTGCGTACCGGTCACGAATAGCCAATCGTGACAGGATTCAATCAGGGCTTCCTTCGCCAACTGAGTGGGCTGCATCGCCATCCGGGGCATGCGCTATCGAACGCCGCGAATGAACGCAAGTATTCCCGTGCCCACTGTATCGTCGGGGCTGTTGATCGAAAAAACCTCGGAGAAGTGGTTCTGTCCCGGGAAGCGTGTGAATGTTGGACAGCGGTTGGCTTTGCAGAGCGCGTCCTGGAGTTGCAGCGCCTGGCGCTCCACGGCGACGGGATCGAGTTCCGCGGTTGCCACCATGAGTGGCAACGGTGTCTGCTGAAGTCCGGGCACTGACGAGCGTTCCGCGTACCGGCTGACGTCGTCGCCGAAATATGCCTTGAGCGCCGGGCTAATCTCGGCGGTAGCGGGGTCGAAGATGGTCGCCGAAAGAAACGCCGCGCCAGCCAGTCCTACGCCAACCGGTCCATAGAACTGTGGGTGGGCGACATAGGAGGCCCCGAGCACCGCGCCAGACGAGTGACCCACGAGAAAGACCCGTTTCGGGTCGCCGCCCCGCGCGGCGATGTTCTCCTGAACCCAACGCACTGCCAGACCCAGGTCTTCGGTGCCCGCTGGCCAAGAGTTCTGCGGTGCCATCCGGTGATTGAGATTGACGCCGATCAGTCCGCGGCTCGCGGCCCATAGCATCACGTTGTCGTAGAAGGGGCTGTCGGACGCATGTTTGTCACCGCGCACGAAGCCGCCGCCATGCACGAAGATCAGCACGGCACGCGACGACTGGAGCGCGGTCGCGGGTACGAACAGGTCCAGCCTCTGGCTGTCTGCCGGCCCGTAGTTCAGATCCCGCGAGACACGCACTCCCGAATAAGACTGTGCCTTCAACAGCGGCACATACAGGGCGGCGGTGCTCGACGGGTCAACGACTCGTTCCAGCGCCTTGAGCTTTTCGTCAAGATCGGGCGGCACCTGCGCCAGGGATAGGTGACTGGCGACGCCCAAGGCCAGGATCGCCAGGGCGCGCCCGAAAATTTCTCGACGGCTCATCACAATCTCCCGACGCAGCTCGCACGGTGACCAATCGGGGTCTTGTCTCCGCACAGGTCCCAAGTCTGATGCATGACCGCCACGTGTGCTGCGCCACGCTTCAACATCAATATATAGATTACCGGGTAGTCAACTGCAAGACGAGAGCAGCACCTAACGTCCGCTGTCCTACGCCCACGACCGATGGGACCGCTTCTGGCCGGACAGCGGTCGTGCGCTGTCCCGGGCTTCTGGACCATACCTCTGGAGCAGCCGCGCGCCCATCGGGCTGCACGGCAATCCAGCCAATTCCGGATTTCTAGTCCAGCAAAAGCGCACGTAGTTCAGCTAATTCCGATTCCCTACAATTTTTTGTTTGTTTGCTGCCCATCCTCTCGAATTATCTTGATATGGCACTTCAACTTCCATATAATTATTTCACTGTTTGGGATAGGAGAAATGATGATGAGGCAGCAGCAGGGAACCAATAGCTTCGAGCCGACCGATCTGTTGCGCTACATGCTTGTCCACGTGACCGCAGAGTGGATGCCGGTGGGCACCAAGATCCCGGCCTACTGGAATGGCTCGCGCTGTGTCGATGGCGGTGTAAATCCGCACAAATCTGGCAGCAAGAGGGACTGGTGGAGTCAAACGGGCAGTCGGCCTGCTCCTGGCGGATGTGTCTAACAGGGGGTCGTGGTAACGAAGGAAGGTTTGACGCTGGGCGCGTCGAAGGGAGCCCGTAGGGCGACTGGAGACGCGCCCAGCGTCGCGTCAAGTGAACGGTCTGGCACGTGGTAGAAAGGCGATCTCGCCGAGGAAACTACCGGCGCGACACCGCAGCAAACCGCCAAGTTCAGTCCGGTGCCGCGCCCCACAGGAATCGTAATGCGGGCGGATGGCCTGCCCCATGACGGAACGCGTGAAGGCGCAGTATCGCACTGCTTGCGCGCTCCGTCGATCCCCAACGAATCTTCTTCGGCGTTCGTTCAGGAGCGTCGATGCAGCCCACGGGCCGACTGTTCATGTGCGCCCGCTGCCGGGCGCAAGTCTTCATTTGTCGTCGCTGTGACCGCGGCAACCGCTATTGCACGGCCGACTGCGCACGTGCTGCCCGACGCGAGAGCCTGAGCGCTGCTGGCCACCGCTATCAGAGCAGCCGCCGTGGGCGCTTTGCCCATGCGGCGCGAGCGCGCCGTTACCGGGCCCGGTGCAAGTTGGTGACGCATCACAGTTCACCCGCCACAGCCGCGAATGATGTACTGCAGTCGGACCCGATTGACGCCGCCGCCGCGGTGGCTGCCACCACTTGCGTGGTGGTGGCAGCGCCGGCGACGTCGCGCTGTCACTGCTGTGGCTGCCCGTTGCCAGCGCTGGTGCGTACCGGCTTTGTGCGTCGTCGAGGTCCCCGTCGTGTTTATCACTTCAATCGCGGAGACCCAGATTGACTATAGGAGCTGAACGAGAGGCGCAGATCCTGCGCTACTACCACGTCGAGAAATGGCGCTGCGGCACCATTGCGCGCCAGCTTGGCGTGCATCACGACACCGTGCGACGGGTGCTGGCGCAAGCCGGGCTGCCGCGGCACGGGCCGGTGCGCGGCTCGCTCATCGAGCCATATCTGCCATTCATCCGCCAGACGCTGGAGAAGTTCCCCACGCTGACGGCCCGCCGGCTGTGGGAGATGGTGCGCCAGCGCGGGTACAAAGGCGGGGCGGACCACTTCCGACATCTGGTTGCGATGCACCGGCCGCGCCCGGTGGCCGAGGCATTCCTGAGGCTGCGCACGCTGCCAGGCGAACAATGCCAATGCGACTGGGCCCACTTCGGCCACCTGGAGATAGGCCGGTCCCGTCGGCCGCTGATGGCCTTCGTGATGGTGCTGTCGTACTCGCGCGACATTTACCTCCGCTTCTTCCTGGATGCGCGCATGGAGAACTTCCTGCGTGGCCACGTTGGCGCCTTCACCCACTGGGGCGGGCTCGGCAAGGTCATCCTCTATGACAACCTGAAGAGTGCTGTGCTCGAGCGCCAGGGCGATGCGATCCGCTTCCATCCGACGCTGCTGGCGTTTGCCGCGCACTACCGGTTCGAGCCTCGCCCGGTGGCGGTGGCACGGGGCAATGAGAAGGGGCGCGTCGAACGGGCCATCCGCTACGTGCGCGACAGCTTCTTTGCTGCGCGCAAGTTCGCAGACCTGGACGATCTGAATGCGCAGGCTGAGCAATGGTGCCGCACCCTGGCGGCAGACAGGCGATGTCCGGAAGATCAGGCGGTGACGGTACGCGAGGCCTTCGCCATGGAGCAGCCGCTGTTGCTGGCATTGCCAGACAATCCGTATCCCGTGGAGGAGCAGGTTGAGGTCAAGGTCGGCAAGACCCCCTACGTGCGCTTCGACCTGAACGACTACTCGATCCCGCACACGCATGTGCGCCGCACGCTGACGGTACGCGCCGATCCGGAACAGGTCCGGGTATTGGGTGGGGCCGAGGTGATTGCCCGGCATCGCCGCAGCTACGACCGCGGCGAGCAGATCGAACTGCCGGCGCACATTGAAGAACTCGAAGCTCGCAAGCACCAGGCCCGCCAGCACCGGGGCGTCAACAGCCTGACCCGGGCCGTGCCGGCCAGCCAGGCGCTGCTCACGCGCGCCGCCGAGCGCGGCGAGAACCTCGGTGCGCTCACCAACGCACTGCTGCGTGTGCTCGACCGGTACGGGGCGGCCGAGTTGCAGGCCGCCATCGACGAAGCGCTCGCCAAGGGCGTGGCCCACATGAACGCCGTGCGTCTGGCGCTGGAGCGCCGCCGCGCCGCGCGGGGCGAGCCGCCACCGGTGGCCATGGAGCTGCCCGAACACGTGCGCCGCAAGGACACGCCCGTGCAGCCGCATCGGCTTGATACCTACGACCAACTGACCCGGAGCCGTGATGATGACCTTGAACGCGAATGAAATCCTGCGCGCACGCGCGCAAGCGCTACGCCTGAACGGACTGCTGGAACACTGGGCCGAGGTGGACGGCGCCGACTGGGTGGCGCCGCTCATCCAGTGGGAAGAGGACGAGCGTGGCCACCGCTCGCTGCAGCGACGCGTGCGGGCTGCAAAGCTGGGCCGGTTCAAATCCCTGAGCGACTTCGACTGGCAATGGCCCGAGCGCATCGATCGCGTAGCCATCGAGGAACTGATGACGCTCGCCTTCCTCAAGGAAGCGACCAACGTGGTGCTCATCGGCCCGAATGGCGTGGGAAAGTCCACCCTTGCGCAGAACTTGGCGCACCAGGCGCTGCTGCAGGGGCATACGGTGCTGTTCACCTCCGCCGGGCAGATGCTTGGCGAGTTAGCCGCGCTTGACAGTGATTCCGCTTTACGCAAGCGTCTGAACCGCTATGCCTCGCCGGACATGTTGCTCATTGACGAGGTCGGATATCTGTCCTACGGCAACCGCCACGCCGACCTGCTGTTCGAGTTGATCAGCCGCCGCTATGAGGCCCGCAGCACAATCGTCACCACCAACAAACCGTTTGCAGCCTGGTCGGAGGTGTTCCCCAACGCTGCCTGCGTGGTCTCGCTGGTTGACCGGCTGGTGCATCGCGCCGAAGTGATCTCGATTGAGGGGGAATCTTACCGGCTCAAGGAAGCACGCGAACGCGCCGAGCAGCGCACCAGCAAACGAAGCAGGGCCCGCGCGGAGAAACGGCCATGAACAAGAGCCTCACACACCTGCCTTCCGGCATCAAGCGCGGACTCGACTTCCTGGTCGCCGACAATTGGACGCCCGAACAGGCATTGGCCGTCTTCGAACTGCTCAGCGACTTGCGGGCGCGCGTCTGGATGCACTATTGCGTGGACTTGCACGACCAGATCCGCGAGCAACGATTCCCGCCGAAAGACTCTGACATCGAAGACATCCTGGGAGGGTTCTGAGCAGCACAACAACCTCCTCGCCAACAAGGGGCCCCGCGTGGGTCCCTTATTGATTGCCGCACCTTGCCACCATTTATGCGCGGATTTAGGCCGCCGCTAACACGCTGGAACGACTGGATCACACCGCAGTTCACTGCAGAGGGTATCGCGATGGTGGCGGCGGTGATGCCCGACGTCGTCTTCTATGACAAGGCGAGCGGCAGGGTCTCCGTGGTCGATGATCCGGGCGAGGGTGATGTGGGGGTCTTCGAGGTCAAGGCAGTCGACACTTTCGTGGACGGCAAGCAGATCCCTACATACGGGATCGAAAACTGGTGCTGGGAACTCTCGGAGTAAGGAATGAACACGCTGTTCAAGAATGAGGAAGCGCCCGAACGGTCCGCAGATGCAAAAGCGGAGGCCTTCGCAGAGCGAATCAACATTCTGATGGGCATTGATAGCTGCAGGTGGTGCCGGATGTCGCGTGCTTACTTCGCGATCGTGCCCGTCCATATGACCCTTGTTGCCCGAATGATCAGGCAGTTGTTTGAACAAGCCGGGTGCGCACGGGTTACGTATTCCCGCGAGGCTGGCTCGCTCGAGGCCGGTATCGACGGTCTCCAGGTCAGCGGCTACCTGGTTGCGTAGCAGATGGCCAACACTAATCGAATCGAAAACTAACCAAGGAGATTCCCGATGTTCATTGCTCGTTACCGCGACACCAAACGTGAGGTTGAAACGCTCGGCACGTTGGAAGAGGCGCTGATGTGGTTGCAGACACGCGCTCTGCCGGGTCTGTTCGAAGTTGTCGGACCGCGTTCGCTGAACGCATGATAGGCGGGTCCGCCAAGAGGGGCCATAATGTGCGCTACGCTGGATATCGCACGATCTTTGCCCCTTTTATGGAATCAAACGAAATCACCATCAACGAACACGGGTTCTATCAGTTCCCGATTCGAGACATTCGTCGGCTGTTTGTTGTGCTCGTCGCACTGGAGCGAACTGGCTTGACCAGCACGGTCGCCCTCGAAGATCTCACGGGGCACCACAGGCATACCATCGCTGGTGATCTGCAGAGGCTTCGCACTGAGCTGTACGTGGATATCTCCGTGACGGACGGATTATCCGAGAAGCGCCGCCCTGTAAAGCTCTACGAACTCGTCGGCTGGGGCCCGATACTGAATCGCGAAGGCGTGGTCGCCGCGGCGCAAGCCACAGAGGTGCTCTAGGCCACGATGACTTGGAGAGTCACTATGAAGGTTGGCATTGTTTCGATCGAGGCGGCGATCAATAGGAGCCGCAACGCAGGGGTATTACCGGCGTCACGCTGTCTGCTGATGTACGCGCCCTTGCGGAGGTTTGGGGCATCATGATCTATTACGGCATGACCGAGATTGACCTGGACAGCATTACCATTCACGCTCGCGAAGCGTTGGCACGTTGGACCGATTAAAGTCGGCAAAAAGTCATTTTTTAATTCAGTAAAGGAAGTTTCATACATGGCTAAAGAAACCAAGAAAAGCACCGGCTGCCCGGTATTCATCTGCCACGGCGACAAGGGCGGCGTGGGCAAGTCGATGGAATGCGCGGTGATCTGCGATTGGCTGGACAAGTCTGGAATTGAATTCGCGCTGGTCGACGGCGACACGAGAAATCCGGACGTTGCCCGCATGTTCAAATCGGTTGCCCCGGTCGCTCAACTGAACCTGCGCACGCATGACGGCTGGATGGATCTCACGGACTTCATGTCCGAACATAGCCATCGCGTGATCGTCATCTCGATGCCAGCTGGCATCGGTGAAGAGCTTAGCAAGGAGGGCGCCTCCTTCGTGAACACGATCCGCCTGCTGGAACGACCGATGCACCTGTTCTGGGTCATCAACCGCTTGCCGGACAGCGTGAACCTGCTCTCCGAGGCAGAGAAGACCCTCGGCGGCGATCTCGCAGGCAGGTATGTCGTGAAGAACCTCTACTTCGGTCCCGCCGAGAAGTTCACGCGTTGGGATACCAGCACGACTCGTTCGAACTTCGAGCAGGCCGGCGGCGTCACACTGAAGCTGCCGGAGCTCCACGAGCGCACCGTGGACAAGCTGTACGCCGACAACGACGCGATCATGCCCTTTTCTCGGGCGGTGCAGCCCGTAGGACAGCACAAGGAAAGCGTCCACGGCTTTACCGCCAGCGAGAACATGGAACTGGTGCACTGGGTCACCACTAACCACAACACGCTCGAGTCCATTCGTCATCGTCTGGGCCTGTAACTTTTCTGACGTTGGAAAAAGGAGGGGTAGATGGCCAAGTTCAATTTCCGCCGGGGTGAGGCCGTCATCCACTATTCATTGGTGGGCCCGCACCGGGGATATTGGGGCCGCAAGGTCGGAGCGTTCCGAGTGCTCGCGACCAGCCCCTCGAGCCTGGATTCAGGTGCCTGCATCTCTGAGAGCGATCTAGGGCACACGATCTTCCCAGCCCCTAACGAGCATGGCGTCTACGATGAGCGCCATGCCAAGCAGTTTGCCTATCGCAGCACCAGTGGTAGAGATCACGCTGTCGCATACGTTCTGCATATCGGGCCGGATCGCTGGGCCTACTCGTTTAGCCTCACCATCGCTACCGGCGGATACTGCGGCTTCTCGAGTGGCATCTCTGACGATCACAGCGAGAGCACCGAAGAGTCGGCTACCCGTCTTGCCCTCACTCAGTTGATCGGCATGCTCCGCGACACGCTTGACAACGCCAGCGTCACAAATCCGGAGAGACGACGCAAAGCAGTCCGTGCTGCAATCATCGCCCTTCTTTCCCAGCTTTCGTTAGTCGATAGGACTGCTATACTTAAAGCAGTTAAAGAAATGTCAAAAGGCGGATGATGGATAAAGTTGTGTGGCTGGTAGCCGGCAATAAAGGAGGAGTGGGCAAGTCCGTCGTGGGCAAAGCACTCGCCGGCTGGCTTCGTAGCCAGCCCGTTCCAGTCATTGTTGTGGATGGGGACGAGCGGACTCCGGACGTTGCGCGCGCTTTCGAAGACTCGCTTCCTGTCACTGAACTTCGCTTGGACGACGAAAGCGGTTGGCGCGAGTACGCCGACTTCATTGGGTCAAATCGGCTCATTGGGCACATCGTTACCAATCTCCCCGACGGCGTGACAGACAAGGCGATGGGCTTCTTGGAACGCTTCCGAATCGTGGCTGAAGCCCACGGCTTCATCGTCAAGGTTCTGTTCGTCATGAACAACCTTCCCGACGGCCTGCATTTGCTGCCCGAGCTCCGGCTTGTCCTCCCCCGCCTCTTCCCCGTCAAGAACCTACATTTCGGGCCGCCCGAAAGCTTCGTTCATTTTGACCAAGCCTACGGCCCCGGATCTGCAGCAGACACTGTGCTTTTCCCTGGGCTGCACCCACGAATTATGAGCGTTGCCCGTGAATCGGGTCTCGCGTTCAGTGCGTTTGCGAATCAGCGAGCCAATACCCCAACCAACTTCACTTGGGCCAAGATTGCCGTCGCGAACTGGTATGCCGAGGCTTGTGAAGCGTTAGACGAAACCCTTTACGGAGAATGACATGAGCCAGTTGGACAAGGCACTCACTGTCTTGATCGAGCGCGATCCGACCACGGAGGAGATCGCCAAGTTCTACCAGATCAAGGAAGCTTGTGGCTTCTCAGAACATGACTCGGTGTGGTCGCTCATCCTTGCCTTTGGTCACTACGAAATCTTGTACAAGGACATCGCTGACAAGATCGGCGAACAGTCAATCAAGACTCTCGCGGACCACAAGCTAGCTCTCGATTCGACAGCGGCCGCCGCAGAACGTGCAATCAAAAGCAACCTGGTGGACTCCGTTCGGGAGACCACAAGCAAGCTCCTGGCCGAGGCGCAGAAGACTGGCACCGCTCTTGCCGCGATTCAAGCTAAGAAGGGGCTGCTCATTGGCGCTGTTACCAGCCTGGGTGTTGCGACGGTGCTTCTGTTGTGCGCCGGCTTTCTAGGCTACTCGATTGGCTCCAAATCAGCCGGGCCAGCCGCTGCCTGGCTGCAAACGGCGGACGGCGCGGCTGCTCAACGTTTCGCGCAGATGAACGCAGTGAGAACAATGCTCGATTGCCCCGCCCCTTATCAAACGCACAGAGAAGGCTCGGCCACCTATTGCGTGCCTTTTGACCCCCAAGCCAAGAAGACTTGGGGCTGGCGTATCAACTAACCTTTAGAAAGGGAAAATAATGAATCTCATCCCCGAGGGAGCAATCGCAACACTCGTTGCGGTTGACCGCACCCAATCCGATCATCAGATTCCGAGCACGATGGGGGTCTACTCGTATGAGGCGTCCGACCATGACGCCGAACTCTGGACCTTGGAGGATCTTGAGCGCGACGGCGACGGCTCGCTACGGCTCGACGCAGAAGGCAGCAAGATCTCCATCTATGGCCCGTCCGTCGACAACATGCACAACGCCAACAACATCGCCTCGATGCTCGGCTGGAAAACGTGCCAGCTATTCGGCAAGGATGCAGCCTCGGAACAGGCGGTCCTCCGCCAGCTCGTGAACGTCGATGTCCTGAATGCACCTCCGACGTCCGCCGCTGAGATCCCTCCGCCAGCCGCTCCGGTCCAGAGCCATCCCCCAAGCATTCCGCCCGCGCGACGCACCTCGGCTAGTCGAGAGGATGCGTTTATCGATCTGCCGCCGGGGCTCGATTCGCCCGTGCCGCATGACGGTAACGCAGGAATTCCCCCAGCCATCGGCGGTCGTGATGCCGGGCAACTGGCGGACATCACCCAGGTGGTCGAAGACTTGGCGGCAGCGGAGGCCGAGCGCGATCGGCTGGCCGATGAACTTCGCTCAGCCTCTAGCGAAAAAACTAGGTTGCAAGTCCTGGTGGAGAACCTGCAGAGAGAAAATCGAACGCTCAAAACCTCCAGCGCTCAGGTAGAGCCGGGCGCGACGAGATCCGCACTGCTCAGCGCCTTGCTCCAGTGCGCAGAAGCGCAGTTGGCCGAGCGTTTAACGGCTGGCTCCCCTGGTGAAGAGCCGCTACTCGGCATCCTTCGTGCCCATGGCTTCGGTATCCGGCTCAACATCGTCCCAATGACGGCTTAGTAGAAAGGGGGCCGGCCCGGCCCCTACTCCTCCGGGCTGCGATTTCCAACGTCAGAAATCCATGATGGGCGATCAGGAAGAGCCGGCGGCGAAATGCGCAATTCTCTACCGCCGATTAGCGCATGGGATTGCTGATGTATCCAACGCCGCCGGCGCGACGAGTGAGGCTGTAAGTCGCCTGAACGCTGTCGCCGCGCGGATGCGCGAACTTTGCCAGGAAGTTGAAAGGTTGCTAGAAACATGCGCGGAAGAAACGATCTCCGAGTCATCTCCCTTCTGGGGCAAGCTAAACGCGGTTCAGCGGGAATGCTCGCGCCTCGAGGGTATTCTGCGGGGTTGCGACGTTGCTCTCATGCGATAGCGTCCCTGCCCTCCTTTGTCCGGACTTGCATGCTGGCGCTGGGGGCTGCCGGCGTCGGCCTAGCCGCCTGGCGCGGTTCCGTATTCCTACTTGCCCTTCTGCCGGCATTCGTCTTCTGCTGGGCAAATGCGCGCAGCAAACTCCAAGCATTTGTCATCGCCCTCGCCTACTACTTGGCAGCTGCACGCGGCCTGGTCGTAGGAGCCACAGAGTTTTTTCGACAGCCGGCGGCGAGAAGGACTGGCGGATCGGGCTAGCAATATGGATGGTGCCGTCTCTTTTGATGGCCGCTGTCTGGTGCATTTGCTGGGGGCGGCATCAGCGCCCTCTTCGCGTGGCTATCGCGATCGCGTTGCTCGCCCTTCCCCCTGTTGGCCTTGTCGGATGGGCGAACCCTCTAACAGCAGCCGGCGCGCTCTACCCCGGCCTTGGATGGACCGGGCTCGTATGCACACTTGGGGTCCTATGTTGCGTTGCGGTTGAACTCCGAACGAAGCGCACCGTCTTCTTGTTTGCGGCGCTTTGCGCACTCTCGGCTTTCCTCAACGCTACATATCGTGCGCCGCCCCCTCCCCAGCTTACGTAGCTGTGAATACAGATTTCGGGCGTGGTGTTGCTGACGGAGACGATTACGGGCAAATGCGTTCTCTTCAATCCGCGGTGGCCAAGGTCTCCGCTAGCGCGGCACCTGATTCGATCCTGGTTCTGCCAGAATTGGTGGGAGGGAGTGGGGAATGAACGAGCTCTGGTGGGCAGACATAGCCGCCGCTCTCAATAGGCGGAAGCAGACGGCTCTAGTAGGGGGCCGAAAAACAGTCGCACCAGGTCGATATGAGAGTGGCATGTATGCCATCGGTGCGCATGACAATGCAAAGTATGTGGCACGAGTTCCGGTGCCAATCGGCATGTGGCGTCCTTGGGCCTCATCGTCGGCGCTCGGACAACCGTTTGGGAAAGGATCTGTCCGAATTGGGAGTCAGGTCGTCGGAGCCGCCATTTGTTACGAGCAGTTGCTTGTGCTTCCTCTGCTAGTAACGATGGCCGAAGATCCGACCGTGCTGGTCGGCACCTCTAATATATGGTGGGCTCGTCGGACGAGTATTCCCGACATACAAATGGAAGTTATGTCTGCATGGGCTCGCCTGCTCGGATTGCCCTTGATCTATGCCGCCAACAAATAGCAAAAAGCAAAAGAACCCGGATTTTGATTTTTCCGGGCAGTCTCACTAATTTCGGTTCAAATTCGGGTAAACCAGTAGCAAATGGCGGGGACCTTGACACAGAGTGATGGCGGAAGCTATTCTTACCGTCACTATGTGAGGGTTGTTTACCCCAAGATACAAGGAAAGCCACATGCAAGCCCAGACTTATATTGCTGCTGCTTTCGCTCCCGCCCAACTTTCGCTTCTGAACGAAGCAGAATCTTTGATCGGAGCGGACGGCAAGCCAAGCCTGAAAGCAATCCGAACTCAGGTTTTCAAGAAGACCCAGGAACAACTGGCGGAGCTTCTTGGAGTAAGCGTGAGCACCTACGTCTCTTGGGAAAAGAAACGGCGGGAGCCCTCAGGCGCGGCAAAGACGTTGATTCAGATGGCTTTTGCCAAGCCCAAGATGGTGGAACTGATTCTGAACGAAATGCGCGACGCAGAGCAAGGGGCCCGTGTGGGCAATGCCAGCTCTGCCGCGGAGATGACGAGTATGGCGATGTAGGCCAGAAAGACAAAAGCCCAAGGCGGCAACCTCGGGCTCTTGAAAGAAGCGACTTAGTAATCGGGCGATCCACTAGGTCAGGTGTGACGGGCTAGGGTCACAAGGCACAACTCGCGCCTTTGATTTGATTCTACTCCCTTCACCCTGGCGTTTGCAAGCGCAACCTCTACGGTGATGAGATGCATCCATATAGCAGTATTTCCAAGCCCTTTTCCATGGGCTTCGCAGGGCACTTCTCCTTCAACGAAGCGTTGATGGCATGAGAAATCGCCTCCTGCAAATTACCCGCAGCGTCATCGCATACCTGCCTGAGCTCAAGCCCTACACCGGTTCTGTCGTGGGGTGCCTGCTCATGCAGCAAATGGACTTCTGGTTCAATCAGAAGCCAGACGGCTTCTATAAGTTCCTCAGCCCTGCTAGCGAGCATCCGGACTACCGCGATGGTGATAGCTGGACCGAAGAGCTTGCGATCAGTGAAGCAGAGTTCCGTACCGCTGCCGACAAGATCTGCCACCGCTGGCCCTCCAAGTCCGCATTCGACGCGGCGGACGACAAGTTCCAGGGCAAGTTCTATTGCTCCGTCTACGACCGCCGGCGGCAATTGACAACCTACTTTCGCAACCATCCTCTGGTGGATGCGTGCCTGGACGAACTCGCAGAACGCAATGTCACGCGCGTGAGCTCGAATGAATCGCTGACCAGGCGTTACGAAATCAGCCGGGAACGCGGCTCAGACCGTCAATTCGCCCGGCAAAATGGCCCTCAGGCCCCCGTTTTCCCTGTAAATCAAGAACCCTCAGCCACAGGAGGTGAAGAGATCCCACTTCCTGTAAATGAAGATTCTTCATTTACAGGAAACGCACATGATCTGGTTACAGCAGACTCGCCTCCTGAAGCTACTGGAACCGAGCCTGAACCGGTTCCAGTAGGCGAAGAATCCCCTTCTGAGGAGATGTCAAAGCCCGAGTTCCAGCAAGCGCAGAAAACGTCGCTGCCGAATGAAACAAAGAAAACGGGTTCAAAGACTTCCAAACAACTACAACCCCAAAACCGTGGTTGTAGTTCTTCTGATGGACTTGTTTTTCCCGAAAGCCTGACGCAAACGGAGCGCATTGCTGTCGAAAGCATGCTCACCGGATGCCCGCCGGCCTATCGCCAAGATGTCCTGGACGAAATTGCTGGCTACAAGCGCGCTGGAACGATCCGCTCGTCCGTTATCGCGTTGACCAAGCAGTTGATCGAGGCCGTGAAAGCGGGATCGTTCAGTCTGAATGTGGGGGCAGCCGTCAAGGACGCCCGAGAGTCGGCTGCTGGAAGGGCGCGGCGTGTCGCTGCAGCGACATCCATGCAGATTGATCCGTCCACACTCAGCATGGAAACCATCAATAAGCTGCCCCCGACTCTGCGCGCGAAGACGCTCGCATCGATCGGGAGGGCGGAGTGAATTCGGTCCGGTTTTTCCAACGTTGGAAAAAATGCCGGACCGCCAACGGCGCGTAAGCCTGCGAACATCGTTGCGCGGATGATATTTTAATATCATAATTGAACGGTGGGCGCGAAGCGCCTTGAACATGAGAGGGCACCTGATGAGGCATCTAATCTTAGGGCTGGCGCTTCTTCCTTTGACCGCGACCGCTGGCCTGGTTGTGGAAGACGAAGGAGAAAAGCCAGCCGTCGTTGTGGCAGCACCTGCGCCGGCGCAAGTGATAATCCCGGTCGAAATCTGGAAGGGAGAGCAGGGGAGTACCCTGAGCGACTCCCTTCAGCAATGGGCCAACCGGGCGAAGTGGGTCGTCATCTGGGATGCCTTCAAAGGCGCCGAGAAAGTCGACTACGGCCTGCCGGCGCCTGTAACGTTCCAGGGCACCTTCGATAGCGCAGTCGCGCAGTGGATTCGTAGGTATGAACGAGCGGACATCCCGCTTGTTGTCGACATTCAGCCGGATCAACGAGTGGTGTACATCACTGTCAGGAAGAAATAGTCATGCGCAAAATCCTTATCATCGCGCTGAGTGCAATATATATATCTGGTTGCACATCAGTAGACAACTTCCGCACGATCAATCGCGATCTTCTTCAGCGCCAGGTGGACGCGCAAGCGCAAATGGCCGCCATGAAGAATGCTGGGACGGAGCGGCCCCGTGAGACCGTGCGTTACTTGAGCGACCAGTTCGTCAGCCTCACGCCGATCCTGCAGAAGGTGAACAACGCGGCCCCTTCGTCGCCACTACTGCGTTGCCGCATTTCAATAGAGACGGTTGCGCCGATCAGCATGCTCGAGTTCGCGCAAACGATCACGCGCAAGTGCAAGGTAAATGTCCGAGTCACGCCCGACGCGCTAGCGGCGGTCCAGAACCCGTTGGCCAACGAGGGGACCGCTGCGGCTACAAACACGCCTATGGCGCCGCCAATGCAGCCGCAGCCCATGGGCGCGCAGACCGGCTTGGGGAATGCAGGGCAGATCGGCCTGCTTGATCTCAACTACCACGGTGAGTTGTCCGGCCTCATGGATACCGTTACGTCGCGCTGGGGTGTGTCCTGGAAAGTCGAGGACGGCAAGATCAAGATCTACAACGTAGATACGCGCGTGTTCCTGCTTTCTGCGTTCAACTCTGACACCACACTGAAATCGGACGTGCAAAGCGGCACTACGATGGTAAACGGCACGTCTGCCGCCGGTGCTGGTGCATCGGGATCGGGCGGTGCGGGCACAAGCACCGCCGGTGGCATTGGGGGCTCCACCGGCTCCCAGCAAAGCACGACCGTGACTCTGAAGATGGAGTTGTGGAAGGACATCATGGAGACCGTCAAGGGCATGAAGTCACCGAAGGGAACTGTCGTGGGCGCGCCATCCACCGGCACCATCACAGTCACCGATAACGAGGATGTTCTGAGCAGGATGGAGCGCTATGTCACACCGCTCAACGCTCGCCTCGAGAAGCAGGTGGTGTTCGATGTGGATCTCGTCTCGGTGGAAACCAACGACACCGATGCGCTAGGCCTTAGCTTCAATGCGCTGTTCCAAACTCTGAATCAGAAGTATGGCTTCTCGCTGGCGAGCTCGTTCTCGGCGCCGACTGCGGCAGCCAGTGGAACGTTCTCTATTCTCAAGAATTCAGGAAGCCGCTGGTCGGGCACCGACGCAATCGTGAGCGCGTTGTCGGAGCAGGGCAACGTTGGGTTGCGCAGGGCGCCGTCGGCGACGACCCTCAACCTACAGACCGTCTCAGTGCAGGTTGCGCGTCAGAAGGGCTTCGTGGCGGGCTCCACGACGACGAACACGGCTCAGGTGGGCTCCACAACCACCCTGCAGACTGGCATGGTCACTACCGGCCTCAACATGTCGCTGACGCCATATGTGTTCGAGGACAATCGAATGCTGGTGGCATTCAGCATCAATCTGTCCTCCCTGCTGAACATCCGGGCAGTTAGCCGCGGCGACACGTATGCAGAACTGCCCGAGTTGAACCTGCCGATCAACATGTCGCAGAAGGTAAGGCTTGCTTCCGGCGATACCATGATGCTGTCCGGCTTTGACGACGAAGACACCAATGCGACGCAGACGGGGACGTTCACTCCCTCGAACTGGTTGCTGGGGGGCGGCATAAACGGTACGAAGCGCAAGACCAAGCTGCTGGTTCTCATCACACCCAGGGTGATGCAATGAAATTCCCATCGCGGAGGAGGCGTCCACCTGAGAAGAAGGCGGTAGCAGCTTCGGAGTCGTCCGAGATTGCCATTATCACGATCCACGGCAAGAAATTTGTCAGCGGCCTGTTCTGGCAACCGCTGTCGCGGGCTCGCGCATACATGGGCGAAGCTCGCGAGCTCGGGAAGAAGCACGACTGGGATATTGTCGCAATCCGCCGAGGTCGGGCACGCATCCAAGCCGGCTTCGTGAGCAAGGACCGTGGTGCGTTGAAGGGCATGTACAGCCTTGCGGCCAGTCTGGCTGGAGTGCTTGGGGACCGCTGGATCGGCGCATTCGCGGTGGACGATCAGGACCGATACGCGGTTGTAGCCGTCCACGAAGGCACGATCGTGCCCGGTTTCGATCGCGTCGTGCATGGTTTTGAGGAGGCGAAGCAACTCCTGATGCACGGGATCAACCTGCTCGATTTCGGCGAGAACGTCTTTGCGCCACAGGCCTTCGGCGTCGCGCTGCAGGAGCATGATCTCCCGTCCGTCCTCAAGCCAAAGCTGCTGCGGCCCGAGTACAAGCTCAAGCAGTTGACCTTCGGCCTGACGAAGAAGGAGATCGGCGTGCTTGCCGTTGCATTGCTGATCGCTGGCGTTGGGATCTTTGCCTACGGAAAATGGGCAGAGCATCAGGAAGCGCAGCGAATCGCTGAACTCCAACGACAAGCCGAGCTTCGCCGTCGCGCGCTTGCGCTGCTCGAAGAGCAGTCGCGCAAGAAGCAGACGGTCAAAGCTCTCGAGCATCCGTGGGCGCACATGCCATCGGCTCTGGCCTTCACAAGCGCGTGCAAGGAGGCGAGTGCCGCCACGCCGCTGAGCATCGCTGGCTGGGTGGAGAGGGATTCGTCGTGCGTGGCAGGAAGCGTCGTCGTTGCTTACGTCAGGGGACAAAAAGGCGCCACGGTGGAAGCATTCCACGACGCCGCGAGCTCACTGAAGGACTGGCGCGTTGCTGTTCTAGATTCCAGTATCGAAGCGACCATCACGCGGGATCTATCGATGCCTGCAGCCGGCGACGAGCTGCTTCTCGATGCGTCCGCCGCGAAGATGCGCCTTGCTTCGGAGGTGCAGGGTTGGGGCGAAGACGTAGCCAAGCTTGTCAGCATTGTGCATCGGGACATCTCGGTCCCCAAGCCTCCACCGGCGCTACCCGGTCAAGTCACGCCGGCGGCACCTCTTCCGCCAGAACCGACCTGGCAGGAGTTCACGTTTGAATTCAAAACGGGTCTACCACCGGCAAGACACGTTGAGCGCCTCAAGGATCTACCTGGCTTGCGGCTCACCAACATCACGGCGACGCTCAGCCAGGAAGAAGCAAAACTCGAATGGACGGTCAAAGGGGATCTGTATGCGAATCGGTAAATATGCAGTAGTGATCGGCATGGCTGCCATCAGTAGCGTTGCCGTGGCGGCGAACGTAGCCAGCGAGGACCAGCTCGGCGAAGTCAACGCACAAACGATTCTTCTCAAGGCTCAAGCCAAGATGGAAGAGGCGCGGCAGGATCTGGTATCGAAGTCTGGAGGCGGCTACGGGGACAACGGCGTATTGCCCAATGTGCTCAAGATCGATCGCGTCAATGATGATCCTGTGACGGCAGAACTGATCTTCGCCGGCAACGTGAAGGTCGAGGCAAGACAAGGCACGCGCCTGCCCGGAGGATTCCGGGTCGACGCCATCAACATGACGGCCAGGACTGTCGACCTTACCCGGGGGAAAGAACGGTACACCGTGGGAATGTCGTCCTCGGTTCCCCAACAGCAGAAGCCAGCACAGGGAACCCCCAACTTCGGGCCAACCGGCTCGCCGTATGTGCCTTCCGTGGCTCGCTAGGGGAAAACATGGGCGCTAACGACCTTACCGCCATGGGTGGTGCCTTGCCTTCCGTCGTGTCTGCGACGGGAAGGCTGGCCATCCCCGTAGCGCATCGGGACAAGATGTACCTCGGCGACGATCATACGCTGTACATAGCAGGCTCGTATGCCACGGATGCCGCTGTCCTGGCCTACATCGAACTGTTGCGGCGCAAAAATGTGCAGTACCGCCGTGAGGTTACTTCGGTAGAACACATTCAAGGGCTGTACGCAGAAAATGCCGCTGTTGCGCGCGAAGATTTCACGCAGCGCCAGGGTCAGGTAGTAGGCATCATCCTCGAGGCAATTCGTCTTCGCGCGAGCGACGTGCACTTCCGAAACGAAGACACACGGTCGCTAGTCCTGGTGCGAGTTGACGGCTTCCTTGAGCCTCTCCGCGAGTTCAGCCGAGAGGATGGACGTGAGATCTGCCGCGCGATGTATGGCTCCATGTGCGACGTGGCTGAGGAGCAATATTACGAGAACAAGTCGCAGAATGGTCGCCTGAAGGCTGAGTACCTGCGGCAGCTGGGCCTAACCGGCGCGCGGATTGGCACAAGGCCGACTGACGACGGCAACCTGGTGGTCTTGCGTCTTCTCATGAAGGGTGAGCGGAAGGCCGTTCGTGAACTTGGCTACCTTCCGGAACAGACTGAGCATATCGTCCGGATGACGCGCAACCCCTACGGCATCAATATCTTCAGCGGTCCGACGGGCGCGGGCAAGTCTACCTCCCTCGAAGTGCTGTTGCGGGAAATGCTCGACTATCTCGGGGGTAAGACTAACGTAATGACCGTCGAGCACCCGCCGGAGTACAAGATTCCGGGGGCAGTGCAGACTCCCTTGATGTGCGATTCGGATGATCCGGAATCTGTCTCACGGGCTTGGGCCAACGCGATCAGTGAATTGCTTCGTCTTGACCCAGACACGATCATGATTGGGGAAATGCGCGATCTGAACTCGGCTGTCGCGGCATTCCGTGCCGCGATGACCGGCCATGGTGTCTGGACGACGAACCACTCGAATCACGCGATCCAGACGTTGGACCGCTTGATCGATCTGGGGGTGAACCCTTCGTTCGTGACGGACGCCTCGATTGTCACAGGCCTTATCAATCAGTCTCTAGTGGTCCTAAACTGCCCTCACTGCGCTCGGCCCTATGACGCCGCTAAGGAAACCCTGCCGGAGGATCTTCGAGCTCGTGTGGAACGCTACTGCAACCCACAGAGGGTAAAAGTGCGAGGAAAGAACAAGGGCTGCAAGCACTGCAAGGGCAAGGGCCATCGAGGACGGTCGGTTGTGGCCGAAGTTGTGACGCCGACGCAGAAGCTGATGAACGTGTACCGGACCGAAGGCAGTGCTGCTGCCCGTTCGTACTGGGCCAAGGAACTCGGCGGGATCACCAAGTGCATGCACCTCATCCGGCTGATCAATGAGGGACTGGTCGACCCGCTATTCGCCGAGCAGCAGGTGTGCTTGCTCGACCAGGACGACATTATCCTTGCATAGGAACAGGACATGAGTGCTTTGAACATGCTGGCCAATCCGCGGGAAGCGTGGCATCACTTCTCGACGTGGTGGGTGCGCGGCCAATTCCGCGCGAACGACAAGATCGAGTTCTTCAAGACGCTGAAACTCATGCTGCAGGGGAATGTGCAGCTTCCTGTTGCCCTGACCGACATCTACAACGCTTACAGCGAGGACGGACGGAAGCCTCGGAATATCGTTGCCGTCGTCTCTGCTGACTGCCTGATGCAAATCCGCACCGGAAAGTCCTTTGGCGAGGCGCTCAGACGATGGCTGCCAGATGATGAGTGCTCGTTGCTGGACGCCGGTAGCGCATCTGGCAATATCTTGGAGGCCTTCGACAAGGTGATGCGGATTGTGCGATCCAAAGGACTGGCTGTGAAGGCGGTAATGAGCGCTACGGTCTACCCCACGATCCTGATGTTGCAGTGCGCGTATCTGCTTAACAAGGTGGCAAACGACCTGGTGCCAAAGCTGTTACGGGGGAAGGCTGCAGAGACGGTGGAGGGGCCTGCTTGGGTGCTGAAGGAGCTCTCGTTCTTCGTCTCGAACTACGGCCACATTGCGGCAATATCGCTGGTGGTCCTTGGCGTGCTCGTCATATTGTCGCTGCCAGTGCTGCGCGGAAACATCCGGTACTACTTGGACAAGCTTCCTCCTTACTCCTTTTATCGCATGATGTATGGGAGCACCTTCTTGCTGAA
Organism: Cupriavidus sp. D39; assembly: GCF_026627925.1. Lineage (NCBI taxonomy): Bacteria > Pseudomonadati > Pseudomonadota > Betaproteobacteria > Burkholderiales > Burkholderiaceae > Cupriavidus > Cupriavidus sp. D39. The sequence goes on from NZ_JAPNLE010000005.1 coordinate 31,174, forward strand.
CATCGGAGTGCAGATGAGCGCTGGTATCAAGCTTTCGCAGATCCTCACTGATGCTGCCAGGCATGCAAATCCTTGGCTGCGCGAACGGCTGGAAGCGACGCTGTTTGGCGTGAACAACGGGAAGACGCTCGGGCAGGCGCTCACAGATGCTGGCTACGACTTTCCGGACCGTCGGGCGGTGTATTTCCTCCGTGCGATCACATCGCAGAAAGGTTCGGAAGAGAATATCGAGCAGTTCGGCGCTGACTGGCTCGACCAGAGCATCGTCAAGCTGCAGGCACTCGCAAAGGTGATGCTCGCGTCCGGGATTATTCTCAACGGCGCGATCATCTTGCTGGTGCTGGCCGGAGCAAGCGGCATGGAGGATGCAAGCCTTGCCACGTTCGACAAGTAAAATTTAGTAGTAATATATCAAAAGCAGTAAAACACTTATCGGAGTAACGCCATGTCCAAATTTTTCCAACGTCAGAAATCCTTCTCGGCTCGCACGCAGCGGGGCTTCCTCTCGGTGGAAGCCATCATCGTGCTTGTCATCGTTATCGGCCTGATTGCTCTCGGCGCATCCAAGAGCGAAATGCTCTCTGGTAACTCCGAAGCAACGGAGGAGATCAGCAACATTCAAGCGCTAGTTACGAGTACCAGGGCGCTCAAGTCGAACGCCGGCTACGGGGCCTCGGGCACCGATCTGGCAGCCACGCTGATTGCTATCGGCGGTGTACCGACGAACGTCGCTATAGTGGGTGGCGTGCTGCAGAACCCTGTTGGCGGCACTTATGTCGTGACGAGCACCGGCGCCGGCTTCACGATCGCTACCAGCAACCTGAAGCCCACGCTTTGTGTGAAGGTGGTCCCGAAACTGACGCGTAGCGGCACGTTCTCGAACACCAAGGTTGGCAGCGGCGCTGCAACGACCGGCGAAATCGCGGCGCCAGCAGCGACGACTGCCTGTGGCGCGGCCATGTCGACCGTGACCTACACGGTTGCATCGTAGGCACCTGATCCGATGCGAATCCATAAGGTCGAATTCGTAGACCTCTACATTGGCGCGGACTTCAGCGACATCACAGGGATCAACGGGAAGCCGGGCCGCAGCCCGGTACCTCCTCCGCTGCTAGGCGATGTCGAGGAGCTCCGTCGCCAGTGTGAGAGCAAATACGAGCGGTATGGAGAAGAGGAGTTCTCTCTCAACGTCGAAGGAACGATGTTCCGGGTCACTGTCATGGAGGATTTGACGGAGACGATCACGTTCGTGCTGCGGAAGTCCGCGGCCAGCATTCGGCCAGCGGCTTCGCTCCCCCTTGCTCCGAGCATTCTTGAGTTTTTGCTCGCTGCGGACCTGCGCGGATTGGTCTTGGTTGCGGGCGAAATTGCTACTGGAAAAACGTCGACAGCGTCAACGCTTTTCGCTGAGAGACTGGCTCTGCACGGCGGCGTGGCCGTCGCTGTAGAGGACCCAAACGAGACTGCGCTGCATGGTGTCCGGGGCAAAGGCAGGTGTATTCAGCTTTGGGCTAGCGAGAAGAGAGGTGGCTACCAGGAACAGCTGAAGAAGGCTCTCCGCAGCGGCGCCAATCTCCTACTGGTTGGTGAGATCCGCGATGAGCGTACGGCGCTCGAGGTTGGTCGTGCAGCCATCAACGGGTTCACCTGCATTTCCACTATCCATGCGGACACGCCCGTGCATGCCGTTTCTCGCTTTCATTCGCTATGCGCTGGGCAGACCAATCGCGCTGCTGACCTGATTGCCGATGGCCTGTCCATGGTCATATGGCAAACCATCCGGCGCAGGGCCAGCGAGGAAAGGAATGCGACGCGGTTGGAAACGAAGGTGCTGCGCGTTGCAGGCATGAACAGCGTTGTCGCGAAGATTCGGGATGCGAAATTCTCGATGCTGGAGCAGGACGTGATCGACCAGGCGAACAAGATCGCATTCGATCAGCAGTCGCTCAAGATGCTGGGGACTAAAAAATGAAGAACACGCAGAGGCGCAAGGGACGAGGCTTCATCTCGGTCGAGGTGGCCATGGGCATAATTATCGTGATCGCCCTGATGACGACGATGAGTTCGTGGATCAACTCGGATGTGGACCGAAAGGTCAACGCAACGGCGGCGAGCAGTGCGACGACGGTGCTGCAGGCGACTCAGAAATGGATGGGGGACAACTACGCGACGATCCTGGCAAGCGCTAACCCCTACGTGGCCTACGATACGACGGCCCTCGCTGGCTATCTCCCCAGTGGCTTTGCCGCGACCAATGTGTACCAGCAAGGCTATTCGATCCGGATCAACAAGGTTGCTGCCAATCGCCTTGAGGCACTGGTGGTGACTACGGGCGGTGAGACCATCAAGGAGACCAGTCTGCGGCAGATAGCGCAGCTGATCGGCGGCCAAGGCGGCTACGTTAGTGCGACGAACGCCGCGCAGGCGACAGGGTCTTTTGGTGGGTGGAACTACGCTCTAGGCACCTACGGTGGTTCTCCTGGCGCCGGCAAGCTTGCACTGGCTCTTGCTTTCCAAGACGGCACCGCCGTTGATCCTGGCGACTACCTGCACAGGAAGGTAGTCGCTGGCCGACCGGAGTACAACCGGATGGAAACAGCCATTGATATGGCTGGCAACAACCTGAATGCTGTTGGCACTGTGAACGCAACTACGGTTGCCGCCACCGGCCAGGTCAGCGGGGCGAATTTGGCCATCTCCAACGACGCTAGGATCGGGCAGGAGACCTATACCGGCGGATGGTTCCGAACGCAGGGAGACTCAGGTTGGTATAGCCAAAAGTGGGGCGGTGGTTTGTACATGTCCGACACGCAGTGGATTCGGGCCTATAACAACGCCGGCATCTATTCTCCGAGTGAAGTGCAGAGTAGCTACATCAACTCCAACGGGCGAGTGCGGGCAGGAGAATACCTTCAACTGGACGGATGGGCCGGCGAAGGCGGTTGGTGCAGCACGAACGGCCTCGTTGGTCGGGACGCCAATGGGCGGATTCTGTCCTGCCAGTCGGGCGTTTGGCAGGGCGCTTCAGCATCGGCCATCATTGGTGGGCCAGTAGGCGGTGGGAGCGATACAGCCATTGGGGTTACCGTGACCTCGCGCAAGACTTTCATCATTACCGCCTCCGCGCAGCAAGCCGGCGGCTCGGTGACGGCGCAAATCGTGGTAGATGGATCGGCCTGTCCGACGGTTGGCGATACTTCGGTCGTCTCCGGAGGCTCGTGGTCGGTGCAATCGCTGGGCGTTTGCCAGGTGACGTTAGATCCGGGGTGGCACGTCTTTAGCACGAATAACAGCCGGTACTCTGGCTCCGGCTATGGGAGTTCGATCCAGTATTTTGGAATCTGAGCTTCGCACCTCGTCAGAACGGAAAGAGCCCGCAACGATTGCGGGCTCTTTCTATTGGGGCAACTGTAGTGGCCCCCTAGGGGACGATCACGGTCGCCCCGTCCGGGATGACGGCGGGAAGGGGGCGGGCGAGGGGAAAGCCCGGCTGGCCAGCCGGCAGTGCGATCGAGGCTCCCGCCTTGATGCCAACGTGGACGGTGGCCTTGCTAACGGTCACGATGGCAGTTGGCAGGCCCGGCTGAGTGCCGGGGAGGTAGACGTAGGGGTAGCCGGCGTCGACGTAGTTGAACACGCCGGGGGCCTTCTGGTACCACGTCGGGAGAGACAAAGCGGAATCCGGCACAGCGCCCGAGGTGGCAGGATTTGCTGCGGCATAGGCGGCGACGCGCTGGGAATAGTTCAGCATGTTGCCGGCGAGCGCAGCCGTCTGTGTGGTGTCCGCCGCGGCGCTCTGATACGCGACAGTCTGAAACATGACCGTGAACGCGAAAGCTCCTGCAGCGGCTGCCAGTGCATAGCCCAGCATGGTTATTTCCTCGCGTCGACGATCTTGAGGCTACGCGCACCCTTGCGTACCTGCAGATCGATCGTAGGGACCATCTTTGCCAATTGGCCGAGCACCTCCATGTAGGTCCCGGTCATCGGATGATCCTGAGTGATTTGATAGGGATTGGAGGCCTCCCACGTCGGCGCAGGCCAACCGGCGGTGGCGGCCCATGCCTCGAGGTTCTCCTTCAGACTCTTCCCTGACGTCAGGGTCCATACGCGAGGCTGCTCCACCACAGGAATAATGATCGGCGCCGGCTGGATAGTGGCGACTAGCGGCGCTCCGGGGCTTGCTTGCAACTGCAACTGCAACTGCAACTGCGGTTGCGGCTGTCGCTGTTGCATCAAGTCAGCAATGAGCCGGAGCGCGTCGTCTGCCTTAATGGCGTTGCTTTGCGCCATCGCGAGGACGCGATTGACCATTTGAAGGACCATCGGATCAATCGCCGGCAGTTGGCCTTGCATCGGGCTCTGGCTCTGTGGGCGGGCGGGGATAGCGTCTACCGTCTGCATCGCACGCTGGTTCGTTGCTTCAATGGTCTTGGGCGTCGCCCCCGAGGTGCTCCGCGAAGGCATGCGAAGAGAAATGGAGACCTTGCTCGCGTCGCGCCGGTTTCCGCCGGGCTCCCGGGCGGACGTGTCCTCCGCCAGTTGAATCTTGCTGGCAGGCACCCCGTTGTCAATGAACCACTGCCGCACGGACGTGGCTCGCTGCTTGGCGAGCGTGGTGCTACCGGCGGCGTCTCCAAAGCCGGTGACGATCACCTGGTCGGCGTCGATGGCGTCCTCGAGTCGATCGGCTAGGAGCTTTCGGGACGAGGGACCGATGACAGCCCGCTTGATGCTGTACCCGATGTCGAAGGCACTCGTTGTGACAAGGGGTTGGGGGTTCGCTGCGGTCTGCTGGGGCGCGTCCTCGTCCACATAGAACGACGCGTGAGCGGAGGCGCTGAAGACAAGCGCGATGGCCAGGACGATCTGCTTTGCGTTCATGAAGGTTTCCGGTTCTTCTGACGTTGGAAATGGGTCGGCGTTACTTGAGCGCCTCTGATATCATGCTATTGCACATTGTACTAAAATAAAAGCACAATACGCATCGTGATCAATGAGGAGGTGATGGCCGTGTCCGATGAAGGTAAGGGCGATCCGCGTGAGCGGTTGAATGAATCGATTCGAAGAGGATTGGGCGCGACCTGCTTGGCCGCTCTCGAAGATCCAGCCGTCGAAGAGCTCATGTTGAATCCCGACGGAAAGCTCTGGATCTACAAAGTGGGTGTAGGAATGATTGACACTGGGCAAACCTTGCGCCCGGCCCAAGCACTGAATGTCATGAACACGATCGCGTCGATGCTGGATCGGACGGTCACGGCTGACAACCCAATTCTCGAAGGCGAACTACCCCTTGATGGGTCGCGCTTTGAAGGCGTGATTCCTCCAGCGTCCGCCGGACCGCTGTTCAGTATCAGAAAGCATGCGCAGTTTGTGTACACACTCGAAGACTATGTGCAGGCCGGCATTCTGTCCCTCGCGTACTACACAGCGATCCTGGAGGCCGTTCGTACTCGGAAGAACATTCTCGTGGTCGGTTCGACGGCTTCGGGGAAGACGACGCTGCTCAACGCAGTGATCGCAGCTATCGCGAAGCACACCCCTGATCACCGGGTGGTCATCATCGAAGACACGGGCGAGGTTCAATGCACGGCTGAGAACAAGGTCATTCTGCAAACCAGCCGGACGGTCACAATGCTTGACCTTCTGAAGGCCACTATGCGGCTGCGGCCCGATCGGATCATCGTGGGAGAGGTGCGTGGGCCAGAGGCAAACGCGCTGCTCAAGGCATGGAACACAGGCCATCCAGGAGGGGTGGCCACTATTCATGCGAACGATTGCATGGGTGGGTTGATCCGTGTGGAGCAACTCATTCAGGAGGCGGTCGCTGTGGTTAACCCGCAGGTGATAGCTTCTGCGGTGGATATGGTCATCTTTATCAAGAAGGGGGAAATCTCAGGCAAGAGACGGGTTGAACAGGTCGCGCTTGTGGAGCGCTACGACGCTGCCGCGCATCAATACGTCCTGCGGGACGTGCAAGAGTAATTAAATAAAAGGTGATATCTATGAAGCAACTTTGGAAGCGCGTTGTGTCCGTTTGGGCGAAGCGCAAGCCGTCGTTCCTGAAGCTGAACATCTTGGGGTGGATCGTGCTGTATGCGGGTGCCGCTCTTGCGCAGCAATCGAGTACAGGGGCGCCTTGGGATGGCCCGCTGTGCGGCGTATCGAACTGGTTCAAGGGCCCTACGGCACTGGCCGTCGGCACGATCGCGTTCGCAGCGGCTGCTGGCGGCTTCATCTGGGGCGAGGAATTCACGGGCATCATGAAGAAGATCGTGAACGTGGTCATGGCCGTCAGCATTCTCATCGGCGCGTCGAGTTTCATCGGCTGGATCGCGATGAAGATGGGCGCGAGTATCGGCAGCTGCCCTGCTTGAAAGGTGAGACATGAGCGGAAGCCATCGCAGTGAGCTGATCAAGGTCGCCATTCATCGCGCTGGCGTCCGCGTATTGACGTTCCTGGGGGCGAGCGCAGGCAGGTGATGATTCTCCTGTTTGCGACCGTCTATCTCGCCTACATTCTCACGCTGCGCTTTGGGATGTTCGTGGCTGTTCCTGTCTGTGGAGTCGTATGGCTTCTCGGGATGGCCATTCTGCGGCGAATGGCGACGAGTGATCCGCAGATGTGGGCGGTGCTCAAGCGAGCTCGCAAGTACAAGGGCTTTTATCCTGCGAGAGGCCGGTTCGATGCCCCGCAGCCGCAGTATCGGGACTACAAGTAGATGCCATGACTGGATTCCTTTTCTTCATCTTCATCCTCATCATCGAAGCGGGGCTTCTCCTCTTCGCATTCCTGCGCCATCGGCCAGGAATGCAGGAGGAGTTTCGCGACTCCGAAGCCGGTTTGGCAGATCTTCTTCGCCATGCCGAACCCATAGCTGACGGTGTTCTATCGGGGAAGGGCGGCGAGATCATAGGCGGTTTTTTCTATCGAGGGACCGATACCGAATCGTCCACGAACCACGAACTCGACATGATCTCGGCCCGCGTCAACAACGCGCTTGCGCGACTTGGCTCGGGCTGGATGGCGCATATCGACGCGATGCGGTCTGAAGCGATCGGCTACCCGGACCGGACTCCATTCGTGCATCCTGTGGCCGAGCTCGTGGATGAGGAGCGGCGCCTGCAGTACAGCGGCGAAGGCCTCCACCATGAGAGCCGCTACGCCATCATCCTCACCTATCTGCCCCCACTCGCCGCGGAGAGCAAGGCTCAGTCGATGATGTTCGAGCACAGCGAGGACCTGCGGGGCATTAAGACGGCAACGCGGGAGAGGCTTGTCGCGCAGTTCAATACGATTCTCGATTCCCTCGAGGGCGAACTCGGGCTGGTCTTCAATGCCATTACCCGAATGCGTTGCCACGAGCGGATCAATGCGGCAGATGGCCGGAAGTATCATGTCGATGATCTGCTCGGATACGTGCACTACTGCGTCACAGGCATTGCCCAGTACATGGCATTGCCGAAGGCTGGAGTGACTATCGACACGATCGTTGGCAGCCAGGACTTTGTCGCAGGGAACACGCCCAAGGTAGGCGCGAATCATATCCGCGTCCTTTCCATCGAAGGGTTCCCTTCGCACGGCTACTCGGGCATCTTGGATTCCCTGAATTCGCTGCCGGTCACCTATAGGTGGAGCACGCGGTTCATCTTTATGGACCCCGAGGAGGGCAGGAATCTTCTGGAGAAGATGTTCAAGAAGTGGCGGCAGAAAATTCGCGGACTGCGCGATACGGTGTCTAACAACTCAGCGGGAGCGGTTGACCAGGACGCCCTGGAAATGATGATCGATGCCCAAACTGCCATGGGAGAGGCGGCTGCGGGCAGAGTTCGATTTGGTCACTACACCAGCGTGATTGTGCTTATGAATCAAGATCTGCCGGCCCTCCTGGAGGCGGTAGAGATGTGCGCGAAGGCGATCCGTACCCTCTCTTTCGCCGTTCGCGTGGAGACAATCAATGCGGTAGAAGCATTCTTGGGGAGCATTCCGGGCCATGGATATGAGAACGTGCGCCGGCCAATCCTTCACACGATGAACCTTGCGCATTTGATCCCGACGACGGCCACTTGGCCAGGTCTGAGTACCAACCCCAACCCCTTCTATCCGCCGAACAGTCCGCCGTTGATGTACGCGGATACAACAGGCGGAACGCCCTTCAGGGTGGGGACGCACGTTGGCGATGTCGGGCACTTTCTAATGCTCGGCCCGACGGGCGCAGGTAAGTCGACGCTGCTTGAACTGATGGGCCTTCAGCACATGCGCTACCGCAGGGCAAGGACGATCAAGTTCGAGAAGGGCTATTCGTCCTATGTCGCATGCGCATCGGTCAACGGCGCTTACTACGATCTGGCGGGGGAGCATCCGAGTATCGTGGGAGGCAAGGAGTATCGAGACGCGCTATGCCCCCTGCGCCATGTCGATCAGCCTTCCTGGCGGCTCTGGGCGCTGGACTGGATCGAGACGTGCCTGGCGCTTTCCAAGGTCGAGGTAACGTCGCGCCGGCGCAATCTTATCGCCAATGCGCTGGTTTCGATTGGAAACGCAGACCCTGACCAGCGGACGATGACCCATTTCGTGTCCCAGTTGCAGGACAGCGATTTGCAGGAAGCGCTGAAACCGTACACGCTGGCCGGCAACAACCAGATGCTGGACGGCGAAGACGACACGCTGCAGGGCGCGCACTTCATCGTGTTCGAGATGGAACACCTGATGGGAAAGGGCGCGCAAATCGCTGTGCCGGTGCTCCTGTACCTCTTCCGCAAGGTCGAGACGATGTTGGATGGCTCGCCCACGCTGCTCATTCTTGACGAAGCGTGGCTCATGCTTGAGCATCCGATCTTCAGTGCGAAAATCAAAGAGTGGCTCAAAGTCATGCGCAAACGGAATTGTTCGGTCGGCTTTGCCACCCAGTCGATTTCTGACGTTGGAAAAAGCGCGATCCGTGACGTTCTCTACGAAAGCTGCCCTACGAAGATCTTCCTGTCGAATCCCGAAGCGCAACGCAACGTGAGCGTGCGGGAGGAGTATGAGCGCATCGGCCTCAACGACCAGCAGATCGAGCTCATTGCCCAAGGCGTGAAGAAGCAGGATTACTTCTACATGTCCCCGTTGGGGCGGCGCCGGTTCCGCCTTGGGCTTGGCCCGGTGACTCTGGCCTTCGTGGGCGTCAGCGGCACCGAGGATATTGATCACGCGCGGCGCATCCTTGCCTCGGGTACGCGGAACTTCGGCGCTGAGTGGCTGCGCCACTGCTCCACGGCAAAGGTAGAGTGGGGCGATGGTCTTGCGGAATGGGCTTCGCTGCTGGAGAACCGTCAAGCTGCGGCTTAAGATTCTGATATTGTAATATCACTATTAAGTGATATAATTAAAGCAACTAGGGAGGTTGATATGACGACGTTGTTTCTCCTCGTTTTGGTTGTGGCGGGTCCGCTTGTCGGCGTGGCTGCTGGGCTCTTTGGCGGGCTGGTCGGCTTTACCGGCGGACTCGCCTTCCGGGCTGCTCGTGCTGCTGCTCGCGCCGTTGTGCGCGCGGCACGCGAACGGCGCCATCAAATAGCGCTTAGGCAGCATTAGGCTGCGCCGACTCATCCCTCAAGGTAAAAGAGCATGAAGAGCATTTCGCATGTTTTCGGCCTGGCCGTGATGGTCATGACGAGCATCGCGGCGTCTGCCACATTCGCCGCCACCCCTTTCGTACCTGGTCCTTCAACCATTACGGTTGCGAACCAGACTCTAGGGTGCGCCGGACGCACGCCCGTCGTAACGCTCAACCTCTTGGTGAACCCAGAAGACGCGGGGAGGCCAGGGCTCATATATGTCGGGGTTCATGACCCCCAGCAAATGCAGGCCGCGCTGCTGAACCAAGATTCGGCTTGGGAGGCATTCACGGGCGCCGCCCTGATCCCTCACATTGTTCGTCGCGATGGGCTTTCGTCGGTCCGGCTGAACATTCCCCTGTCGAGCTCACCGAGCTATCAGGGCTGGAGTCTTTACGTCGGCTATGGCGCCTTGACGCTCGCTAGCGAGGCAATGGTCCAGAAAGCGGTGGTGGCTGTCGCTGGCGTGAAAGCACGGTATCCGGATCGCCCGGTCCCTGCGGTTGATGAGGACCATTTCAAACGGTCCCTGATCCAGGAGGATATGCGCAAGAACACCAAATACCGGTTTGTGCGCGCATTCACGCCTGAGCTCATGTCGATATGTGAACCCCTAGGAGGAAACTGATGAAGAATCTGAAAATCATGTGTGCAGCAGGAGTTTTGCTGCTGTCGAGCGTCACGTCGAACGTCGCTCAGGCTGGGGCCGTTGTTGGCGCCACGGAGCCCACGCAGATTCTCAACAATCTGCAACTGGTCCTGGCCTATGCCGAACAGGCCCAGACGAGTGCCAACACGATGAACCAGTACGCGGCGATGCTGAAGAACCTCGAGCGCATGACGCCGAGCAGCTTGCTCGATTCAGCAGCGCAGCAGCTTTTTGTCGACAAGAACATGTCGCAGGCGTTCAGCGATCTGCGAAACATCTATTCGAAGGGCCAGCAGACGGCCTACTCGCTCGCGTCGGTGAATCAGCAGTTTAAGAGCAACCACCCCGGATACGGCGGGGCCGTGGACTTCTCCTCGGCCTACAGGAACTGGTCGGATTCATCGCTCTCGGCAGCAAAGAACGCGATCAAGTTGGTCACTGCCCACTCGGAGAATTTCGCCACCGAAGAGGGGATGATGAACGAACTGGCCTTTAAGTCGCAGACGGCTGCAGGTCAACTGCAAGCCGCACAGGCCGGCGCCGCGATCAGTCTGCAGATGGTGGGGCAGATGCAGAAACTCCGCCAGGTGGCACTCGCGCAGGTGCAGAGCCAGAACGAGTTCGCCGCGGCGGCGCAAAGCGAGAAGGACGCGCAACAGTTGGGCGTGGAGAAAGCGTTTGGCGGTGTTGCATCCAAGTCCGTGAAGGGCCAGGCCAACTAGGAAAACTCATATGCGAAACAAGTTCGTTGTGCCCCTCCTCATTGTTTTTGCGCTGTGCGCCGGCTGTAGTCAGAAAGACAGCCACCCGACGCGGAGCGCGGGCGCTGCGGACGCTTCCCGCTCGTCTGGCGACGTGGCCATTGACAAGGCGTTCGGAGGCATCAACAGCAACTCCGTGCGTAAATCCGATAACTGAACGTTAGGTGGCTCCCCATGCAGTCAAGTTTCACGTCGACGGCCATCCGGCTGTTTCGTTATCTGGATGCGCTCCAGATAGCCTTTATTCGCGCTGTCTTGGAGCAGCCGAAGTGCAGGAAGGCTCTGCGGTTGGGCCTGCTGGTGGTGTTCCTGCTGTACATGGTTTCGCAGGTCACCGCGTCAGCCGACGATTCCTTGCTGCAGTTGGACAAGATCGATGACAAGTTCCGGGGGCTGCAAAATGGTTGGTATTCCATCGTCAAGGGCTTTGCGATGGGGCTATTCTGGAAGCTCGCCCTGGTCGATTTTTGTTGGTCTACAGTAATATATGTATTAGATAAAAACGAGATGCCAGAGATCTTGCACGCCCTTGTGCGGAAGATCTTCAATCTCGGATTCTTCTTCTCGCTGCTAAAGCTGTCCGACGAGTGGATTCCGGCAATCATCAAATCGTTTATCACGATCGGTAAGGCTGCTTCAAACGTCGGCGACCTCACGCCTGATGGCATCGTGAACAAGGGCCTCGATCTCGCACTGGGGTCCTTCCAGATGATCAAGTCGCTGGGGGCCTTCGACAAGATGGTCGTCGTCTTTCCCGTTACTTTCATGGCCCTGCTGATCTTCTTGGCATTCCTCTGGGTAGCGGCGCAGCTCTTGGTGACTTTGATCGAAAGCTACATCGCGATCGGCTTGGGCGTGATCTTGCTGGGGTTCGGCGGGTCGCGATGGACCACGGACTTCGCAACGAAGTATCTGCAATTCGCCGTGGGTACGGGGATCAAGTTGATGGTCCTCTACGCAATTGTCGGGGGGGACAGAGCCTGTTCGGCAGCCTGATGATCGATGCGGATCAGCTCATCAAGAGCTGCATGGTGGTCCTGGGTGTCGCGGGGATCTATACCTACCTCGCCATCAACGTGCCGCAGTTGGCCACGGCGATGATGTCCGGTAGCCCGAACCTCACGGCAGGCTCGCTAGCAGGAACAGCCGCGACGGTGGCAGGTGCAGCGGTGGGTGCTGGCGCTTTGGCTGCGACGGCGGGCGCTGCCGGCGTCGCCGGGGCCGTGGGCGGGGCTGCAGGGGCTGGAGGGTTGGCGCAGGCCCTCGGCGCAGGCCTGAGTTCGGCTGCCGACCACGGCAAGACGGGCTTGGCGGCTGCCGGTCACGCGGCTAAGGAGGTAGCTTCCCACGGATTGGGCCTGGCCACCGGTGCCGCTAGCGGCGCAGCGGGCTCCGCGAAGACCGCTTTTGCCGATAAGGTCGGTCAGTCCGCCGGCGGAAAGATTGCATCGAGTATCGAGGCGACGCGCGGCGGCAGTGTCCAGGGAGTGCCCGCGCCGGCCAATGCTGGTGGCGGGGCTGGGGCGGCGCCCGCCGGTGGCAATGCCGGCGGACATGGCCAGGCCCCGGGCGCTGAGCCGGCGCAGGACAGCGGCGCGCAAGCTGGCTCGAGCGGCGCTAGCGAGGGCGGCGATGCGGCTGCGGCAACGGCTGCATCGAGCCCAGCACCTGCCGCGGTGAGTCCTGCCGCGCAGAGTGCCAGCACTAGTGGGCCGGCAGGGAAGGCGGCTACGGCTCAGCCCGCTGCTGCCGGCCCCTCGGGCGCCGCTGCGGGGCCGTCAGGAGCCCCGGCTGCGGCCAGCGCGGTTGCGCCTGCAGCCAGCGCCGGCGGCCCCGCTGCTGCAGCGTCGAGCAGCGCCCCAACGGCTCCGTCGGCTCCTGCAGCCAACTCGCAAGCTGCCCCGACGCCACAACCTGCACAGGTAGCTGATAGTGCGGCTGCACCTGCGTCCGTTGGCGATGCTTCCAGCGTTGCGCTCTCCGCCGGTACCACGCCGACCGGGGATGCCGCCTCGGCTGCAGGCAATTCCGGTGGTCAGCAGGGAGAGCGCAAGCCCTCCGCTGGCGAGAGGATTCGCAACTGGAAGGCTATGTGCCGCAGGACGGCGCTGGCAGTGCCGCGATCAACATCAACATCGGCCACGCGCGCGACTGATAAATATAGTGAGGATTCATGCTCTGGCGTAAGAAGGCAGATCAGGGTGCCGCCGCAGTAGCGGACATCGACAATGTCGGAGCTGGCGCGGATAAGGCGCCGGCGAAAGCTAAGAAGAAGGGCCGCGATGCGGTGAATCCGTTCGTGGAGCACCAGCGGCACCAGGACGATCGTTATATGAACCTGGCAAAGGCGAAGGCAAACTGGCAAGTCGCTTTCTGCATGCAGACGGCGCTGCTATCCATCTCGATAGCCTTCAACGGCTACGCACTGCTCAAGCCCAAATTTCAGCCCTACGTGGTTGTTCAAGACCAGATTGGGCACGTTGTGGCGGTGGGGCCGGTCGATCAGAGCAATCCCATCGACTCGCGCCGCATCATTCGTGGACAGACGATCGAATGGGTGGAGAATGCACGCGCCGTCATTGGCGATCTGAAGGCAGCGAAGAAGAACTTTGACTGGGTATATGCGCGCGTGGCCGCCGGTTCGCCGGCCAAGAAGAAGCTTGATGAATTCTATCGGCAACGAGAGCCATACAAGACCGCAGCCACCTCAAGCGCCGTTGCAGTCGTCACTCTGGCTCTCCCCATCGGAGGCAACACGTGGGATCTGGAGTGGACTGAGGAATGGCGCAATCTCCAGGGAGAGGTTCTCAGGAAGGAACGCTGGAAGGTGAAGCTGACGTACGCCATCGTCGCGCAAGACTCGGAAGAGAACATTCGCCGGAATCCTGCCGGCTACATGGTCACTGACTTCTCCTGGTCGAAGCAAAGTGGGATTTGAGGCAAACATGATCGTGAAAAAGCAGATTCTCGTAGCGCTGGCTGTCGCTTTGTTGTCGTCGGTGGCCGGCGCCGGCACCAGCAAGAAATTTCTGACGTTGGAAGACGCTGCACTGGCGCAAGCTAAGAAATGGCAGCAGACGGGGGTTGCAAAGCCCATCATGTCGGACGATGGGAAAGTGCTCTATCCATTCGGCCAGTACATGCCGACGATCACGTGTGCGCCCATGCGTGCGTGCGACGTCGAGCTCGAGCCGGGTGAGAATGTGAGCGGCAAGCCAATGCTCGGCGACTCCGCCAGGTGGCTACTCTCCAAGGCCCAATCTGGATCAGGTGAGAAGCGCGTGACTCATATCGTTGTGAAGCCGACGGACACAGGTTTGGAAACGAACATGATCGTCACTACCGATCGGCGCACGTACCACATGCGTCTTTACTCAAGCGCAAACGACCGGGATTATATGAACCGGGCGGGCTTCTACTATCCGCAGGACATCGTTGACGAGTGGAACGATGCTGAGCAAACCGCGCAGAAGCGAGCCAGGGAAGAAGGCACCCGCGTCGTCGCGGATCTTCCCCCTACGTCAGTCGAAAAGCTCGATTTCGGCTACAGCGTCGACGGTGACAAAACGCTCTTCAATCCTACGCGAGTCTTCAACGATGGGACGCGGACCTATATTCAAATGCCCGAGCAAATGAAGTCGGCGGAGGCGCCGGTGCTTCTGCTGCTCGATCGCGAGGACAAGCCGCAGATTGTCAACTACCGTGTCAAGGACGCCTATTACATCGTGGACAAGCTGTTCGACCGCGCCATGCTGGTCGTCGGTGTCGACTCGAACCAGAGCAAAGTGACGATCACATGGAACAAGGCCCCGAAACGCGGCCTGTTCTGGTAAGGGCGCACCCATGGCAAAAGCAGAAGCCACTAGCGATCCGTTCGCATCGCCGGACTCCGTTCCTCTGAAGGGAAAGGTTACTGGCATCACCAAGTTGTCTCGCAAGGCAAAATTACTCATGTCGATGGCCGCCGTTGGCACGGTGGCGGGCATTGTCTTTTCCATCATGACCGTGGGGGATGACACTGCTCCGGTTGCCTCGAGTGACCCGAATGCGAGCGATCAAGCCAAGGCAAAAGGCATGGAACTCGCTCGGGCGGACGGCAACGCGGACGAGATACCCGATGGGCAAGCGTCAGCCGTCGCGGACAAGCTGGGAGTGGATACATCGCTGGGCGGCGGCATCCAAGTGGGGCCCGCCGAAGTCGGCACCGCAAAAAGTGGCGATGCGGTGAAGCTCCCGGAGACGAACGGTGCACCTGGCAAGCAAGGGGAGGCTACGCCGATCGTGCCGGCCCCAGGGCAGGGCGCAGCGCCGGCTCAGCCGGCTGAAACAAGCGAACAGGCGGCGGCACGTCGGGCGCGAGACGAGCGGGACGAAAAGACCCGTCAGGCTCGGGCTGCATCCATTGAAAGCTCGGGCGCTGCCGAAGGTGTCACGGGCGGTGCAGGGGCGGCCAATGCTCAAATTGCCAATGCCGTTTCTCAAGCTGCCGCAGCGTTAGCGGGGCAAGGTAAGCCTGGTACAGGCCTTGCTGGACTAGGCTTGAACGGGCAACAAGAACAAGACGACGTGAACAAGCAGATCCGCAAGGAATCGTTCTTGCGGGATGCCAGCGCGAGCTCTGGAAGTACCTACCTGCAGGAAACGAAGCAGAAGCCGCTCGGCGTGTACGAAGTTAAGGCGGGCTGGAACATTCCTATGGTGCTGGAATGCGGCATCAATTCGGACCTGCCGGGGCAGACTTGCGCGAGGGTGAGTGAGAATGTCTACGATACGGTGTCTGGTCGTCACCTTCTCATTCCGCAGGGGACAAAGGCGATCGGCATGTATGACAGCCGGATTGCTGTTGGCCAAAGTCGTCTGCTGGTCGTCTGGAATCGGCTGATCTTTCCCGATGGGACAAGCTTCGTCATACAGGGCATGCCGGGTACTGACGGCGCGGGGAACGCAGGTTTCGACGGAGACGTGAATAACCACTACGCTCGAATTTTCTTGGGGGCCGGGATGATGAGTTTGGTGTCTGCAGGCGCCCAACTCTCGCAGCCGCAGCAGTCGTCAACGAATGGCACCGCTCCTTCGGCGCAGCAGACGATCGCCGCCGCTATGGGGCAGCAGCTGGCTCAGGTAAGCGGTGCCATGATCCAGCGGAACATGCAGATCCAGCCAACTATTACGCAGATGCCCGGATACCGCTTCAATGTCACGCTCACTCGCGACATGTTGTTCCCAGCCCCTTACGGGCGTTGAGTGCCCTTTCCCAGGCGAATCTGGAGCCCCACGCGGTTGTAGTGGGGCTTTTTTACGTCGGCTTTTTCGTGCCATTCTTTTAGTATCAGCTACAATCACAAAGAAAAAGTCATAGGGAATATCCACTGGGGGGTGGGGGCAATCATAAAATATGAAAGCTGATAAAAATAGCCGCGCGCGGTCTGCTACGAAGACCGCAACACGACGTGACGTTTCAAGCGCTCGCACACCACGAAAGGCCATCTCAGCGCCGGCGCCTGCGAGCGTTCCTGAACCGGCAAATATCGTGCGGCCCAAGCGGCTTGGGCGTCCGCGAACGCGCCTCGAGGAGCCGAAGGTCGTGCCTACCCGATGTCCGGAGAACATGTACACATACTTGAAGATGATCGCCCCCTTGAGTGGCGCTCGTTGACCGGAATGTTTCAAGACATGATGACCCGATTCCTGGCTACGGAACCATGGAAACACGGCCTCCTTTGGCGCAAGCCGCGCACGGCGCTGACGTTTCAGGATGGAGTCGCGGGCCGCACAGGTTGGGAGCAGGTGAACATTCAGCTTCCGCCGGACCTAGCTGAGCAAGTGGAGCATGCATCAAGGGGCGTGGGCGTATCGAAGGCCGCATTTTGCTACACGGCTATGTTCTGGTGGATTCAGTACATTTATCCGCCAAAAGCCGTCAAGCGTCTGTCGCAGTAAGTTCTGTTTTCCCGACTTTAGCGCCACGCGGCCTTTTTCCAACGTAAGAAATTCGGGCCCGAGCCGGGCCCGTTTGACCGGCGTAGAGTGCAATAAAAATATCAAAAAAACCGTTGCGCCCAAGAGTCGGCTATCATAATATTGCAATATCGCAGGAGCGTAAATGTGACTGAAGAGAAGAAGCCCACGCTGGTTCGATTGCCCGTCGAGTTCCGCAAGGAACTATTGGACGAGAGTGCGGCGCAGACCCGTGAACGCGGGCAAACCGTGTCGATTCCCCAATTGGTTGTTGAACTGGCCAAAGAAGCTTGGGAGGCGCGGCGAGCCCGGAAACCAGGACAGGACAATGGCTAAATTGATCACCGTCATCAACAACAAGGGCGGAGTCGGGAAAACGACCATCGCATGCCATCTCGCTTTCGCCTCGGGGGAAGCAGGCAAGAGGACCCTGTTGTGTGACTTCGATACGCAAGGGAACGCTGGTCAGTTTCTGACCAAAGACCTGCAGATCACGAAGCGTCGCGGCGGCTCGGAACAGCTTTTTGAGCAGGCGGAGCTACAATACACCCCCGCTTGGGTGGACAACATTCAACTGTTGCATGGGCATGGATACCTGCAAGAGTTGGATTCGCGCGGTGACGAGCTCAGCGAACTGGCGATCCGGAAGCGTGGTGAGATCCGCAAGCTTCCGTTCGACTACGTGATTTTCGACACGCCGCCGGCGCTCGGTCCGCGGCAGACCGCTCCGTTGTTCTGGTCGGACCTGGCCGTCGTGATTGTTGAGCCTCAGCTTACCTCGTTGACTGGGATGGCCGATGTCTTCAAGAACATCCAGGACGCGCGGAAGCGCAATCCGAGCCTGCAGGTGCAGGTGGTAATCAACCGATACACCAAGGCGTCGTCGTCGCAAAAGAAGGTGCGTGCGGAGCTCGAGCAAAAGTTCGGCAAGATGATTGTGGGCGAGTTCACGACGCGCGTCGCGGTGTCCGATGCGCTGGCCAACTACCAGCCGGTGTGGCGGTTCGCGAAGGACAAGAAATTGAACGCCGCCTGGAAAGATTTTTCCGGGCGTGTGTTGGGACTTTAAGGATAGGAAAACATGGGCACTCTCGACTTCCTCGACAGCTTGGAAGCACCTGCCGCAACGGCCATCAGTATCCCTCTTCGGGATGTGATGCCCGACCCGAAGCAGCCGCGCACGAGATACCGCGAAATCGATGGCAATGTGTCGGTGGAAGGTCGGGACCACATCAAGAACCTGGCCAAGAGCATTGCTGATCAAGGCCTTCTGCAGCCGATTACCGTGCGCGAGGTGGACGGCGGCTACATGATCGTCATGGGCGAATGCCGGTGGCGCGCGTTTGTGCTCAATCAGGAAGAGGGCGTTCCCGGACATGAGGCTATTCCGGCCTTTGTACGGAACGACATGTCGCCGGCAAAGTTGCGCCTGGCGCAGTTGGCCGAGAACCTGAATCGCGATGACCTTACCGATCTGGAGGTCGCGCATTTCGTCAAGGAAACGCTGGAAGAGAACCCTGAGCTCAAGAAGTCCGAGCTCGGGGCGATCATGCGGCAGAACAGTCAATACATCTCCCGTATCCTCGCTTTGTTGAATCCGAAGTGGTCCGACGTAGTCGATTCGGGGATGATCTCCTTCGCATCGCTGCTTGAACAATACCGCGCGCTGCCGGAGAACGTCCGGGCAGAAGTGAAGACGAAGGTTCAGGCCGAGGGGCGCAGCAAGATTACCTCAACCGATCTGAAGAAGGCTCGCGACGGGATGAAAACGCCGGGGCGGGTCTCGGTTGACCCCGAGTTGGCGCGCTCGGTCGATCAGATGCTCGAGGCCAATACGCCGAAGGGCGAACACTATCATCCGCCCAAAACCCAATTCACTGATGTCGGCATAACGGCCCCGATCATTCCGAGCGGCGTCGAGAATGTGAACGCCAGTCTGATCGACAAGCGCACGCTGCGTATCACGGCGCGCCAACTGAAGATGCTCATTGAGAAGAGCGCCATCACTGGCAAGGAGAAGGGCTTGATGGTGGAGCTGATTCTGCCGGTCGAGGATTTGAAGCGGATGCACAAGAAGATCGGCGGAAAATTGCCTGAAACCGATTCGCTTCTGCAGGCCGCCTTCATGGATCAACTCAACTCGATCTGACGAAGCAAGGGGAGCGCATAGCTCCTCTCGTCCCGCCGTGTAGTGAATATATTATTGCACTAAAAGAGGCATTAGTTTTGCAAGTTCCGTTTGGCTACGATGCTGCGCAACCTCACGAGCTACGCCCTATCCTGTGGGAAAGTCGCAGGCTGACCAATCCCCACATGATCTTGATGGGCGACACCGGTAGCGGGAAGACGCACCAGCTGCTGCATGTCTGCGATAGCTTGGTGCGCTCGAGTTCCGCGCATACCAAGATTCATGTGCTCGACCGTCATGGCGATATCGAAGTGCAGGGCGCATCGTCCGTATTCTTTAGCCAATCTGCTGATTTCGGCATCAATCCTCTAGTTCTGAACCCCGACCCCCACTACGGAGGGGTGAGAAAGCGTGTGCAAGCGTTCATTTCCGGCATCAATCGAACTAGCCAACGTCTTGGACATAGACAAGAGGCTGTTCTGCGGAACTTGCTCTTGGATCTGTATAGGTCCATGGGCTTTTCCCTGGATGACCCCCGGACCTGGCACGCGGCGAACGCTGCCGAGATCTATAGCGTCCCCGGCAAAGAAGATCGCCTCTATCTAGAGGTGCCATACGAAGAAATCGATCGGGCGAAGAAATGCGGCATCCGTTGGGACGGTGATGAGAAGGCGTGGTGGTGCCCCCATGGGGAGCACACGGGAGAGCGTCGGAGATGGCCTGTGAAAGTGGCTGGACAACGATATCCGACATTGCTTGACGCTATCCGGTTTTCAAATAACCGGCTCAAGGCCATGTTCTTGGGGTCAAGTCAGCAAGCTGTGCGCAGTCTGGAGGCCGTGCAACGGGTGGCCAAGAACCTGGCTGTCAAGCAACGGCGCGCGGCGCGCATGGCCGAGGTGATGGTGGGAGAGGAAGAAATCAGTGCCGAGCTAGCGGATGCTCGCGCTAAGGCTATTGCAGCGTACACGGTTGCTGTCAATTCCATGGTTACAGGCAGGGAATTGGACGATCTGCTCAAGTACGACTCGATCGAGACGGTGAAGTCGGTAGTGGACCGCCTTGAAAACTTCTATGCGATGGGCGTTTTTCGGAGTGTCCCACCTCCACACGATCCCAACGCCAAGGTTCACAGATATGTGATGACAGCGCTGCATGACGACGCGCAGAAGCTGCTCGTGGATACAAAGGCGGAAGACATCCTTTCGCGCGCCATGCAGCGCGGCAAACAAAACGAGGTGTTGGACGTTCTTGTGGTGGACGAGGCCAAGGTTTTCGTAAGTGACGAGAAAGACCACATTCTGAACCGAATCGCAAACGAAGGCCGGAAGTTTGGCGTAATGCTCCTTCTTGCCTCTCAAGGTCCGGGACATTTTACCGATGATCTTATGTCCGCAGCGGGGACAAAGGTCATGCTCGGCTTTGATCGTAATCAATGGCGCGATGCCAACCGCATGCTGGGTATGTCAACGAAGGCGCTCGAATGGATCCATCCGCGGCGCCGCTGCGTCATCACCATGAAAGGGGCCGGCGAGTTACAGAGCGGCACTCACTGGGTCAACTTCCAAGCTCCCTAGCGTCAAATTGTGCGGCCAGCGGATGCTGGAGGGTGACGCACGTGACCAGGGGGCAATTTTCTGACGTTGGAATTTAAGAGCGCAAGTTAATAGGTGTTAAGAGTTATGATCTTTACAAACTATTGAATGCGCGTATCATGTACCGAAAGGACAACACGGGTACGTACGTAAGGAAGGGGTTAAGAATAATGAAGAACACAAACAATGTCGCGCTGATCAACCCGGAGTCGGAGCATTTTGTGCCGACCTTGACTGACGTGGTCTCGCCCGCGACGCTTGCTCAAGTGTTCGGGGACCATCCGGTCCCCTTCAAGACGAATGCGGACGGGTCTGTTCCTACCTCCGTCTATCTGCAACACCTGGAAGACACGTGGGCGCTGGCCATGCAGGAAGCGGAAACGGACGAGATCCACGCGGAACGCGCGCCTGCGCGTGACCTGCGTGAAGTTTCCATCGAAGCCCGTGCCATCCTGTAGACTTCGGGCGGTTTCCACCAGCTAGCATCGCGACAAATGAACGAGCGGGAGTTCGACAACCTGGTCAACACGACACGCCTGACGCCGAAGAGCCGCGAAGCGGCGCGTTTGGTGTATGTGGACGGGAAGTCACCGAGCGAGGCGGGAATAGCAGTGGGTCTTTCGCCACAGCGGATTTCGCAGATCCTTGCTGCTGTCAAGAAGGCTGAATCCGAACGACCGTTGTCCGTTGCTCCCAACACGCCCGTTACTCCGGTTGACGCCGTAAGGGCTAGCTACGCCTTTGCTGTCAAAGCTGCGCGTGATCTGTTCGGAGATGAGGCAACAATCAGGACGCCTGGCCCCGACGAGAGACTTGTTGGGAGGGTGGAAGCCCGCACCGATTTCCATCTGGTGCAGCATCTGGGGCGAAACGCCGTAGCAATCCACGATCTCGCGAGCCTGGACAGAGTGCCTCCTCTGGCCAGGTCCGTTGCGATCCAGTATCGCGCAGGAGCGGCTCAGGTCATCGACCGCGACCAAGTGCAAACGCGAGAATCTAACGTTCGTTGATATGGTTCCTATCTGGCTATCAACGACGATCAGAAGTAATATATAAAAAGTATTAAAGAAACATGGCGAGGCTCGCCGATATGACGCCTCCTTTAGCGAGAGCAAGGGCGCGAAGCCTTGATTGCGAGGTAGTGCTATTCGCGCGGCGGGCCGCCTCCGCGCGCTAACCCTGCACGCCGAAATGCGCGCGTGCAGTTTCCATGAGATGCAGTGAGTCAAACCAGGACAGTGAACTATGTCGGCTAAATCGGATTTCTTGGATGCTCTTGCGGAAGGG
Source organism: Cupriavidus sp. D39 (assembly GCF_026627925.1). NCBI lineage: Bacteria > Pseudomonadati > Pseudomonadota > Betaproteobacteria > Burkholderiales > Burkholderiaceae > Cupriavidus > Cupriavidus sp. D39. Next base: position 53,152 of record NZ_JAPNLE010000005.1, read on the forward strand.
GACTTCGTCTCCGCCCGTAAGCTGATGGCGCAGCACAAGCTGGGCCCGAACACCCGCGACTGGACTCGCTCGCGCATGTCGCCGCTCGCCTATGCGATTCGCCACGGCGACAACGAGTTCGCGGCGGAGCTCGTGGCAATGGGTGCCAAGGTGGACGAAGTGAGCCAAGGGGACACCCCTTGATTCTCATGGCGAACGTGGAAGGAGCGGAGATCCTGGCGAAGGCCGGTGCCGACGTGAACGCCACGATGCGACGCGATGCGGTCAACGTGGGCGTGAACAAGGGTGCAACGGCGCTGATCAAGGCCGCGCATAACAACAATTCCGAGCTGGTGGCCAAGCTGGTCGACCTGGGCGCGGATGTTCGCGCGACCGATCGGCTCGGGCGCACAGCGCTGCACTATGCGGCACGCAATAACCCGCAGACTGCCGATCTCCTGATCAAGGCCGGCGCTGATTTCCTCGCACGAGACCGTTTCGGTAAGACGGCTCTGTTTGTTGACATCGCGCCGAGCAACACCACACCCTCGCTCGCCAACGCATCCCCCGCCAACAGCATCAGCAATTTCGTGAAGGACGCTACTGCGCGGAAGGAGATCGAGGCGACGAACGAGGGCTTAATGGCGGTGCCGGAGAACGCACTGGACGCAGAAACTGCGAGACGGCTGGTTCACGATGACGTGACGATGTACAAGGGGGTGTCCGATCCGACTGAAAGGCACTGGGCCGCCCTGGCGATGGCCGACAATGCGGACAGGCAGCAGACCTATCGAGAAGCGCTACTGCAGGAGGCCCCGGAGTTAGCAATGGACCTGGGCGCGGCCATGTCGCGCGAGGCGGCCCTGGTGAGCGAAAAGGAAGAAAGCAAGGCCATCGAAGTCGATTCGATGCTACACGATCAGGTGGCTGGTTTTGATCACGTCGCTGGTCAGCGCATTTCGATCCCGCACGGTGACTTTCTCTACCTGGAAGGCACCGATACCTTGGGCGATAATTCGCGGGCCGCCGTCGTTCCGCGTGCGATCGACAAGCCCGTGGTTCGCTTCAAGGACGAAGCCGAAGTCCAACAGTACCTTGCGGAGCAGGGCATCGCCGAGCGAGAGCGCCGGGCCATCGATGCCTTCTATTCCCTGAGCGCGCTAAAGGACCGCCGGGCGCATGAGCAAATCACCGCGCCACCCGAAAACGCGATCGTCGCAGTCGAGCGCTCGGTGAGCCAAGAGGCGATCCGGCTGGACGAATACATTTCGCTCATCGAGAACGGTACGGACAACGGCCTCGATCTGGATGCGCGCGACGATGTTGAAGGCCCGTCGACATTGCTGCGCGGTAGATTCGTGCGCGACGCCGCAGGCCAGTATCGACGCATCGGGGAAGAGCGTGTGGCACTCGTGGACGAGGGCGAGAAGATCCGCTTCGTTGACAAGCAGTTCGATACGTTCCAGGCCGCCACCGAACTCGCTAGCGCAAAGAAATGGCAAGCAATCCAAGTCACGGGGACGGAGCAGTTTCGTTCCGAAGCGTGGTTTGCGGCGCGCCTCGCCGGGCTGGACGTGATCGGTTACGAGCCGAACGAGAAGGACATGGCCCGCCTCGAGCAGGCTGTCTCGCGCGGCCTGGCACAAGCTGGCGACGAACCTGCCCCCGAAGTGCAGGCGTCGCGCACGGAAGCGGAGAATCTGGCCCTCAAGGAGGGTCGCGGCCTACAGGGCCCGCTGGAGAGCGGCAGCTATAAGGGCAAGATCGTCCACGAGACCGCTCACCATGTCGTCCAGGACATTGGGCGCAACGTGGCCGTTGTCCACGCCAAGGACGGCCTGGACCCGGAGAAGTTGAAGGATGCGCGGGAAAGCAGCCGCTCCGTCCGCGTCGACTACAAGAAGGGCCGGCCCGCTATCGCTGCAGACCGGGAGGTATCGCGCGAGTCTGGATTGTCGCGTTAATCTGCGGGCCTAGGCTCCGATAGGCAAAATGACCGCGGGGGACACCAAACGCACGGCAGAATTGTGTTTGGTCGGGGTCATTCCTCCGCCGGCGGCAGTGCGCTACTGAGGTTGCGCAAGCCGCCGGCTTTTTCCATCCAAGAGGGGTAATAGCAATGTCGACTGCACCACGCGATCTGCTCGATCCGAAAGACTATGAAGGTGGCATTGATGTCGATGACTCGGGCTTTACGGAGTCTGACCTAACCGATTCCCCCGAGCCTATCGTCACTGGAACGCAGGGATAGGGCCATGGCACGGGACTACCGAGGCGATGTTGCCACGCGGCTGGCCGAGCTATTCGACGCAGGTGAAGTGCCATGGCACGGGCCCTATAGAACGATGGCCGGACTGCCCTTCAATCCCTCAACCGGAAAGCTCTTTCGGGGTGGCAACGCCGTCGCCCTGATGGCTTCGGGATACTCCGATCCGCGCTGGTGCACGTATCGGCAAGCTGCTGCGAATGGTTGGCACGTGCGCCAGGGCCAAACGTCGACTGTAGTCGAGTTCTGGAAGTATGCCGACGTTGTAGAGCGGCAGAACGAGAGTGGCGAGATCGAGCGGGTGCGAGTGCCGCGCGAGCGCCCGACACCGCAATACGTGCATGTGTTCAACGTCGAGCAAATGGAGCGCGTGCCGCAGCTAGAGGTAGCGCGCGGACCGGAAGCAAAGCTTCGCGCGGAAGCAATCTTGACACGGGCGCACGTACCGATTTTCCACGACGGCGAACGGCAACCAATCTACGTCGAGGCACGTGACGCGATCTATGCCAGACCGAAGGCCGCATTTGCCTCTGAGGACCACTACTATGCGGAGGCGTTGCGACTCGTCGGCGAGGCAGCGATGGCCCCCAACCGATTGAACGTTACACAGAGCCTGCAGACTGTCGCGGAGCGCTCCTTCGCTACCGCTATGGCGGGCATGTTCGTGGCGGGTCGATTGGGCTTGGAAGCAAGCAACCTGCTGTCCCCCCTGTACTGCAGTCCTGGTCCGTATTGGTCAGCGCAGACAAGAACGCTATGTATCGCTGCGCACGTGAGGCGGAGCGCTTGGCTGAATATGTGCTGGGACTCGAAGTGGAACGGGAGCGCGCTGCGGCTCCTGTGGTAGTGCGGGTGGACGGTTCCGCCCGAGAATTTCCAACGTCAGAAAAGGGGGAACTATGGCAGGTCCGAACAGCAGCAAGAGACTGGTCCTCTACGTTCCCTTTGCCGAGATCCAGCAAGCAAAGGATGCCGGCGCTGTCTGGGATAAGAAGAAGCGCTACTGGCATGTCTCCGCCGCTGGCGATATCAAAGCGGTAGGGCGCTGGCTCGAGAAGCCCCGAGAGCTATCGGAGAACGACATTATCGGACAGTTCGCAGATGCACTGCGTGACGCGGGTCTGGTGCTGGACGGCGCACCGGTGATGGACGGGAAGTGGCACCGAACCCCAGTGGAGTCGGCAAAGAACGCAAAGATGAAACAGGGCGTCTATAAGGGAAACCTTGACGCAGATAGGCCGAACGGCTTTATCGAGAACAAACTGAATGGCTTCTCTACGCCCTGGTCCGCCCGTGGTGTAATCCTCACGCCAGAACAGCGGGCCGAATTTGACCAACAGGCGCGAGCTCGTAGCGAAAGCCAGCAGCGGGAGCAAGAGGCGGCTCAGACGCGCGCTGCCGCTTACGCGCAGAAGAAGTGGGGGTCGAGCCGCGAAGAGGGCCGGCATCCGTATCTTGACAGGAAGCAGGTGGGCGCCTTTGGCGTTCGTGTGGACGGCGGTGAACTGGTGATCCCTCTCGTTGACGCCGAGAACCGCCTCTGCAACGTGCAGCGGATCTTCTCGGACCAGGAGCGAGGAAAACTCTTCCTCAAGGATGCGCGAAAGACCGGGTGCTTTCACATCCTCGGCGATATCGAGACATCGCCCACAGTGCTTTTCGCCGAAGGCTACGCAACCGGGGCCAGCCTCCACATGGCCACGTCGCTGCCTGTCGTGTTGACGTTCGACAGCGGCAACATCGACGCCGTGATGCGGGCCGTGAGCGCGCGCGTGGAAGGCAAGGAAAAGATTGTGTGCGGCGACGAAGATGACCTGCCGCCTTCGAGGATACTCCGCCGGATTAACGGCATGCTCACCACAGAACGTACCTTCGCGAAGCTGAAGCTCAACAGTATCGACCCCGATGAGTTGAAGCTTGATGGCATCCCGCGACCAGCGCGACACAACCCGGAATGCACGCTCAGCCTTCGGGTTGAGTCGGGACCGCACGAGACGCCTCGGATAGTGGGCGAGATTCGCAATGCGTCGACCGATGGCGTGCTGCGCGTCATGCTGAACAACGTGGGCCGAGAGAAAGCGCTGGCGGCCGCAGCGGAGCATGGCGCTACTGCGATCTTTCCACGTTTCGCCAGCCACGATGGATTCCCGACCGACTTCAACGATCTGCACGTGCGGGAGGGGCTACAGGCGGTCTCCGTCCAGCTGAAAAAGGTGATTCAGCGCGGACATGAGACCGCCCGCGTCGGGCATGCGGAGGTCGAGCCGGCGCGCATGCAAGTCTTCGAGCCTCAACTCGGGGCGCGCTATATTGGCCAGGTGATCGAGATCTCGGAGACCCATCTGACGCAGCAGATCGGCCGGGGCATTGCTGTAAGGCACAACCGTGCGACAGTCCTCGGCGAAGCGGCGGTCGGGTTGACGGTGGAGATCGCGTATGCCAACGGCAGGGCGCGACTCACGGATCGAGCGAAGCGGGCCGTGGATAAAGTCCTCGAGCGATAGTAAGATATCGTGATATAAAAATATCTTAGAAAATTAATATGATCCAAAGCAGAAAGCGGAATGACTCGGTTCGTCTGAGTGTCTCGGTCTTCTTCGTGTTCGCTCTCTGCACGATAGCGACGTGCTGGGTGGCCACCCAATATCTCGCTGCAATGCTCCGCTATCAGCCAGGCCTCGGGGAACCGGTCTTGGCGTTCCGCTCGGGAGTCAAGATCTATCAGCCTTTCTCAGGGTGGATATGGAGCTGGACATGGATGAACGAAACCGGGCGGTTGCAAGACTACGTTATGCGCACAACCGGTATCCACGTTGTGGGCATGTTCATGAGTGTCGCGTTTGGCTTCTATCTCTGGTACCGCCGAAGCCTCACCAGGCAAATTACCGAAGGGCTGCATGGCACCGCCAAGTGGGCGTCGCTCGAGGACGTACAGGCGATGAGGTTTGTTTCGTATGAAATGAAGAAGGGTAGCTGGCCGTTCTACAAGCGCGTTTCGTACACCGCGAACGGGGTGTATCTCGGGGCCTTGGACACGCCTGACGGGAGAAAGGTACTGAGATACGATGAGTCGGCTCACGTCCTTGCTTACATGCCCTCGCGTAGCGGCAAAGGCGTTGGTCTGGTCGTCCCCACGCTGCTCTCGTATCCCCACAGTACGGCCACCAATGACCTGAAGCGGGAGAACTTCGAGTTGACCAGTGGGTTCCGCCATTCGGCGGGATCATTGGTTATTTGCTTTGACCCGACTGGCACGGACGGTCGAAGCATCGATGGCCGCACGCCATTCCGAGTCGGATGCTCATGGAATGTGTGCGAGGAGGTCCGCGAATATCCGCACGATGTGCAGGACGCGCAGAACATCGCAGCCATTATCGCGGATGCCAACGACGAAGGGATTGGCAGTGACCACTGGATCAGTACGTCGTGGGGCCTTATAGCCGGGCTGATTCTTCACTGCAAGTACGCGGAGCGGGACAAGTCGCTTACAGGCGCCTTCAACTATCTGACGGACCCGACGTTTGAGGACCCAGAGCAGATGCTGATGGGCATGTTGAACGCTGAACACGATCCCACAGGTCACTTCGGCTGGAAAGACTCCAGCGGGAGAAGCACGAAGGTACACCCAGTTGTGGCAGCCGTCGCGCGTGCCAATCTGAACCGCGAGGCGAAGGAGCGGGCAAGCGTGCTGTCGACTGCCGAAACCAAATTGGCGCTCTACCAAGATCCTGTCATCGCGCGGAACATTCGGCGGTCGGACTTCCGGATTCGGGATTTGATGAACCACGAAAAGGCCGTCAGCCTCTACCTGGTGGTGCCACCGTCGGACAAGAAGCGGCTGCAGCCGCTGCTGCGCATGTTCTTCACGTACCTGATCCGGCAGCTGACGCAAAGCATGGACTTTGCCGATGGCGAGAGCCTCCGCTCGTTCCGGCATCGTCTCTTGCTGTTGATCGATGAGCTCCCTTCCCTGGGAAAGATGGACCAGTTGCAGGACGGTCTGGGCTACCTCGCCGGCTACGGCATCACAGCCTTCCTCTTCGCTCAGGACACGATCCAGTTGGTTGACGCCTACGGGGAGAACCAGACCATCACTTCGGGTTGCCAAGTCCGAGTAGCGAGCGCCCCAAACACGCTAGCCACAGCGAAGGACATTTCGGCAATGACCGGCATCACGACGGTAAAAAAACAGACTGTCAACTACTCGGGCAAGCGCACTGCCGCCATGCTGGACCAGATGAGCGTCTCAGAGGATGACGTCGAACGCCCCTTGCTAACTGACGATGAGGCGATGCGGCTTCCGCGCGACGAGCTCATTATCTTCAACACGGGTCACAACCCGATTCGGGCCAAGAAGCTGCGCTATTTCGAGATGAAAGAGTTCAAGCGCCGTGCAGAGATTGAGAGCCCTACGCGGGTAGAAATCGCGGTGCTGAAAGACGGGCGTGTGAAAGCGCAGTGGTTCATGGTCCAATGCGAGCCGCGGGAGCAGGGCGGCATTCTGATCTGTATCAACGCTTACGATAGCTTCCCTGCAGTACGGGTTACGGTCAAGCAGGAGAACATCGAGGAGGACACCGTCGTTGAGGCCGAATATGTCTTGCGCCGGCGCGATGGTGCGGAGTTCTCCGATGAAATTACGATCGATGATTCGCACTTCCTCGCCACCCCGCGCGATGAGGCGTTCAAGCTAGATCCCCGGGAATACTTCGAGGTTCATTTCTCTCCTCTTGACGAGGAGGAATGGAAGGGCGCTAAGATCTGCGGCTTTGGACGCCGCCTCTCCGACTATGAGCGAGAGGCTCGCCGGAAGGTGAAGCAGCACTACCACCAACTCGAGGAAGACACTGGCAAGGTCGCCGACATTCGACTCGAGCGCGCCGAGCAAGATAGTCGGTATAGCGGCAACGTCGTTCTTGCCACTGAACACTACCTGGTGCTGGAGCGCATGGGCGATCTCGGAGCCGTCTCGCTTCATCGGTTGGCGCGCCTTTCTCATGTGCCGAAAGTGGGGGAGCGGGTCGCAATTCGCTACACCGGCAAGAAAGGGTCCGTAGCGTGAAGGGCTCAGCAACCGTGATGGTTCGAGCGCTTCCCTTGGTCGATAGCGTGTGGATGAGCGCCGGCGCGGCAGCGCACCTATATCGTCTTCTCGCGCGCTACAACTGGTGTCTGATCGAACCCGAGCGCTATAGGGCACGCTGGCAACTGTTCTGGCCAACACTGAGGTGGTGCGAACGCGCCATGCTACGGCTCTGCCTGGCGGCGCATGGCGGCAGGCGAGTGGGGCAGCGCTTGACGACGGCATCGCCGCAGGGATATCGCGACGTGCTCCTGGCGCACAGGCCCGTGCGCATTGCGGCCAATGTCGAAGAGGAGTTCTGGACGGTACTCGCGAGTTTCTACGCTGCTCTGACCACGGCTGACGAGGTGGCTCAGATGTGGGCGAAGCACTGCGCGGCATCCTTCGAGGTCCTCGCCTCGGACAGGCCGTACACCCAATGGTTTGCCGACGGCCATGGGTTCGTTCCTTGGGCAGTCTTTGAGAACGCACGACGCTACTATGGCGGAATGGGGTGGAATGCGCCCGACGCGCAGCACGCCGCTGCAGACCTGTCGGCTGCCCTGCACAAACATCTTTATTTAAAGGAGCAAGAGCTATGCGCTTCCTAGTAGGTGCGTTGACGCTGTTCATCGCCACTCTGTGCCACGGCGAAGATCTGCAGAGTCTAATGGCGCGATGTGTACCCGAGGTCCATCCGACAACGATGGCGGCCATCGTGCGGGTGGAAACGGGGGGCAATATGTTCGCGATCTCAGACGATGGCCCCGCCGGGTTGCCATGGAGTGAGCGAAAGAAACTAATCCGCAGTTTCAGACCTTCGACCCTAGAGGAAGCGGTGCAAATCTCGCGCGACCTGGCTGAGAAAGGGCACTGGTTCGGCATAGGCCTGACCCAGCTTAGCAATCGGCACCTGTCGAAGCTCGGTCTTAGCGTGGAACAGGCATTGGACCTCTGCACGAACCTCAAGAGCGGTGGCAAGGTCCTCCTGGAGTTCTTTGCAGCGGCGAAGAAGAAATACGCCAACGAGAACGATGCATTGCAAGCGGCCATCAGCGCGTACAACACCGGTAACTTTGAATCCGGGTTCGCCAACGGCTATGTGCAGAAGGTGGTGAGTGCCGCCCGTCTCACTGTCCCCGCGCTAAGGACGGGAGGCACCGTATCGGCTGTCCGGGTGCGAGCGGCTGGAGTGTCGGCCGGCGCGAGGGGGGATGACGGCTAGACCCAGCACGCTCCTCGAGGCGCGCTTTGCAAAGCTCGAGGCAGAGACGTTTTGATCCCGAATTTCCAACGTCAGAAAAACAGGATTTAAAAGTAATTTGAAAAAGTGTAGTATATTTATGTCACATTTAAATGAAGGAAGCGGCTTTGGAAGTGCGGGAACACCCCAAAGCCACTCGGTAACGCAGGTGCGAGCTGCGTCCCTTGCCGTGGCTTCCTGCCCCTTTCAGGGCAGCCGAAGCCTAGCAAAGAATTCTGTACGATGGAAGGCTCGCACATGGCACGACGCAAACAACAACAGCAGCAGCAGCTGAATCAGCTAGCATTTGATTTTGGTTTTGACGAAACGGTAGAGGCAATTGAGCGCATCGATGCAGACGCGCGTGCCGATGAACTGGACCTTTTTTCTGGAGAGAATCATGTTGGTGGGCAAAACACAACCGCTGGAGATGGCGCAACGGGTGCTGCAAGCCAGCACACTGCAGTTGATCGCCAAGAGCCCGTACACGATCTACGGCTGGAAGATCGTGGATCGCTGGGCGGTGAACGATCCGCAGAAGTTGTCGGCGCTGGAAGCGCAGGGCGAGATCCTGCTCCTGAGCAGGTTGCTCGAACAGCAGACGACCGAAATGGACGTCCTGACGACGCAGGCGGCGTTGGAGCGCCTGGCAGCGGGCGAGACGGAGTTCGAGATTCTGGCCAGCGCGCAGGTCCAGACCGAACTGTAAAGCCGACCGACTATGTCATCACGGACGCGGACGCTCTCGGCGAGGGTGGTGCCAAGGCCAAGTACCGCGATAACGTCGCAGCACTGCGTATTCTTTCCGCGCTGGAGAGCGAGGAGCGAGCCGCGACTGCGGAGGAGCAAGGGGCCCTTGTTCGGTACGTAGGATGGGGTGGACTACCGCAAGCGTTTGATCCGGCGAATTCGGATTGGGCGCGCGAATTCAACGAGCTCAGGGAACTTCTCTCGGGTCCCGATTATGATGCTGCGCGTCGATCCACTCAGGATGCGCACTACACCGCTCAACCGGTTGTCGAGGCGATCTACGCCGGCCTTGATCGCCTCGGCTTCCCCGGTGGCAAAATGCTTGAACCTGCCCTTGGCTCTGGCAACTTCGTCGGCCTCATGCCCCGCGAAATGCGGGAGAAATCCAAGCTGACGGGGATCGAACTCGATCCGACTACCGCCGCGATTGCCAAGCACCTCTATCCCTCTGCAACTGTCATTAATAAAGGCTTCCAAGAAGTCAGCATACCGCACGACTACTTCGATGCAGCCGTGGGTAATCCGCCCTTTGGCAATCAGAAGCTCTACGATCGCGAGCACAAAGAACTTGGCGAGTTCTCCATTCACAACTACTTCGTTGCGAAGGCGCTAGACAAGGTGCGGCCAGGCGGCGTTGTCGCCGTGGTGGTGAGCAACTATTTCCTCGATGCCAATCTCTCGACCGCGCGTGAGCACGTCTCCAAGACAGCGAACCTGGTCGGCGCTATCCGGTTGCCCAACACCGCCTTCAAGCAGAACGCGCTAACGGAGGTGACGACGGACATCGTGTTCCTGCAAAAGCGGACCGCAGAGCAGGAGGCCGATCTCTCATGGGTGAACGTCGGTACATTACCCGATGCAGAAACGGGCGTGCCCATTACCGTCAATCAGTATTACCTCGATCGGCCCAACATGATGCTTGGGGAGATGGCACTGAAAGGGACGATGTACAGGGGCAATACTGCCGCTCTTATCGCTCCTGACGGCCAGGATCTGCCCGCCGCGCTGGCCGCCGCAATCGAGTCGCTGCCATCAGGCATCTATCGGCAGCTGGAGAAGACGAGATTCGAGGTGGTTCCTGCAGGCCGCGATGAAGAGAAGGTAGTGATCCCAGCGCACACGAAGGTTGGCGCGTACTTCGTGACGCCCGGCGGGGCAATTGCACGTCGTCTTCCCGATCTCTTGGACGAACAGCGCCACGAGCTCGTGGAACCGAAGAACGAGCGCGCCGGTGAACGGATTAAGGGGATGGTTGATGCGCGCCTGTCGCTCCGGGCGCTGATGGCCGCCGAGCGGACTGACGCCACGGACGATGAACTGCAAGCCCTCCGCCGTGACCTCAATCGGGTCTACGATCGCTTCGTGAAGCAGCACGGTTTCGTCAGCAGCCAGGTCAACAAGCAGGCAATGGGTGACGATCCCGAGTACCCCTGTTGCATGCCCTTGAAAAAGACTTTGATCGAGGCGTCTCGAAGGAAACCGCGCGCAAGAATGGCATAGAGGCGCGCGAGCCTAGCGCCACTAAAGCGGCGATCTTCACGAAGCGGGTGATGGCACCCACGCGCGAGATCACGAGCGTGGCCACCGCCAAAGACGCTCTGGTCGTTTCGATGAACGAGCGTGGCCGCGTCGACCTGGACCTGATGGTCCGGCTGGTGGGGAAGACTGAGGAAGCCCTGGTCACAGAACTGCGCGGGCTGATCTACCACAACCCGTTCCGAGATCGGTGGGAGACTGCTGACCAGTACCTGACTGGCAACGTCAAGGCAAAACTTACGGCTGCGAAGCTCGCCGCGGGGCAGGACGCGCGGTACGCAGCGAATGTCGACGCTCTTGAAGCCGTACAGCCGAAGGACATTGAGCCGGTCGACATCTCTATCCAGCTAGGTTCGACCTGGGTCCCGGAGCAGTACGTGAGCGAGTTCATCTCTCATGTCTTGGGAGGCGTGAGCCGCCAAATTAGCTACCAGGAGGCCATAGGGAAATGGTTGGTGAAGATCTCGCCGGCGGATCGCACGACCAACAACGTCCAGTGGGGCACGGCAGAGGCGGGGGCCAATACGCTGATCGAGCGGATTCTTGAGAATCGCCCCATCGAGGTAAAGGATCTGATTGGTCGCGACGAGCGCGGTCCGATCTACCGCACCAACGAAGAGAAGACGGCTGCTGCGAACCAGAAGGCTGAGGAGCTGCGACAGGCGTTTCTTGACTGGGTGTGGACCGACAAGGATAGAAGAGACGCCCTGGCGAGGCTCTACAACGACCGGTTTAATACCGACGTGGCCCCGCGCTATTCCGGGGATCATCTGACACTGCCTGGTGCATCCGTAGACATCACGCTTCGTCCGCATCAGAAGGATGCTATCTGGCGCGGCGTGCAGGACGGAAGGGCCTTTTCGACCACGTGGTCGGCGCCGGCAAGACGATGGTGATCATTGGCGTAGCGATGGAGAGCCGCCGCATGGGCTTGGCTAACAAGCCCATGATCAACGTTCCGAACCACCTGGTTTTGCAATGGAAGGATGCGTTCTACGAACTGTATCCAAATGCGAATGTACTGGTGGCTGAAAAGTCGGACTTCAAGAAGGAGAATCGGGAGACGCTGTTCGCCCGTATTGCCACAGGGGATTGGGATGCCGTCATTGTTGGACATTCGAGCTTCAAGAAAATCGGCATGCCGGAGGAAACGCTCTCAGCCATCCTCTCGGAGCAGATTGACGACTTGACGGACGCGATCGCAGAAATCAAGCGCAAGAACGGCGATCGCATGACCATCAAGCAGATGGAGAAAGCCCGTGAGCGCATGACGCAGAAGATGGAGAAAATGGCGGATCGCGGCGGCAAAGACAAGGCCGTCACATTCGATGATCTCGGTGTCGATATGTTGCTCACCGACGAGTTCGATCTGTACAAGAACCTCTTCATCAATACGACGATGCAATCAGTCGCAGGCCTGGGTAATCTCACGGGTAGCGACATGGCTTTCGACCTGTTCGTGAAAGGCAGATACCTCGAGCAGCGCTACAACGGCCGTGGGATGTATGGAGCGACAGGCACGCCGCTCTCCAACTCGATTGCCGAGATGTACACGCTGCAGCGCTACTTCCAGTATGAGGACATGAAGGATCGCGGCATCGTGCATTTCGACGCCTGGGCTTCGACCTTTGGCCAAGTGGTAGCCGGATGGGAATTGGACGCCACTGGCGTGAACTACAAGCTCAACTCGCGGTTCTCGAAATTCCAGAACGTGCCCGAGCTCGTCAACATGTACCGATCATTTGCTGACGTCATTTTGCGAGATGACCTCGAGGAGCAGGCTCGGGCGCAAGGGAAACGGTTCCCTGTACCTCGTGTGGCCGGCGGGAAGTCCAAGAACATCGTGGTGGAGCGCTCGCCGCAGCAGGCGAAGTACATGGGCATTCAAGAGCGTCGCTATGATTCAAACGGCCAGCCGTATCTGCGCGCAGACGGAAGCCCTGTGATGGGTTGGAACGAGGGATCGATCATCCATCGCATGGAGAACATGCCGAAAGACCCCCGAAAAGACAACCCGTTGAAGGTGACGAATGACGCGCGGAAGGCCGGTCTGGACTTCCGGCTGATCGATCCTAGCGTGCCTGATTTCGCGGGAAGCAAGGTCAATGCCGCTGTCGCAGAAATGATGCGGATCTACAAGAAGTGGGACGAACGGAAGGGTACGCAGGTCGTCTTCTGCGATCTGTCCACGCCCAAGCTCGGGAAGGGCGGGATGGCGCAAGCGGAGGCTTCACCAGTAAGGGACGATGACGCGGAGGAGATCGAGGACGAGGGTGCCACCATCTCGATGGATGACCTCCTCGCGACAGGCTCCTCGTTCAGTGTCTATGACGATATCCGTGCGAAGCTGATCGCGCGTGGCGTGCCGGCGGCGGAAATCCGGTATGTCCATGAGGCCAACAGCGACCTGCAGAAGGCGAAGCTATTTGACCAAGTGAATCGCGGGGAAGTGCGCTTCCTGCTCGGATCGACCGCAAAGATGGGGGCTGGGACCAATGTGCAGAAGAAGCTTGTCGCCGAACACAACCTGGACGCCCCCTGGCGACCGCGCGACCTCGAACAGAGGGAAGGCCGGATCATTCGCCAAGGTAACGAGTTCTATCAGGAAGATCCAGATGGTTTTGAAGTCGAGTTGATTCGCTATGCGACAAAGCAGACCTACGACTCGCGGATGTGGCAAACGATCGAATATAAGGCCGCCGGCATCGAACAGTTCCGCAAGGGTGGTGGTAGCCAGCGAGTGATCGAGGATATCGCGAGCGAGGCAGCAAACGCCGCGGAGATGAAGGCTGCGGCGACGGGCAACCCGCTGATCTTTATGCAGGTGCAGCTGTCGTCCGAGTTGCGGAAGCTTGAGGCCGTGCATGCGAACTACAAGCGCAACATGCACAGCATGGAAGGGCGTCTGCAATGGCTCGAGCGCGCAGAGGTACGTGCGTCGGATCGTATCGAAAAGCTGCAGGCCGAGATTGCTCTGCGTGACGGAAACACGACGGAAGAGTTCGCGTTTCAGATCGGGCAGCGTCGGTTCGGCAAGGACGACAAGGATGCATTGCTTTCCCATATCGGCGTGGCGATGGAATCGGCGTTGAAATCTGCGAAGACATTTGCTTACGAAAAAGAGGCTCCTCAGCGGGTGGGGCTCTATCGAGGCTTCACCGTCGAGGCGGTTGCCGCAAAGGGAGCTCTCCAGTTTGTCATTCATAGCCCTGTCTACGAGCGCCGACCGCCGAACCTTGCCTATGGGAAGAATGACAACTTCAGCGTCGACGGCTTCTTTAGGCGATTGGACAACGTTCTTGACACGTTTGAGTCGTCGGTTGCGGACGCACAGTCTGATCTAGACAGGGAGGTGCGCGAGCGCACGAAGGTCAAGTCGGAGATCGGGCGGCCGTTCGCGGACGAGGGCCGCTTGCTCGCGCTGCGCAAGGACGTGGCAGACGTTATGACAGAACTCAAGAAAATGCAGGCGGACTCTGAGTACGTGTCGAAGTGGACGCCTGCCAGTTGGGCAGCGGAGCGCGCCGGCGCCGATGCTCTGGCAGCCGAGACCGACAAGCAGCAAAGAGAGATCCAGGGCACGGTGACGCGCGTTGATGAAGCTGCCCGCCGCTTCCTGCAGGCGACCAAGGAACCAGCATCTACCCAACGCATCTTCGACAGTGCATTCGACTCACTGATGGAAATGGGCGACGGTCGCGAGGTGCAGACCATGCTGGTTGAGCGCATCAAGGAGGACAGGGCGCTCGCAGAGGCCGTGTCTTCGTATCCGGGCAAGTGGTATGCGACGCAAGAAATGCTAGATGCCGCTGAATCTGTCACGCAGTACCAGCAGCAGGCCAAGGACCACGCGCGTCAGCTTGGATTCGACACAGCCCTCCCGAACCGTGGCGAAGGCCAGTACATGGGGCCGTTTGTCGGTGAGACCGATCGCTATTTCCTGCAGGACGTGGGGCAACGGCGCGCAGTGATCCACGCGCGCGATGAGTTGCTGAACAAGGCTTTCAAACTCGGCGACAACGTGAGGGTGACGTATCGATTCGGCTCTGCCATGGCATCGCTACGCGATAGGCCGCAGGACGGAAAGGCGATTGAGCACTAAACGGAGGAGTGCACTATGGACGGGTATTTCATCAAGAAGATCGGCGCGAACAAGGGGCGTCCCCGCGTTTGGCTGGAGGGGCTGCAGGCCGCAATCGCGGGCTTTGGCCCTGGCCAGCGCTACGACATCGAGGTGCGCGGCAGAACACTGGTGCTGCAGGCCAATCCCGACGGCACGCGTGTCGTTTCAGCCAAGACGATCGGCGAACGGATCAACCCTGTTATCGATTTGAACTCGCAGGCCCTTTTAGCCTGCTTCGATGGCATGGCCGCCGTTCGTGTGGTGGCCAAGCAGGGAGAGAATGGCAGGGGGAGATCTACATTCTTCCATTGGCTTCGGAGCTCAAGAAGCAGGAGCGGCTTCAGCGATTGCGAGCAAAGCTGGAGGCCGGTGAACCGATCACGATGGGCAGCCTCAGCCATGGGGGCGGAGTGATGAGCCACGCGCTGCATGCCGGCCTGCAGCGTTCTGGCGTCCCGGCGCAACTGGCGTTTGCCAACGAGATCCGCGAGGACCTTATGCAGCAAGCGTCGACGAATAACGATGCGTGGTCAAGCAAGACTGTCCCGTTGGTTGCGCCTATGCAGGAGCTAGCGTTTGACGAGCGTGCAATGTCACACATCCCGAAGGTGGATGTGCTCGAGGCGGGGATACCGTGTAGCGGGGCCAGCCGCGCCGGAAAGGCAAAACGCGGACTGAAGCATGAGGCGGAGCACCCGGAGGTTGGACACCTGGTGGTGGGCGCTCTTGTCATCATCGCGAAAGTGAATCCGGCCATTGTCGTGGTTGAGAATGTCCCGGGAATGGAGAACACAGAGACCGCGTCCATTCTTCGCAATCAACTCCGCGATATGGGATACGACATTCACGAGCGGATGCTGAACGGCAAGGAGTGGGGCGCTTTGGAGCACCGCAATCGCTGGTGCATGGTGGCCGTGACGGAGGGCATTGAGATCGATCTCGAGGAGCTCCTTCCCCCTGACAGGCCCCCGCGAAGGTTGGGCGAAGTCCTCGAGGACATTCCGTCGGAGGACCCTCGGTTCAGGGAATACGGCTACTTGAAGGACAAGCTCGTTCGTGATCAGGCAGAGGGCAAAAATTTCGCCTTTAGCGTGGTCACGCCGGATAGCGACCACACCGGGACCATTAACAAGACGTACTCGAAAGCTCAATCCACGGGCACCTATGTCGCTTCACCGACGGACCCCTCAAAGATGAGATTGCTCACCGCCGGCGAGCACGCATCGCTGAAAGGGGTGCCGCCCGCACTCATTGAGGGCCTTTCGAACACCATAGCGCACGAAATGTTGGGGCAGGCGGTTCTGTACGAGCCCTTTCAGGATCTAGGCCAGCACATGGGTAACTCGATGCAGCGTCTGGTGGGCCGAGGCGGGATACCGCTGGAAGATCGCAAATTCCAGGAGGTGGCCGACGAGCTCAAACTTCCCCTGAGGTGGTCATCTTGGCTTCCGAAGTGGTGGAAGTGCTTTCCCGGTCGGATTCTGAGAAGGGGCGCTACAAGGGCCAGGTTGTGGCCATACAGGGCAATCTCGTCATACAGGACGTGGGCCGTGGTTGCGGTGTTGTGCATGACGCCTCTGCCTTCGCTCGGCCTCCGAAGCTGGGAGCTACGGTACGCATCTCGTATGAGCGCGGACGTGGGCGTGCGGAGGAGCCCAACAAACAGCAAATGTCGCTCGGCCTGGTGTAAGGACATTCTTCCGGTTCAAAAGGCACGCCATTGGGTCGTGCCTTTACTTTTTTCGCCGGCGGCCGATATCCATAGGTAGCTCGATGTACCGTCTTTGTAACAAAAGGCTCGCACCTGTCGAGCATTTTCTATATACCGTCCATTTCAAAAAATGGATGGCAACTAGGGGTTGCCACCGGCGTGGGCACTGCCATTGGGAAAACGGTGGTGCCGTCCTCGGGATGGGGGAGCCGCGTAGAGAAAAGGATTCAGGTGAGTAGGTCAGTAGCAGGGATGTTGTTAAGAACGAGCGCGGACGCTCACCAAAGAAGCGAAGCGGCAACAGTCCCGCAGCAGATTAGGCACAACGTAAGCCACTATCGACCAGAGATAGATGGGCTTCGTGCTCTGGCGGTTCTCGCGGTGATTCTCTGCCATGCCCAGATCGCAGGGTTCGCAGGTGGATACATTGGCGTCGACGTGTTCTTCGTCATTTCAGGGTTCGTTGTGACGGGCGCGATTGCTCGGGAGCAGCACGCCGGCGCATTCTCTCTCGCGACTTTCTATGCCCGCCGGCTCCGCCGGTTGGCGCCGGCTTTGTACTGCATGCTCGGCGCGACAGTAGCGTTCGCGTTGGCATTCCTGTTTCCGGAGGACGCCTACGATGTCCTGAAGAACAGCCTCTTTGTCGGCATCTTCTATTCCAACATTTTCCTGGGAAAGCAGACCGGGTACTTCGATCCAACCGCGGATAAGCAAGCACTCTTGCACACCTGGTCGCTGTCGGTAGAAGAGCAGTTCTATCTTGCTTTCCCGTTGCTTCTCGTGGCGTTGCGACGAGCCAGTGGGCGGGCGCGCTTCGGCGTTTTGGCGTGTCTCCTTGCGGCTTCACTCGCATACTCCCAACACGCCGTTGGTCTCGCCGATTCGCGTGCCTACTATATGTTGCATACGCGCGCGTTCGAGTTCCTGATCGGTGTTTTGTTGGCGTTCGGCGGTCGGCAATACTTGGCACGTGTTTCCGCCACAATCGCGGACGCGCTGCTCTTGTGCGGGCTGGCGGTCATCGTATGGTGCGTCGTCGGATTTGAGGCCAATACACCGATGCCAGGGGTCTACGCATTGATCCCTTGCCTTGGCGCGGCCCTGGTCATCGCAGTTGGTGAGCGTGCCAGTAGGGTTGGGAACCTGCTGACGAATCGTGCAGCAGTCTATGCCGGGAAGCTCTCATACACGCTCTACCTTTGGCATTGGCCGATTCTGTTCGCACTGCGCAGATTCCATTTAACGTCCGACGCCTGGACGCTCGCCGGTATCCTCTTGTGCACCGGGCTGGCCATGGCTACTCACCATTGGATTGAGGAGCCTATACGCCGGCGGAACTGGACGAACCGAAAGACTACTCTGGTGCTGTTTGTAGCGCCTGTATGCGCGCTTGGGTGCCTGCTGCTGATCGCGAAAGCGACGGACAATTTCGTGGCGTTCTACCCGAAGGACCTTCGCGCCAGCTACGAGCAAACGGGGCACTCAGTGTTTCAAGGCAAGCGCGCTGACGCCTGCTGGAACAAAGTCGAGTTGACTGACCAGTCAACATGCCGGCTCGGACTGGCTGCTGCTTCCCCCACGGCGATCTACTGGGGAGATTCGCATGCGTACCATCTCGTCCCTTTCATCGACCAGCTAGGCAAGGAGTTCGGGCTCTCAATTCATGACGTCGCGCTCTCCATGTGCCCGCCGATCGGCCGAGGTCCCGCTCGAGCCGGCAATCCGGCCTTCCAGGCACATCGAGAGGAGTGCCTGCGGCACAACGAAGCAGTCTTCAGTTACGTGCTTGCCCATCCGGAGATCGACCAGGTCATCATGGCGGCCGTCTGGCAAGGCTATGTGGGTGTCCAAGGTGCTACCGCACCCAATACCCATGGGTTCCTGCCAGGCGATACGTACTTCCAGGACACGGTTGCCAAGTTGCTTGCCGCTGGGAAGCGCGTGGTTCTGCTGGACGATGTGCCGATCGTGCCGGCTGAGCTCGAGAACTGCATCTCGAATCGGCTATATGGGGTAGGGGCGGATGGCGATTGCACCTATGCGGAAACGCGCGCGCGCGAGGACCACAAGGTAGCCGAGAGGCTGCTGGCCGACCTGAAGCAGCAGTTTCCGAGCATCTCAATCGTCCACACCTACGACGTTCCTTGTGACGGCGGCAGGTGCCAGTCGCAGTTGTTCGGTGTCGCCCTATACCGTCACAACGATACCGGCCACCTCGGGCAGGGTGGAAGCGAGATCTACTATCGCGCATACAGGGCGAAGCACCCCGGAGAGTTGGAAGGCATTTTTGGCGAGCGTGGCACGACGAAATAATTTCATCAACTCGCCGGCGCCGATCAGCTGGCCAGCGGTCCTGCAGCTGCTCGCGCCACCTGGTTCCGATTCCTTGAATCCCTTGCGCTGTCTTAGGTTTCAAGGAGAACGAAGGCTGTGACGTACCTTCAAACATTTTGACGGATGCCGGCAGCGAGTCGCATTCACTCGCCCTCATAGGCAGCGCGCCATATGGCCTCTGCCAGTCCGCGCCAGCCCATGCTTTCAGCCGCCCTTTGCACGGGGGAGAGCGGAATACCTTCTCGAAGATGGCGGGCTCTGGCAACGCTCGTGGGCGTTCGAGCAGAGTGCGCAATTCGTGCCGCGCCTCTTCAACAGCGTCACCTGCCACCCTGCCGGCAGCATTTTCCCAGCCACTGAATCCGCCAGAGCCTTCGGCGAGTTCGTCCAGGGCGTTCAGTAGACGCTCGGCGGCTTGACCAACGGTAGGAAAGGGGAGAGGCTCGGCGCCGTCCCGGGTGGGAATCTGGCAGCCGGCGGAGCGTTTGCTGTTGCCCATGGCCCACTTTTTCGATGACTGTATAAATATACAGTATCGGTGAATGGCGCCGACGGCGCTACCTAGATCTCGCGCGCTTCGTGCGGGGGAACGGAATTGGTGAGACCGGGAGGGACTTTGTGAGACTGTAGTTACCGAAATAGTGAGACTACTCGGACGCACGCCAGCTCGCACACTTGGCTGCCCATGTTTCTCCTCTTTCTGGCTCGTTCTTGCTGTTAGTTCGTGAACAGGTCCCTCACGCGAGTGAATGGCGAGCCCGTCTCCGCGGCCCGCCTCACTTTGCGATCAAGGACGTGACTGAGGGAAATCTCCCGGTGCATCGTGTCGTGCAGGTCAAGGCCATCCATGCAGATCACCCGCTTGCCTCGGCCGAAGGCTGCGAGCCCATCCTCGGAGAAGCCGCTGTTGCTGACAAATAAGCCGCGCGTCCAAGCAGCCTTCTGTTCGAGCTTGCCGTGGAATGTGTGCAGATCGGCGACACCGGTTTGGCCGCCCTGCCACTTGGCTTCGAGCAGGTATGTTTCATTCGAGAGCTGAAAGCTGCCGTCGATCTGTTCGCCCCGCAGGCGAAACGGCTCGCGGGCTTCCAACCCGTAGACGTTGAAAATGTCGCGGAGCAGCTTTTCAAAGGCATAGCCACGCGCTTGAGGAGCGAGCTGGTGGAGCGCGAGCAGCTCGGCCTTGAGCTGGATGAGCCGTGGACGATCAAATGCCGGCGCGGGCGTCTGGCCGGCCGGTTTGGCCGCCTCGGGCTTGCCCTCCAACCGATTGATCAGCGCCAGCAGCCGCCCTTCGGCGTTCTCCACCGTCTCCTCCTGTTGATCCCGCGCGCGCACGGCCTCGCGGTATTCCCATAGGGCCTTGAGCGCGCGGACGACGGTGGGGATATCGACCGTCTGCAGGAAGCACCGAAGCCGCTTGCCCTTCGACCTGCCATTCACCGCATACGCGGGATCGTCGATGTCGCAGTTGAGCTCCTCGGCGAAAAACTGGGAGAAGGTCCGGTCGGAGAAATTGAGGACATACCCGCCGCCCATGGCGAGCAGGTCGTCAAGAAAAAGCATGTCTATGGAACGAATGCTTGGCATACCCTGACTCCACCACTCTTTCTTGTTCGTTTTGCCGTGCGATTCCCTGCTAGACGACCTCAATCCATCCGACCAAATCTGTCTCATACGCTTGGCCTGGCTTGACCAGTCCCCTGTGAACCAAATCCCGATGCAGCATGGGCTCGATGACCGCAACGAGCCTCTCGGATGCCTGCCCTCGGTCTAATGCCGGCACGGATGGCTCCGCGTCGAACAACTGATCCGCGAACTTCTCCATGGGCGGCGACCTCTTTCCTCCTCATCCACCGCGAGCGGAATGACGAGCGACCGCTGGCGGTGCTTGTCGTCGGTGGCGACCACATGCCAAAGCGACAGGATGCCTTGGCGGCCATCCACGCCCCTCACCGAAAGACCAAGGCTCTCGGCCGCCGTGGACCGTAGGACATCGAGGTAGCCGGCGATCAACGGGTGATCTAGGCCAAGCAAGGACAGGCGCTCGTCGGCCAAAGCACAATCGCGGTCCGACACGAAACTGGCCTCGACCGTGGCACCATCGGTGCCGAGGACTTGCCACGCGCCGGGACCGGCAGGAGCGAATTTCTTGCCATCCGACTCCACGGCCGCCTTGACGAAGCTTTCCAACGCCCCCATCCCCGCCGACGTGTCCGACAGCGGCTTGTAGTCGTCGATGTTGAAGCCGCCGAGGTCCTGGAACAATTCGAAGACCACCGCCTGCGCCTGGCTCGCGTTGGTCATCGCGGCCTCCAATTCGACTCGCGTGCGTTTGAGCTCGGGGTCTCCCAACGCCTCGGCGTAGAGCTTCTCGTAGCTCAGCCGCTCGGAGAGCTGTCCCAGAATTTGGGAGCGCAGGTCTTCGGCGACCTCGCCGCGCTCGTCGACTTTGCCCAACGTCTTAGCGATCTCCGTGAGCTTCTCGTCGAGCAGCAGGAAAATCTTGCCTTCGATCGTGTCGGACAGCACCAGGTTGTAGATCTGGGCCGTGTGCTTTTGGCCATAGCGATGGATGCGTCCGATCCGCTGCTCCATGTCCATCGGATTCCACGGCAGATCGAAGTTGAACAGCACGCGGGCATGCTGCATGTTGAGCCCTTCGCGCCCCGCCGCTGTGCAGATCATGACGCGCGGGCCATCAGCCTGCTTGAACCGCTTTTCGGCGGCCGACTTGCTGCCATGGTCGCCGCCTTTGAGGACCACCACACCCTGCCCTGGATACTCGCGCTCAATCATCTGGCCCAGCATCTCGACGCTGCCCAGGTAAGTCGCGAAGATCACCACGCGCTCGCCCGCATCTTGGCGCCACAGCGCGCCCAACGCCATCAGCAGCTTTTGGACTTTGGTCTCGGTCTCCTCAGGGAACCTGCGCAGCAAATCCTTGATGCGCAGGCGCTCCTCCGGCAAAGCGAGAGCGACCGACGCCACGGCTGAATCCTCGGCGGCGGCCAACGCTACCTCATCGGAGACGCTGGAAGCCATGTCCATAGCCTCCTCGTCGAGTTTCTTCAATATCCTGCGCTGGATGTCGCCAAGAGCACGGTCAACCTCGATGTCGGCCAAACGATCGTCCCCAAGCCTCAGCTCCGAGCGGATCAAGTCTTTGGCCTCGCGCAAGGATTCGTCGCGCCGGTCGATGTCACGGTTCTCGTCATGCATCAATGATTCGTGGACCGTCAATGCTATGAGACGCCGGCGCAGCGTGCGCGCGACCGCAGCAAAGCTGGATGCAGCGATCTTCTGGAAGATCGTCATCACGAAGCCCAGAGCCATGCCCTTGTTGCCCTGCCTCTTGGCAAGGGCAAAGCCGTCTTGCAAGTATTCGTTGAGGCCAGCGTAGAACAGCCGCTCGCGCTCGTTCATCAAGAACGACTCGGTGTGAACCCAGCGCCTGGCGAACAAAGCGGTTCCATCAGGCTTGCAGGCGTCAGCCTTGGTTCGGCGCACCACAACCGAGTTGAGCCGGTGGCGCTCGCGCACCATCTCCTCAGGGGAATTGAACAGGGTCGAATCCAGAAGCTGGATCAGCATCCAGAAGCGGAAGTGATCGCCCTGGTGCGGGGTTGCCGATAGCAGAAGCAAATCCCGGCTGTGATCCCGAAGGGACTCGGCTAGCTTGTAGTTCTCGGTCTTCTTGACCTTGCCGCCCGACTTGAATGCAGTCAGATGGTGGCCCTCGTCGAACACCACCAAATCCCATTTCGGCGCCTCTTCAAGCTTCTTCACCCGCGCCTTGCGCTTCAAGGTGTCGATGCTGGCGATGAGGCGGTCATGCTTGGCGAAGGCGTTGGACTTTCTGTCCGTCACGTCGCCCTCAGAGCCGAATACTTCGAAATTGAGATTGAACACCTCATTGAGCTCGCGGTGCCAGTTGTTGACCAGACCGGCCGGAACCACCATCAACGCCCGTTTCAGCTCGCCACGGCTGGCGAGCTCACGCAGGATCAGCGCGGTCTCGATGGTCTTGCCCAAGCCCACCTCGTCGGCCACTAGGAAGCGGCGCGGCGCCGTGATCGTCACGCGATGAGTCAGAACGACTTGGTGAGGAAGCAAATCGATCTTGGCCGAAGTCAGGGACGCGGCGCTCTCCATCAACGGCAAGACGTGGGCTTGCCACGCAAGCCAGGCCTTGCGCGCCCGGTCGCGGCCTTGGCCGACGCTGGCGACGACGCGCTGCGCCTTGCCAAACGCGGGCAGGAGCGAATCGACCGCGACCTGGCGCTCGCCGCCTTGGAAGAACACGCGCGCATAGCCATCGGAGGCTGCCGATACAACGACCCCCTCGCCAAATTGGACGTGTCTTACGCGCTGGCCAGGTTGGATGATCTGCGCCGAAACGCCCACCAATGTCGACATCAGGAAATCCGCTGGAGGTAGTAGCCAGCGAAGCGGGCGGCACCGTCGACCTTCGTCCGAATCTCTTGGCTGTTGGGCTCGGAGCCGTTCCAAAGGCAGCGGCCGATCGGAATTTCGCGCTTGCCATGGGCCGCGCTGCATTTCCAGTAGGCCGCTTGCTCCGCCTGGCGATATTCAAAGCGCCGAGCATCGGCGAACCAGAAAATCAAAGCCGCCTCGCTGCCTCCAAAGGCCACCTCCCGCTGAAACGAGGAGATCATTGGATAGATATGGGCTTCAAGCCATGCGACGGCGGCGTCTGGGTCGAGCGGATCAAGGCTGCCTTCGAGGCCGGCGACCACCAGCGCGCGGTCCTTCACCAATAGGGCATCCACCCCTTCCAACCCGAGGCGCCAAGCATGCAGAACTGCCGCAGGCTGACGGCCTCCTCGGGCTTGCAAAACGACGCAAGTCTAGGCACATCCCACAGGATGCTGTGGCCTTGGCGCTTCCATGTGTCGATTTCCATCGGCGCGTTCTTCATGCCATCTCCCCAAACATGTCAAATTGCTCGTGGGCAGCCCTAACCTTCGCCTTGTTCTCGCTGAGCCATTTGGCGTAGAGCTGCTTGGCAATGCGAGCGGCGGCCTGAATCTCGCTTGACCCGCCACGGTGCGACATCCAATCGAGCAAGTCAGGCACAGCCGGGTGCGGATCGAAGTTCGGGTTGTTAAGCGTTTCATCGACCCGCATACCGCTATCTTTGAAGCACGCGCCGACCAGGAACAACGTCTGATCCAAATCGCGTGACATGCCTTTGCGATGTTTGCCACGCCAGCCTTTGGCGAATTCGAGCGGGTCACACAGGTGGTAGATCTTCTTCTCCTCCGCGCACCAGCCGTAGGCCTCGAACATCGATGGCGCCGTGCCCGTTCCGCGCAAATACTTGACCATGTCGTTGCGATCCACCGCCACGGCCTTGTCGTAGATGCGCAAAAACTGCCGCGTGTGGACCTCTGCGGACACGGGAGGCGCAACGCCCGCGTCATCGCGTTCGTCATCCAGCAGTTGATGGATTCCTGCCAGAGCCTCAAGTAGCGTGAACTCACGCCCCTTCTCGACATACACGTGGCCGTAGTGGCGCGAGTAGTATTCAAGAGCCTTGCCGCGACGGATCACCTCCAAATCGGCTCGCGGCAGGCCGCTGGCTTGATGCTGTTCCAACAGCCCTTTGAGATCGCGCACGTCGTCGGCAATCTTTCGGCGAAGCTTCGCCCAGCTGATCGGCGTCGGGTCGTCGACCCGCTTGCGACAGACATGGATGATGTCGTATTCGATCGTCTTCGAGCCGAACTCGCCATCGCCCTTGGTCTCGTCGCTCCGAATCGGATATGTGGCCTCCAAATAGAAACCTGCATCAAACAAGCTCTTGAGCACACCCACCCACGGCTCATCTTCGCTGTGATGGAACGTGAAGGCTAAAATGCCGCCTGGCTTCAATATCCTGTGGGACTCTCTCCAGCACGCGGTCAACAATCGCTCGTAAAAAGCATCTGGATCGTCTGGGTGTCTAGCTTTGTTGGATACCGCCTCCAAGGTCTTCGGCGTGTATTCACCCGCAAAGACTTCTGGATATTTATCCTTCAACGCTAGACGCAGCCACACATAGAAGAAGTCGGAAAGTTCGGAGTAGTGCAACAGGCCACCGAACGGCGGATCGGTGATCACCAGATCGTGCGACTCGCTTTCGATGAAATTGAGGTCAGTCGAGGAGCCGCAGTGTATGACTGCGTTTGGGAGGACCACGTCGCCTGGATAGACCTTCTCGCTCTTGCCCGACAATGCCTTCGCCAGCACTCGATCCTTGGTTTCAATTTCCGCGTTCGCCAGAGTGTCCCAGGGGGCTTTGCACCAATCGACGCCTTCTAGAATCCCATCGACACAAGAAGCCCAGTTTCCGCGTCCTAGTCGTGGAAACACACAGTTCTCGATGACTGTGGATTTTGGATGGTAATTGTTGTTGGAGAAATGCGGCTCAGGGGTGTCCCGCTGCGCATTCCAGAAGCAAAACATGTTCTGATTACGCAGATACTGTTGGAATCCTCCAAGCACGCTTTCACGCGCCTCCCACGTCGCCTTCCCAGAGGTCAGCAAGGACTTCAAAAGCGAAGCGTGGACCAGTAGTTGACGCGAATTGAACATGGTCCACCAATGCGTGAATCCATGATTTGGAACTCCGCCTTGTAGATGGTGGGTCATGAAGCCATACGGCAGCTCGCTTGTTGGCCAATACCCCGCAAGATCAGCGTCTCTGCGAGCGAACCACTCTTCGTTGGCTTTGTCGAATTCCTCCACCTTTGGAAGCTCGAAGTATCTGCCGTTGTATGGGCGGCCGGCGGCGGCGCATTCTGGGCAATAGCACTGCTGCGCATAAGCGGACACAGGCCCGGTCTTGCCTGTCGCCTTGATACTATCAAGGACATCGTTCTCCCGGCCGCATGTCGCCTCCTGGCATGTGAAGGTCGATTTTTTGGAATGGTTCCAGCCGAAGGTTCGAATGAAACGCCTGTGTCTGGGCATGTCACGACATCCGGCAAAGCCCCGCGAACTTCTAGGAGCTTGAGCGTTGATGCACGGACGGCGTTCCATCTGCGCGTAGATTCCACATCGTCAGTCACGCTACCGCCATAAGGGCGTCCCTCCGCATCTTTTCCGGGAGCGCCCTTTAACCAGTCGGGATGAACCAAAAGCGTGAGCGCGATCTTCTCATTCTTGCCCTTGCCCAGGTTGATCGAATCGCCGCTGATTTTGGCTTTAAGGTCCTGATGCTCCTTCCCGCAATGTGGGCATTCAAAACGGCCCTCCGCGTCCATTGCCGAATACGGCTTTTCGCTTGGCGCCACAAACAAAGGCGCACCGGGGGCCATGCGAGCCTCATCACGCTCAATGCGGAACGTTTGGCCGCATGAACATTCAAAGCCGCTCCAAGTCTTAACGGATATCTCTTTGACCGACACCACGGCGGACGACATGATTGGCGTCCGATGGCCACAATCATTGGCTTCACATGGCCCGTGCTTCGACCAGAAGGTGTAGATCACCTCAGGGCCTTCATACCTATACTGCTTCTTCTGGTCCCTCGTCAGCGTCAGCGGACTGAACTCATCGCCCATCACCTTCCCAGTAGACTTTTCAATCCACTTCGACTTATGTCCACGGGGACATGTCGTAGCGTAGTAAGGCATGATTTCAGATTTCACATCGTCTTCGATGGCCGCCAGCAGGTCTTCAAGCTCCTTTCTTTTGACTTGCGCGAGCTCGTTCTTTACGACCAGCCAAGCCACCGGATTGAGATCGTTCCCAACCATCTGCATGCCAAGCCGCGCTCCCTCGACTATCGTCGTGCCGCCGCCCATGAAGATCTCGGCAACCTTCACGTCTTTGAATGAGCCTCGCTTTTGGTGGTTTGCGTAGTAGGAATCCCAAACCGTTTTGGCGGCATGTTGCTCATCATCGGGAGCCTTGGTGGCTGCCGCGATCAACATGGAGCGAAATACGCTGGACCTGCGCCGTGCCCACCATTTCGACATTTGATAGATTGGTTTGCCCGCGTTGCCTTCCAAGGTTGCGACCTGGTTAATGGGCAAAATTGGGAAATCAACTTCCAGACAAGTCTTCGGTCGGTTAGGGTCAGAGAAATCGACCGTTTTGAGCGAAACAGCCTTCCCTGCGCCGACCAATGCGGCGATTTGCTCGCCTTGAAGCTCCGCCTTACTCTTTTTTGTAGTAACCATATGTTCTTTCAGAGCGCCCGCGAGAGCTCGATGAATGGCACGGCGACTTCCAGCAATGAGATGCCACCGTGAGATAAATTCTTGCGCCCACCTTGGACGCTCCATGCCCTGCGACCAAGCGCAAAGCGGTAGTCGCCACGGGCAGTCGTCAATGGGAGGTCGACCGGAGGGAGCCAATGGGAAGCGGCCTTGTCGGCGCTTGATGCAAAACGCTCGGCCCCAAAAGTCTTCTGGAAGTATTCCTTCTGCTCTTGATCAAGGACATCGCTGAATTGGCCGGAAGCCGCGTATCCATGGTCCGCAGTGATGATGAGGCGGCGGCCGGTGGCTAGACGCTCGACGAAGGCCCAAAAATCATCGCCGGTCAGGACAATCTTCGCATCCTCCGCAAGCTGGCGCAACCCAGGCCCTGGGCCGGAAAGATCATGCATAAGGCTGTCGGGCCAGTCATGCCACACAAACAAATCAGGATGGTTAGGCAACGTGTTAGCGCATTCGAGCCACGGCTGGGCAAACAGAGCCGTGGCCGCGCCCGCCAGCTTCAACGAGCCGACTTGGCCTGACGTCAACACGGAGCGCTGCGACATGCCGAGCTCTTTTGCAAAACTGGTGGTGTCACTGGGGAGCGCCGATCCGGTAGCCCGTCCACCATGGACTTTGAAGCCGCGTTTTGGAGCCTCCTGCAAAATCCAAGGCGCCTCGCGCAACGACAACGCATCCAGAACTAGGACAGCCTTCGAGCCAAGGGACGCGGACCAGAAATCCTGCAAGGCCTTGGAGGTCTTTGGCGCGCAAGCCTCAAAGTGAGACCACAGATCCCAGGCAGCGCTCGACAGCACCAAGTCGAGGCCTTCGATGTCCTTGTCTCGGCGCACCATTTCGGAGGCGACATCGCCGCTGACGGGCTGCGACATACGTTCCCAAACATCGGAAAAGACGTCGGTCCACACGACGCTTGGCGCCTGGACAAGCAGAGATTGCAACGATTGGGCGGTCATAGCCATCAGGATTCCTCCTTGTCCGCATCGAGCCCATACGAGAGGCCATCGGGCAGATTGCGGATCAACTGCTGCAACTGTGCACCGGTGAGCTTCTCGACTTTAATCGAGACGTTGCGCACCATCGTCGCCGGTCCCACATGCCAAGTGTCCACGACCCGGCTGAGCAGATTGAGTCCCGAAGTAGGAGCGCTTTCAAGTTTGGTGGTGATCGGCGCGTGAGTTCCGGCCCCACCGCCTGCTGGCGGCGGATCGCCGAACGGATTTTGGGGCGGCGCGTCGCCCGGAGCAGGTGCGCCCGGAGCGCCTGGGACTGGCGCGATGCCAGGCAAACCGCCAATGCCTCCCACAGGCAGAACGATGGGCGTCTGGCCAGAGCTCGACGGCGCCGAGCCAGGCTTGGAGAGCGTGGTGTCTTCGAGCTGTTTGCCGGTGACGTTGAAGTCGCGCTTCATGCGCCGAAGAGCGACATCGCCAGGCTCACCGGGAACCACCTGCAGGCTATTGAGCCCACGGGCATGGATAGTGATCTGGCCAGCGGCGCAAGCGGCCAACACCGAGTCTTTCGCCTCGGCCTCACCTAACCAAGGAATGCAGTCGAGACCACCGCCCCGCGGCTCGCGAAGCTCAACCAACAGCTTGGCCATCGACATGTTCTTCTCGGCGAAGCTGACCACCAGCTCATCGAAATCCTCATCGACGAACAAGTTCTGCTTGATCTTCTCTTGGATGGCCGCCGGTATCTTGTCGCCCTTGGTTCCGTGAGGCTCGACGCTGAACACGCACTTGGACGAGTCTTCATGGTTCCAGACCGACAGGATGGCGAAACGATCGAACCGCTCGGCGATGCGCGTCTTCAACGCGCCAAGAAACTCGGTGGACAGCGCCTTGTAGGCAGGCTCGTCCTTAGCCCATCCCTTGGCGAGGCTCGCGGCCCTGGCCGCCAAGATCAGCTCTTTATCCTGGTAGATGGCCGATGCGCCGTCGTTGCCCTTCTTGGGCAACAGAAAACGCACCGTGTTGCGATTAGAGCCTAAGAATTTTTTGAGCCACGCGCCCAGCGTCGCATTGAGCTCGGCCGGATACGCCGGCAGGACAATCAACGGGATCTTGTTGTCCCACACGTTCGGGCGCAGCGCCTCTTCTACCTCATCCCACGGCGAGTTGTTCCATTCGCGCTTGAGCACAATAGTCCGATACATCCCGCTGATCTGCGCGTCGCCGCCGATAGCGTGGCGAATCTCGCTCGCCAGGAAATCGACGTCCTCGCCGTTTTGGAACAGCTTGTCGTTTCTGGCGTGAGCCATCAGCCGAGTGCGGGCGTTCTCCTCGAGCTTGAACACAAGGCGCGAGCCGGTCTTGTGGATGTTGTAGCTGTTGCTCTCGATCGAGGCGAGCTCGGCTTGGAAAGCGTTGTCGTCGAGCCTCGCGCCACGCGTGACATCGATTTGCAGCGTCTCGGGATCGGCGCCGACGCGCTGATTGTCCAGCGATAAGGAGCGCAGCCACAGCGACGTGAGAATCTCGCGTAAGTGCGGAACGCCGGTCAGATCGCCGCCCAAGGCCTCCTGGACTGCCGTAAGGTTACGCAGCGCGCGGTCGCGAAGCTGCTTGTGATGGTCGATGCCGACGTTGTCGATCAGAGCCGCCGCGCTGCCACGGTCATCGCCAGACAGCTCGAAGTCGGCCGGCGTGATCACCGGAATCGTGTCGCCCGCTGTCTTGAACAGTTCGACCAAGATCCGGACCAAATCACGCGTGCCTTGTGCCTTGATGGCGAAAATGACCTCGTCGTCCAGTAGTTGAAGCAGCTCTGGCGAGAACGGCCAGGCCTCGACGAAGCGCGCCCGATGCTTGTCGACTTCGCTCGCGGGGCGCTGACCCAGCCGGATGAACTCGGACAGATGAGGCTCGATCAGCGGGACAATCTGGGCCTCGGAGATGTTGATGCGGTTCTCGAAAATCCGATACAGCAACAAACGACGACGGTCGTGCTGGGCCTGCTCGCCCTTGAAATCGACGCGCACGGGATTGACGCGAAAGAGCTGCTGGGCAGCGTTAGAGCTGCCTTCGCGGACTGACACCACGAGCGTCAAGAGCTCGGGGTTGTTCTCCGCGATCTCCGACAAGAGCTGGATGAAATTGAAGGCCCATACTTGGCGGGGCTCCTGGGCGTCGCTGAGGCCGTCGAACCAGGTTTGGAACTCGTCGAGCAGCAACGCGCAGGGCTTGCTTTTGAACATCGCCACCAGGATGTCCTTGCCTGGAACCTCGGTCTTTTGACCTGCCCAGACGCCGCGGGCATATTCGCCGTTGGGATGGCGCGCGAACAGCAAATCCCATAGGTAGGCGAAGCGCCGATCGTGCAGTGGCTCGGCGATGACATGGCGCGCGCTGTGAAGTCCAAGCTGTGCGAGCTCAGGACGGCCCAGCTTATCGGACCAGTCTTTGAGCCAAGCCTCGCCCGCCTCGGGGTCGCGCAGCAAATGACAGAGAGCTGCCATCAGGTGGGACTTGCCCTGTCCCTTGTCGCCGATAAGGACCACCGCTCGGTTCGATCCGGGAGCCGCCGCCTTGATTGTCTTGATCAGGTCGACCGATGGATAGGTGATGCGCAAGAAATCCTGGGCGGCCATATCCAACGCGCCAGTCTTCGCGTCGTTGGTGAAGTCGATGGTCGTCCCCCGGAGCCTGGCTCCTTTGAACTCGTCGCGCAGTTGCAATCCAAGCATATTGTTCCCTTCTGTGTTCTTCGTATGTTTATGTTCTGTGTTCAATACTCGGCCGCAGCCCCAGGCGCCAATGCGGCGCTCTCGACCCCATAAAGGGTGGGAGTATTCCGAAGCCAAAGGTGATGCGACGCCGGATCGAGGCTGTGGTCTGGCGTCGCGTCGATCGACCAGCGCCGCAAGACGTAGCCTGCCAACGCTGCCCTCGTCTTCATTCGCAGCACGCCATCGCTCATGGCATAGTCCGCCTCCACCGCCTTGGGCCACTTCACGCCGGGATGCGGGACCAATTCCATGTCCACGATCCGCGCCCATTGCTCATCCGCCCCGAGGAGCTCGCGCTCCTCCGCCTCGCCATCGAGCTCTTGGGCTTTGGCGATCCGAGTCAGAACGAAATCGCCAAACCGCTGCCGCTCCCGGTCGAATGCCCGAACGTGCCAACGCAGGCCGTTGTCGGCCAAGGCGACCGGCACAATTTCACGACGCTTCTGCCCTGACGACATCGACAGGTAGCTGATTCTGACCGGGCGCTTGGCGCACATGGACCGGGTGATGACGCCCAGGACCGCCATGTCTGGCCGCACCAATTGGCCAGGCCCCTCGCATGGCGTGGCCGGCTTGAGGCCAAGCTCCAATCCGTCGCCGAACCCCTGCAACAGCCATGCGAGCACTCGCTCGCAATGGAACTCGAAGATCGGGGCAAACGACGCCGTGGGCCGATAGCGCCTGCCAGCCGGGTCGTAATCCAGGTTTCCCGGCGCCATCTCGCGGTAGATGCCCAAGTCGCGCGAGGCCGCCGCGGGCTTGATTCCAAACCGGGTCTCGATGTCGCCGCGACTGAGCTCACCTGTGAAAAACGCGCGCAGCTCTAGGAAGGCCAACCTCTCCCGTTGCGTTTGCGACAACATTTCTTCCCTAACTTTCAATGCATGCCCCCAGACTCGTGGCCCTCGCGCGCGCTAGAAACGAACGCGCCAAAAAAACGCAAAGAATACCATGCGAATCATTTTGATAGGGTATGCTATGCACTATTAACAATAACGTGTAGCTCAAAAATGAGCTCTACGACGCCAAGGGCCGCCTTCTCGGGCGCGTGGACCACCGCCGAGCTGCAGCCCGACGTTGTTTGTCCCGCAGCGCTTTACCGTGGGCATCGTCGTCTAAACGCTTGGCGACCACCTGCATTTCAAGCTGTCGACGATTTCAAGAAGTTCGAGTGACCTCTACTCGTGCAGGGAAACCGAATTCGCTAGCCGAGTCCTTACGAATCAATGGGCTGCCAACGTATAGCTTTGTCGGCAACGCCAACGCAGGGCAAGTTTCCCAGCGCAAATTCGTTAGACTGAGCCACCTGACTGTTTCCAGGCGCGAGAGGCGCCGCTTCGGCCCAGTTTCGACCATTCGACGCCTTGAGGTAAATTGTCCACAGTCACGGAGAAGGGCTCTGAATGTATGGATATGTGCTTAACCCGCCGTTATAGTGGGCTGCCTTCGGCATCCATGGAGCCCATTCGTTAGGAGTCGCAAAATGCACCTGCCAGAACCAGATGCTCACGCAATTGCATCCTTCCGCAAGTTCCATTCGTTTCTACCTCGCGGGAGTGACGTCTCGCTATTGATCCTGAAGCTACACCTGCTCGTGGAAGAACAGGTTCGCTCTTTCGTGGATGAACGCCTTGCGAACAAGGATGCGTTGGCGGCAGCAAGACTCGAATGCCATCAGGCGATTTGCCTCGCTGAAGCGCTCTCTAAGGAGGACATTCATCCAAACGTTTGGGAGGCAGCACGCAGGCTAAACGGCCTGCGCAACACATCGCACACAATCTTGAACTCAAAGGCGTTCTCGATCGTATGAACCACATCTCGTCGCTTATCGGGGTGCCAAGCGACTTGCTCAAGATCGATGGAAAGACGCCGGAGGAGGCTGCGATTGACAACCTCAGTTTTAGTGTAAGCATGCTGTACAACGAGATCTCGCTGTTTGTGAAGCGCAAGCCAGCCGCCACGCTTACCATCGTCCAAGGTAACGGCGGCGGCTAATGAGTTCAGTGGACCGCCTTCGGCGTCCACTGAACTCATTTCGGGTCCAGCAAGAGTTGCACCTAGTCCAGCTAATTCCGGTTCCCTACACTTCGCGCCGAAAGCGTCCCGGCGGCGTCGCGCCAGGCCGCTTTATCTTGAACCAATCTGAATGGCCGTCGCCGCCCACGTAGGGACTGCCGACACGCTTGGCCACCACGCCCTCCATTTGAAGCGCCAGGACGGCTTGGTAGAGCCATTCGCCATCGTCCACGTCTTCAACGTACAGCAGGCCCTCCTTGATCGGCTGGAGCAGCTTGCGGAGTCTCAACTTGCGAGCCTCGAAGGGTAGGCCGCGAAGGTCTTTGCCACGAAGGGCCAATAAATCAAAAACGCAATAAACCGCCAGCGGATCACCCGCAGACAAGCCGCGCCGTTTGGCGCGAGCATGTAGCTTGGCAAAGTCAGACCGCCCCACTTCATCCAGGACGGCGATTTCGCCGTCTAGTACGGTGGCTGGCGGTAGTCTCGCCAAAATTGGAAGCACCTCGGGAAACCATCTGGTGCAGTCGGTGCCGTGGCGCGTCTTCAGCGCCGGCACAGTGGTTGAGGCCAGCATCCGGTACCCATCGAACTTCAATTCATAGCGCCAATCGCCACGGCTCGGCAAGGTCAGCGCCTTGCGCGCGAGCATGGGAGTGACCTCGGCCAGCTGCAGCACCCCTTCACGCGAAGCCATGGCGTTAGCCCGGCACGTTGCGCGGGTCGTTCCCATAGCTGTTGCGCATGCGGAACTGACCGTCGCGTCCGTGCACCAGCAACTCGACCTTTTCGCGCCTGGCCAATTCGGTGCCCGCAGCGACCGCCTCGGACTGCTCTGAGTGGTGCGAGCTCGCGCACGCGAGTTTTACGTCCCAGCCGTCGCCGTGCGGCACGACATGAACATTTGCGGTGGTCATGACTCTACCTCCTGTGGTTTTCCAGTGTTGGCCGAGTAGGGTCCAGCGCCATCGGAGTGCATCCGACACGAGTACGTGCCGCATCGATACTTTTTTTATAGTATTGTTTCGCATGTGATAAATGGATAGACAACTATGCTGCCTCATACCGTTCTCAATCTTAGCCTCCACCCGTCAGACCACGAGCATTTGCTCGAGGCGGCCAACGCCGCAGGCTACTCTTTGGATGAATATGCGCGCTTAGTGCTGCATAGGGCCAGTACCGCGACTCTCGAACTTGTCCAGCAACCCCGAAAGGAGACGAATCGTTCCCCCGATGAGCAGGCAGCCGTTGAGCCGTCTGTGCGAAATCTGCACGACCTGCTATCCTTGGTGCACAAGTACACTTAATTTGAATCTATGGCGGCACAGAAAGACAACGGCGAACTCCTGCGTGAACTGATTGCGCAGGCCCAACTTACGCAGGAAGAGGCACTGACGCTTGTCAACGAAGGGCAGGCTTTTCCGATAGCCCTGTCCACCTGGAAGTCATATCTCGCGGCGCAAAATAGCCGCCGCCGGCGCAATTGTCCTGAGGTGGTAATTAGGCACGCTGAGCGGGTTCTGAGTGCCTCTGGCGCCACAACAGAATAAGTGCCTGTTTGGCCATTTCCAACGTTGGAAATAGGGCTATCGCAGAACTCTGTCCGCGGCCCTCGCTCCAACAGGTACCTGGCTTCGATTAGACAAACTAGGTCGGCTTTGCCATACTCTGAATAGAGTGAAAATCATGGTCACGTTAGCTCAATACCCTCAACTGCGAATGCTGGTCTGGAATCGTCCCGGTACAACCCGCGTGGATGATCGGGAAGCGTTCGCCCTCTATGAGGCTAATTGGCGACATGTGGATCAACAGCACATGACCCGTCCTGAGCGCGACCTTGTTCGCCGGCTGACCAATCAATTCGGAAACGGGGTCCTTCTTGTTTAATCGAGAACATCACCAGCGGATCGCTAAACTTCTGTCCCAACTCGACGGTTCATTTTTGCGAGAATGCGATACTTATTTTGGTGGCGGAACGGCTATTGTTCTTTCTCCGGGGGCCGATGAGTATCGCGAATCGGTCGACGTAGACTTTATGGTCGGTTCCTCCGAGGGCTATCGGAAGCTTCGAGAAGCCATCCGCGAAAACGAAGGGCTCCAAGGCGTTGCCGCGCAGGGTCAAAGAATTGAATTGCTACGCGATGTGCGGACCGACCAATATGGCGTCCGGACGTTTGCATCGATCGATGGCGTTCCTCTCAAGATCGAATTCGTTCATGAGGCGCGTATCAAGGTTGTTGGGGCGCCAAGCCCCCTGATGGGCGTGCCGGTCCTCTCGCGGGAAGACATGTATGCGGAGAAATTGCTCGCCAACGACGACCGCCAAGGCGACATCCAAAGCATGTATCGGGACATCATCGACCTAGGCATGATGGTGGAGAAGTGGGGAAGTATCCCCACTGCAGCCGTCGAGAAGGCGATGGGCGCCTATGGGCAAGCCATCATTTCCTCATTCGCGAAGGCCACGGAGAAGCTCTCTAGCGATCGGCCATTGATGCTGGAGTGCCTCTCCAAGATGAAGATGGCGGATGACCTCGCGGATCGCATCCCGGCGTTGCTTCAGGCCGAGCTCCTGCGCCTCCAACCGGAGCGTGAGCGGATTGCTCCACCGCCGCCGGCGGACGAGCTCATTGCCGCGTCACCCGACCTTCAGCAGTTTCTGGCCACCACGAGCCGGAGTGTCCAGCAGGGCAATTACGAATCCGGCCAATATGCGGGTCGCATCCTGTGGGGCAATGACAAGTGCTGCGTCCAGGATCTCGGACGCAACACCGTCGTTATCCACCCCACAGAGCATTGGCATGCTTCCCCGCCAGTTGGCACCTATGTCAAGGTGAAATACCAACACACCATTGCCGATTGGAAGGCAGTCGACCGGGACTCGGACCGCTCCCACACTCGCTAGGTTTCCAACGTCAGAAAGCCGCCCGCTAGGAATTGACAGAAGTGCACAAGTGCACCTAACATTGCTATTGCGCGGAAATGCGCGCGAGGAGGCACAGGCCTCCCGCTGTCAATACCACCTAGGATGCAAATGACCAAAGAAGAACAGGCCGCCTACGATGCGCTCCTGAAAGGGTTGCAGCAGAAGCTCCTGAGCGTATCGAGGGCTCTGGACGACACCCCCTACGAAAGCCCCAAATACGATGAGCTCACCGCGAGTTTGACCAGAATCACCGAAAGCCTCGCAAAGCTCGATGACGTGGGCAATACCCTTCGAGGCTAACTGCACTGCGGATCGCGCGATGGATACGACCAGATGCAAACGGCCGTATTCGCGGGACAGGAAATGATCGCGGTCGCCCCCGACCATCGTTGCTGAGGACCTGACATATCCCAACGGCCACCCCCGTGCAATTGGAGCTTGGCCTATGAGGCACGGGGCTTCCTGACTATTGATGGCGCGAAGGAAAGTGCCTCGGAGTTTGCGAGTCGCGTTCTGGCGCGAAAGGCCCACGCTGCGGCAGTTGCTCGAGCCAGC
Source organism: Cupriavidus sp. D39 (assembly GCF_026627925.1). Lineage (NCBI taxonomy): Bacteria > Pseudomonadati > Pseudomonadota > Betaproteobacteria > Burkholderiales > Burkholderiaceae > Cupriavidus > Cupriavidus sp. D39. The sequence continues at coordinate 89,620 of NZ_JAPNLE010000005.1, forward strand.
GCAACGGCAGCGGAACATCTTGGCCGCCGGGCACCCGAGCGGCTGGATCACGCCGCAGGCCACGGGACCGGGCTTCGTCCAATCGCGCCGGCCCGCCGGCGTGTCGATGGTGCCGACGGCTCCGCTGTGCGCCGTGGCCGCTGCGGTCGCGCAGTTGCAGACAGAACACCGAAACCCGCTCTCGGCGGGTGTTTTTTGTCCGCTTGTCCATGCCGACAACTGGCATTGAAGGAAAACGCCCATCGTGGGTAGCGAGAGAGCATGCCCTCAGTGGCAAAGGAGAAAGGCCGATGGACGGATTCCAGAAAGAGGTGCGCATGTACCCGCGCACGCCTGACGAAGTGGCCCGCGAAACCGAGGCAGCGCGGGCTCGCGAGAGCGGCCTCCTGTATGCCGGTGCGGAGGGACTGGATACGCTCAAGGCCCACATGCGCACGCTGTACCGTGAGCGCAAGGAAGGCACGGGAGAGGGTTATGGGCACGAGTTCTTTCGGGGCATGTTGCACGGCTTGGCCCTGGCCGATGCCATGGACGCGCAGGTGAGCGTGGGTATCCACGATTTCATTAAGGTTTGGGGCTACATCACAGACTGACCAGTTGAAGGAAAACGCCCCATCAGGGGCATCCGACCATAGGAAATGGTATGGAAAATTCAGTTTCAGTGCTGCGTCAGGCTCTTCTATTCGCTGCGCTCGTTACGGTCGGGCTCCCGCTGATCGTGATGGGGCTTGTACGAATTTGGGAAGGGCCAAAGCTGGTCAAGCGCCACGCCATGATCGCCGGGCAATTGCGCCAGGTTGAACTGCGCAAGCGTGATTTGGACCGCGCCATGGTGGGCCGCCCTGTGCGGGTTCGCCTTTACGACGAATACGGCGAGCCTATATGGGCCGAAGGCCTGGGCTGGCACGTGAGGCGACTGCAAAAAGGCTCGCTAGGTATGGTCTGAAACCTCAAACGAAAACGCCCCCAGCGGCAAGGGAGAACGCATGACCGATTTGCAACGCGAAGTGCGCCGCGACATGCGCACGCGGGCCGAAATCGACGCCGAGCGCGCCGACGAGGCCAGACGCGAGCCGCGCTATTCCTACGCTGCCCTGACAACCGTGGTCGAGGCGTCGATTGGGCTCTGGAAGAAAGATGCCGACAGAGAGAGGGATTTCACCGCGAAAGGGCCGTTCCAGTAGTTCGCCCATGGCGCTGTTGAGTGTGGGGCCGGCTGACGTACAGCGACCACGCACCCGGGGACGCGGCGCGGCTTCAAGCACTGGTCGACGCGATCAGGCCGTCCGAAGAAGAGTGAAGCACCACGACCGGACCAAGGAGGGACACGATGGACCGCAGTTGGGACAAGACCGACTGGAAAGCCCGGGCGGAGCAGTTAGCCGAGCTGCTGGAGAGCTTCCGCGAGGATGCGCGGCGCTACCGGCACCTGATGTCGCTGGCGCAACCGCAGGATGATGGTTGGCGGATAGACCTGCCCGGCGACATGCCGTTCGACAAGGCCATCGACACCGATATGCAGACTCGCGCCGTCATCGCTGAGGCGCGGCGCAAGGCGTAGGGACAGGCAGTACTGAATCGGGAGGACGGAGTGACGGTCCGGTTTTTCCAACGTTGGAAAAAGTGCCGGACCACCAACGGTGCGTAAGTCTGCGGCAGCGTTGCATTAGTGGTATTTTAATATCATAATTTGACGGTGGAAGAAAAGAGCAGCCATGACACCATCGCAACCGAACTTATTTCCCTCCTCTGAGCGGGACGGCTCCCGTTTCTGGGAGTGCGACGGGGACCTCTTTAGTTTGGGATTCACCGCAACTGGCCCAAGTGGACAACTCGCTAGCGGTTCGGTCTGTAAGGGCATCCTGAAAGCCGGAACCATTCGATTGACGGCAGCAAAGTGACTGAAGGAAAACGCCCCCTGTTTGTGGGGTGCAGAGACGCTGGCGGTAGCCGATAAGAGATACAGCGAATTGTGGAGAAATCATGACCCTCAAAGAATTCTGGAAGTGCTTCTATGACTCCGGCGCAGGCTTGGCCGCCCTGATTGGGCTGCTGCCATTGTTCGTTGCGCTCAACAATGTACGACGAGCCACCGAACCAGCCTGGTTAGGCGTAGGCGTTGCGCAAGTTGTGGCCAGCGTTGCCATAGTTGTGTATGGCTGCTACGTTTTGGTCCGCGGCGAACGGGACGGTTCTTAAGGAAAACGCCCCCAAGGTTTGGAAAAACATGTCTACATTGAAACGTCATCCGGTACGCAAGCTCACCCTCCGTCTCGCGGCCCTCTGGCTGTCCGCTATCATCGGCTGGTGGGGCCTGCTGCAGTTGTGGGCTAGCCAATGCGAAGGTGCGGAGCATCTTCCGGCATCAATGGGGCTAGCTGCTGTGAGCGGCTGTGGCCTCACGGCATTTGGGCTGGTGATACTGCTGCTGGCCATTCTAGCGGGCGCCGGCGTGGCAGCCAGAATGATTAGTCATCACAGGCTCTATCGCGACTGGACCCGCCGCCAGTGGGGTCATGATTGAGAAAACGCCCCTATCAAAGAGCAGAGTAGATATCATGGAGACGGTGCCATTTAGATGGCGTCCCCAATACCGGTACGTGGCCGGGGCATCCTTCATACAGCATGAGTTCCAATCTATACATCATTTCGAAAGCCGAGCACACCCGCCTTCAGACCGCCCTGGAAGCACTCGCAACGGCCGTCAGCGGCAATGTGAGCAAAGGCTGGAAGCCGGTCGGTAGTTTGTCCGTGACCGCCGTCCCGGTTAGTCCTGGACAAGAATATTACGTGGTCTGTCAGCCCATGCTGCGCGGCGACGATTTAGCGCAGTGACGCCGCCTCCGGGCGGCTTTTTTGTCATTCGCCTCCATGCCGATAACTGGCAATGAAGGAAAACGCCCCAACCAGGGCAGCAAGAGAAAACGCCTCCAGCTGAGGAGCAGAGGATAACGCCCACTTCGGGCCGGCAACCGTAGAGGAACATCATGCACCTGCAGCTTGTAATCAGCCCATCGCACTTTGTTGACCGCTACGGTCGCCGGGTTCTGACTGATGGCGGTCAGCCAGGCATGGACGGCAAAGAGGATGTCGGCTCTACCACGGAGCAATATCGCAATCTCGTGGCGGCCGCCGTCTACGCCAATTGCGAGCATCTGGACAATGCGCAGCTGGACGAGATCATCGCCTGGGTGCAGCTGTACAAGAGCAAGTGACGTCGCCGGCGATAGACGCCACGGAAAACGCCCCAGGGGCCACAGGAGAACCGATGACGACCTATCGTTACGAGATCGACTCGCGTCCGACCGAACTGGGCGGCGGCTGGCGGCTCCGGCTGTTTGAGGATGGCCAGGAAGCCGGTGGTGGCGTGTTTCCCGCCGACCGGGAAGCCGAGCCGCAACGTGGCATGGCGTGGTTCAATGCGCTGACTGAGGCGGAGCGCGCCCGCTGGCTGGCCACGGCCAAGAGCGCGCGGCCGGTGGATGCCTGGGGCGCGTACTTGAGCCAAGAGGCATTCCAGGAAGCCCAAGAGGAGGGCGAGAACTGGGTAGCATCCCGCGCGGACGCATAGAAGCAAAACGCCCCATTGGGAGATGAGTATGGCGGAACTAGAAGGTATACCACTCGGCCTCGTGTATTGGGACTCCAGGATCCCCAGACGCATTGTTGGCATTACACTCGATGTCGCTGGGAAAATCATAGTGGCGTCGGCAAACGGAGGCGCAGGCGCCCAGCAAAGTCAGGAGGCTGCTGCAATGCTGTCGATGGTGGCCGCAGCAATTGAACGGAAAGTGCCTATACGTCTGACAGGAAGCCTCAACCCGTACTCACCGCCAGACACGAACTACCCAAATGGGTATTTTATGATTTCCGGAATCGAGGTTTTTGGGTACAAGTGGGGCAATGAGTACCTGAGCAAATAGCGTTCATCCACCATGATGCCGCCCCCGGGCGGCTTTTTCGTCACCGGTGTCCATGCCGATAACTGCTATTATCGGCATGGAGTTTCACGGGGCAAAAGGGGTCGGTTCCAATTTGCGCTTGGCCGAATTGCCGTGGAATCAAGGAGTTAGCGTCATGGGGAGAGGCAACATGAATTGCTGGATCTGCGGCAGTCCCGCGACCTCGGCGGAACACTTGCTGAAGGCGTCCGATCTGCGCGCCTGCTTTGGGGCCGTCTCCCAGGACAAGCCGCTTTATCTTCACACCGATGCGGCGCGCAATGTCCGCAAGCGCACCGTGAAGGACCCGGCCTTCAAGTCGGACGCGCTGCTGTGCGCCCCCTGCAACAACGCCCTGAGCCAGCCCTATGACCGCGCGTGGGAGCGACTGTCCGCCGCACTGCGGGCGCATCCGAGCCTATTCCCCGGACGACTGATTAATCTTGGCAAGGTCTTCCAGGGGCCGGCCAAGGACGCCATGCGGCATGTGCACCTGTATTTCGTCAAGGTGCTCGGTTGCAGGATTGTCGAGCACGGCATCCCGATCGACATTGGCCCGTTCGCCCAGGCCTTGCGCGCGGGCACAGCCCATCCGCATGTGCATCTGGCGATCGGCCCCGCGCCGGCGATGCCTTACCGAAAGCGCATCGCGGGATGGTCGGAGATCCAGGGCGATGAGGAAGCGGGGCGTTGCGTCTTCGCCGCCAGCTTCTATCACGTGGGGGATGTGGCGGTGAACATCCTCTATGCGGAGCCAGGGCAACGACGCTTCGGCTTGTCGCAGGCGTGGCATCCGGATTCGACCGGGCGGCTGTTGCGCTTGGCTAACTTTGATCGGGCGTAGGGCTAGCCTGCACTTGGTGCGCCTGCAGGCGCGTGGGCGCCAACTTTTCTAAGAGGGACGAAACGATGAAACACCGAGATATGCCGCGCGGAGATTCCGACCTGGTGGAGTGCCGCGTGTGCCGAATGAACTTTGTCACGAGCGTCCCCGAAGACGTGCGCGCGCACCGCGCTGAGCACAACGAGCTTGCCAAGGGCGGGCTCCCCAAGGTGGTCCGCGAAATGCTTAAGGGGTTCGGCTGGGCGGTGGCACACAACGACGGTGGCCTGCAGCGCCTGCGCGACTACGAGCCGGAGGATGGCAAGCTATCAGTGGCCTACGGATGGTGGTCGCGCGCCGTTTTGGCAGGCGTGGCAATAACTGAGTTTGACGACTATATGGCGGCGCATCTTCGGCTGATCGATTCCATCGTGGATAACACCGACGCCCCTGGTACGCCGCAGCGTAGAGCCGTTGAACGCTGGGAAGGTTACGCTGGCTGATGATGGAAGCCCTCTTCAGCGTCGACGCGTTGTGGTTCACCGCCTTCAGTTTCTACGACGCGACGCGAGCACAGTGGTCCGTGGTGGCGGGATGGCTGCTCCTCAACCTGGTCATGCACGAACTCGGGCACGCCGGCGCAAGCCTTGCCTTTGGGCGCCCCGTTGAGGCGGTCCGTCTCGGCGCGCGACCGGTCCTATTGCGCATCCGTTCTCGACGCGTTGGTGAATGGCGCATCGGGCTGCCTCTGCCCAATGGCGCGACCTACTATGACGATGCGGTGACGCTGGCACGTTGGCGCGCGTGGCTGTGCACGGCGGCCGGACCCGGCGCGAATCTGGCGCTGGCCGCTGGTGCGATGTTCGCGCATGCGTTTTCCCCGAGCATCCTCACATTCGCCTGCTTCTGGATCGCCTTTAGCGCGGCAATCGAGGGGCTGGTGCCGCTCCACGGCAATGCCGACGGCACGAAGCTTTGGCGTGGCGCGCTGCGCGGTGTGGGCTTAGCCTGCGGCTGGCTGATGTTCCGATTTAGGACTACCAAGCTATGACACGAAAATTCGCCCCCGTTGAAGCACTCGCCGCCGGCGAGTACACCGCGCGGACCAAGGACACGGATATGTTGCGCGTGGCGATGAACGGGCATCAGCCTGTCCATCCGGAGGCCCGCTGCATCAGTGACGGAAAGTGGTGCACCTTTTACCGCGACGGGGCGGAAGTATGGAGCTGCAACGCCTTGTATGCTGCCGCGCATTTCCTCACCGAACCGATTGTGGAGAGCCAATCATGACAGATCCTCGCCCCGCGCGACATGCCATCACCAATCATGTGCCGGTGCATCTGGTGCAAGCGTTCCACCAGGCGGTGGACGAGTTCTTCGCGCAGGCGCGCAGCAGCAATACCGCTGGCCAGCGTGCCGCCGAGGTGCGCGCGCAGGATCACGATCGGGGCCTCGATTCCCTGGTCCATTTGCTGGAGTTGACCGAGTCCGACACGGATCAGGCCAGCATTGTTGCGGGCTTCCTCGCTGGCCTCTACAACGGGCGGGACTTCCCGTTCGATTTGACGGACCTTCGCCGGCTAGACGAAGACCTCTTCGAGCATTGCCTTGCCGTGCTTCGGCTCGACAACAGCGCGAAGGCGGAAGTGCACAACTACTTCCCCGACGGCCAAGCCCGATTCCAGCGGATGATTGCGGACTGGAATCTCAACAATCTGCCACCGCCCGAACCCGCGCCGGTTGAGGGGGCGCGGTACCAAGTCAAGTACGAAACACACGGCAATGCTCCTGGCTACCGTGACGTCACCTTGTACGTGTCCTTCACGGACGATCCCGATCGGCAGCGCCCGGTTGCGCTTTGCTTCTCCGCGCAGGACGGCGAGGAGATTGGGCGGGCCATCGTCGGCATTCATCGCCGAGCATGGCGCGACACCGAAGGGCCGATCGACAAGCGCGAAGGCGAGAAGCGCCCCTTGTGGATTGACCGTGATACCTACTGAAGCACCGGAAGCTACTGCGCCCACACGAGCGCAGTACGCCGCCCTGCGGGCCTGGCTGCAGGGCATGCCGGTCGAATTCATCGCGGGCCGCTGGCTGGCTACCGATCCGGACGACGTGCTCGAGCCGCGCGCAGCGCTCGCTCTGCTGCATACCCTCCGGGACGCCCTGGTACAACGCGCACGTCAGCATGGCAGGGACGACCTCGCGGAGGCTGCAAGTCTGCCTGGGCGCTCAGGAAAGGGCATGGACCGCGCTATTGAGGCTGTCCGAGAGCTTGAGAACCTCTCGACGCCTGCACCGCGGCCCGAGCATGGGGTCGGCCTGTGGCTCGCCGCCCCATTGGCTCGCCGCCTGCAGGCGGCCAGCATCCGTACCCTCGGGGAACTCACTGCACTGTGCAATCAGCGTGGAAGCGCCTGGTGGCGGCGCGTGCCGCGAGTGGGGCCATTGGCAGCCGCGCGCATAGTAAGAGTGCTGGAGCGGTACAGTGCAAGTTTAGGGCCGCTTAGCGCCCATGTCACAGGCGTACCGCCGGCGGGGCCATTGGCACCTGCTCAATTGCGCGTGGATGGTGGTACCGCACTTCCCCTCGAGGCGATGCGATTGCCACGCGAACTCGACGGGTCCAAAGGCGTGAATCGCGCGCCTCTCGAGCGCTGCATGATTGGCGCCCGTGATGATTACCAGGCAATCCAGACCTGGCTTTCCCTTTGGCCTACGGAATCGCAAACCTATCGCGCCTATCGCAAAGAGGCAGAGAGATTCCTTGGCTGGGTCATCCTTGAACGGGGGAAAGCCTTCGCCGACGCGCTCACGGATGACTGCATTGCCTACCGCGCCTTCTTGGCCGATCCGCAGCCCGCAGCACGCTGGTGCGGGCCCCGCGCGGCACGAGAGATCCAGGTGGCCGGCACATCGATGCATAACCCGGCGTGGCGTCCTTTTCTGGGGCCGTTGGCGCCTCGCAGCCGAGCCTTCAGCGAAACGGTGCTCAATTCACTCTGCGCGTGGCTCGTGGACCGGCGCTATCTCGCCGCAAATCCTTGGGCCGGCGTGCCACTACAGCGCGTGGCCAAGCCTTCTATGCACGTTGAGAAGGCCATCGCCATGCCTGTCTGGGAGGTGATGAGCTCATGGTTAGATGCCGAGGCCTTCGCCAGCGCGCGCGGTCGCCTACTGCGTGCTGCCGTACTTCTTCTTCGTGAGACGGGCATGCGCTGCGACGAAGCTGCAGGAGCAGTGCGGATGAACCTCGTCCCGTTAGCTAACACGTCCCAAGGCGGAAAGCTGCAAGCGGTTTGGGGAGAACTAAACATCGTGGGCAAGGGCGGTCGTGAGCGCTTCGTGCCAATCAGTCAGCGACTCCGCGGTGCCTTAGAAGAGCACTGGGCAGACCTAGCGAACGCGGATAGCCCGCTATCCGATGATCACTTGATTGCGCCGCTAGTCGTGCCTAATACCCCACGAGCTCGAGCCAAAGCTACCGAGGGTCGGCAGGGCTATAGTGCACGAGGCCTGCGCCAGCTGATCGAGGAAACGTCAGACCGGTTTCTATCACACATCACCAGCGAAAGCCCGGAGTTGCTCGCGGAAATGACGCGGATTTATCCGCATGCATTCAGGCATGCCTTCGGCGCACACGGCCTCGCCGCCGGCATGGGCATCAATGTCGTGCAGGGGTATCTAGGACATGCCTCCATCGCAACCACGACGCTGTACAGCACGGCGGACCGCGATCGTAGGCTTCACGACGTAGAGAAATTCTACCGGACCAAGTAGGAGCAGCGACCGCCGGCTGCGCGTCCCGCACTCAATTTCAACGTTGGAAATGCTGTTTCGATGACAATAGCCATGCTGAAACAGAGCGCTTCGCGCAGTGTGGAAACAAAAACCTTTGACAGTAAATCGTTGTGACACCAGAAGGAGAGTGAGTCATGATCCCAAACGGGGCTTTCGAGCAAGAGGGTTTCGCTGGCGACGGCGGTGCTAGCCTTCGACTTGGCCAACGTGAAAGGTACGAAGAGCTGTTTGCATTCGCCGACGAATGTTCGCGTCTCACGATGAAAGTGGCAGCCCTCTTGCCGGACGCGACGACGAAGCGGCAATTGGTCGTCAGCCTATTTTTTGCTCGGTGCACGTCGCATTACCAAGCCGCTATGAACCTCGCGGAAGGCGGCATGACCGTTGAGTCCCTCGTACTTTCACGAGGGCTTGTCGAGACCTTTTTCGTCCTGGCCGCAATAGCCGAAGATGCCGTGACGCCAGGGGAGTTAGTCGGCCACGACAACGCGTCGCGCGTAAAGCACGCGAATGCACTGCTCAAGCTCAAGCAAGTATCCGAACGTTGCGCCGCTCAAAGAAACACTAACGGAGTTCGTTACTCAGAACGCTGGGCTCTCAGCGATTGACATGCGCGAGTTCGCGAGGAGGGGAGAGGCGCTTGCAGTCTATGACGGGCTTTATCGTCATCTGTCCCACCATGCTGCTCATCCCTCGCTTTCAGCAGTGGATGTCTACATCACCGACGGTGAAAGTGGCCGCCCTACGGCAAGATATCAGCCCATTCTAGGCTACACACCCCGAGCAGTATTGAGCGCGTGTGCCGGCATTCTCCTAGCGTGCTATGCATGCGACCGGACCGGCGTGCGAACGCCTGATACGAATGCCGCTGGCGCACGACTGTGGACTGCCTACGAGCAGTTGTACGCCCAATTCCAGCCGTGGGAATAGCTTGCCATGCGGTGCGAACAGTAGAGGGAATTCGAGAAGGCGCGCCTACCGCAGCCGCACAACCGCCTAGGTAGGCCAACCGTATTCCTATTGTCATGACTCTACTACGGTCAAATGTTGTTGACTACGTGCACTTGTGCACCATAAAATTATTTCACGCTCGCATGGGTTGCAACACGCTTCGCAGATGGGCGCAACACATGGCTTAGCTAGGTCATGGGCCGAAGCCGCCAAGACCATCGGCTTCGCGGCCATCACTTCCGCCTCGGTGATTCTGCTCGTTGGTGGACTCTGGGATCATTGGGAGTGGATAATGCGCGCACTGACATTCAGCTATTGGACGAACGTAGGCCTCGCATTTCTCCTCATAGCCGCAGCCGCCCTAGTGTTATGCGTTGTGGAGAATCGAAGCGAGCTTAGCACCGAGCACCAGGTCTATCGTGCGCATCGCCTGCACCTGGTTGTCGCAGTCATCGCGAGTGCGGCGGCTCTGCTGGTTGCGCGCGCCACCTCACCAGAATCCATGACTGCTATTCGCGTCCTGGCGGGCGCTGCGATGTGGCTGGGTGCCGTTATGGTCTTCTTTATGTCGATCTGCGCGATGCGAAGTTCGTTTCTCGCAGACGCGTCCACCTCCAGCGATTAAGCACAATGCAATTTCAATCCCTCGCGTCGATTCTACTGACGAGTCCGCTCTTCGCCGCGGCTATCGCGGCCATCATCGTGTTTGCGGGCTATCGCTTTGTCAGATGGCGTCAGGAAGTGGCCTTTTGGGCTTGCGCAGCTCTGTTCGCCGAGCAGCAGTTCCGCTCGGCCAGCGACCAAGAGATTGACGCATTCTTGGCATCGGCAGCGCGAATGGGGAAGAGGGACTTCGCCATGGAACGCCTCTCTGCGGTCCGAAGCCAGCATGCAGGCATACTTACTGTGGGGCACCTCTGGTGGACCTGGTGGCAAGTGCGCGGCCTGGTAGCGGCTAACAGGCCGGCTCCCGCTTGCGCACCGGAGGCCGGTCTAGACCAAAGCAGCTTAGAGAATATTCCCTTGGCAGTCCTTATGAAGAAGTGGTGAGGAGCATGTCCCAGCACAGCCTAGCGAATAGCTCGCTTTGGGCGATAGGGACAGCCTGCGCGAACTATTCCGCAATCAGGTAGCGCTGGCGATTCTTGCCGCTGATCCACGCCGGCGCATACCCCCTCCAATCAAGCTTCGCTCCAAGCTTCCGATAAAACGAAGAAGAGCTCTCCTGCGCTATGCTACGCAATTGGAAGCTCGACCAGTCATCACACGGAGATAGCGAAAGAATGAAGCGACTACTTGGAAGCGCCCTGATCATCCTCGGCGTCCTTGCCGGATGCGGCAACAACAGCGGAAGTGAATACCTGGGCAAGTGGGTCAATTTAAAGAGTGAAAAGCGCTTCCTTGAAATTGAGCGCAACGGCGATAGCTTTATGGTCCGCAACACGGGCCCGAGTTTCATAGACGGAAAGCCGGAGACCAAGAATATTCCGGCTACCTACGCAAACGGTGTTTTGAAAGTGTCTATGGGAATGGGCGATATCACGCTTGCCATTGACAAGGCATCGGGCAACCTTACCGATGGCAGTGTGGAATACAAGAAGACAAACTAGTCCGTTTGATTGCGGCGCCGACCGCGCATTCGCCGGCGGCGCCAGTTGCATGCGTTTCTCCAAGCCCTTGCGACCAGTCCCAGATCATCCTTGACATGGTGCACATGTGCACCATATGATGATCACACGTTCAGCGCTAAGAGCTTTCCAACGTTGGAAATAGGGAAGGGAAGGCGAGGACTGTCGCTCTGCGGGTTTTCGTGAGAGCATATCTACTTTATTTAAATCATACAAAAGGAAGCCACTTATGAAAGCAACCCGTTCGATGCTGCCCGCCTTTCTGGCAACGCTCGTGCTCGCCGCGTGCGGCGGTGGAGGTGGCGATGGCAATTCCGCGCCGCCGGAGCAAGCTTTGCCGCCTCCGCCGACGGCTCCCGTGACTGTGGGCGAGACAACGCTTGCAGCGGGTCTCCTGACGGCCAGCGGATTTGGCAACATCGTGAACGGCGTGGAGCAAAAGGGCATCTCCAAGACAGCTGCGACCAAGGCATCGAGCAACGTTTTCGACATCCGCGCCGCCGTCGCCGTCGCCGTCGGCCCCAGCGCCAACAGCACGCCCACGAGCGCTTTCGACACGATCGACACGGCTGCATACTGGGCACTCGCATCCTCGGGCTGGACCAACGCCACCACCAGCTACCAAGCGACCTTCTCGTCCGACGAGGTGGCAACGGTCTCGTTCGGCAGCATCTCCAGTGCTCCTTTCACCTGGTCGGTGAAGCTCAACCTCAAGGATGTGGGCGGCGGCCAGGTGACGGACTATCTCGTCAATGCCGCGGGCGCACCGCTGACCGCCTCCATGGTGGCCGCAGCGCTTCCCGCCGGCGTAAAGGCAGCGTATCCCTCGTTCGCGCCCTCGACGGCGACAGTCATCGCGTCGATGTTCGGCGAGCTCGACCCGCTGCTGGTATCCGAAGCGGACCTGCTCACGCGCAGCTTCTGCGAAGACAGTGCTGATGCCAGCGCACGCGTGCAATACCAGCTTGCCGCGTCGGGCGTGCTGAAGGTCTTTGACGCCAAGGCCGCCGGGTGCGGTGCCGGCGCCACGGCGCTGCCCGACGGCAAATGGGAAACCCAGACGCTGTACGGCAAGACGGTCTATCTGCTGTCGTTCCCGACCGTAGCGCACTACGAATCCTTCAACGCCTACGTTCCCGCCAGCGCCTTTGCGGCGGGTGCGCGCAAGGCCATCGTTGCCGGCAGCGGTTCGGAGCGCTGGAAGTCGGGCTTCTTCATCCCGAAGGACGTGGCCATCCAGTCGAAGCGCGCGTTCCTGAGCGTCGGCGCTCTGGACGCAATCCGCACTGCCGTGTCCCTGTAACGCACCTCTCCGGCGCTGGGCCTGACCCGCCCTGGCGTCTTTGTCCCGCCCGGCCTAATGGCCGGGTTTTTTTATAGATGGATAAAACCAAGTCCATTACTTAGGATGGCTGCCGTCGGCGCCGCTAACCTCTACGGAGAAAAAGTGAAGAAAGATTTTCGTTGGCTCACCACAATTCAGTGGACGTTCCTGACCACCACGATTGGGCTTATGTGCATTGCTGCTCAGTTTCATCGTAGTGTTGACTATTCCTGGGTCCAGGCGCTGCGCGCCGCCGAGGCGGCAGCACTCGGAAGCGCTGACGCGCCTCCCTTGTTGGAGCACTTTGTTTCAGGATTTGCCTACACCCTGATTGCATTTTGCGGCGTCCAGCTACTGGGACTTGTGTTCCGGGAAGCTGGCAAACTCGTGGACAACTGGTCGAAGGGGCTTCGAGCGTCCGCCATCCTCGTGCTCGTCATGACGGTGTACTTCATTGTCGAACCCAAAACCGCTTCTCGCCAGTGCACTACCTGGTCGCAATATTGGTTGGAGGCTGGCTGGGGCTATTCATCCGGGCTCCGCGCCGGACAATGGAACAAGCGATGCGAAGGCCGTTGCACTCAGTGTTCTATGTTGCTGCGACCATCTGGATGCTGCTCAATCTCTCATGGGAAGTGCGGCAGTTGCTTACGGCCACAACGAGCCTGTCCCAGTCTTGCCTGCAGTTGCTCTGCAGCTTGCTTGGCCTGGGGGCGGGCTCCTTGTCTTGCGTGTCGTCTGCTTCAAGTCGGTCGACGTGGCGCATAGCGCCGGCGCCGCGCGCGCCTGAGTCTCCCCGACGTACCTCAAACAAGAGGGCCGACTGATCGTCGGCCCTTTTTTTGCCTAACGACCGCGCCCTTGCGTCGGCTTACTCGAAATGCCGGCCTTGCCGTCTCGGTAGGTCACAGTAACGGTGCCCCCGGTCTCAGGTACGGTACGGAAGGCGGTCTTGTCGTGAATGACGTATTCATGACGACCGACCTCCTGCGCGATGTGCGTCGCCGTCTGAAACACCACCTTGCCTTTATAGCGCCCAGCTTGCGAGCTCACGTGTGCAATCTTCGCGTTGCTGTCCAGTGCACGCACTTCGTCCTCAATGGCCACTATCGGACGTTCGCCGTGCTTGCCAACAGCGTGCACCTTTCTTACTGCTGAGAGCTCATCTCGATAGCTTCGCTGCAGAGCTTGCAGCTCGAGGTTTGCTATCCGGATATTCAGTTGCGTAGCCAAGCGTACCGCCCGCCGTTTGAACTCGGCATCACCGCCGGTGAGGCGCACGCCCCTGGCCATTTGGTGTCCGCGTACTGCAAAGACATGAGCAATGCGTCGTCCGACACGTCCCTCCGACCATAGGTGACTCGTGAGCCCTCATCGTCAAATGCTTTGCCGCCATCGTTGAAGCTGTATAGCACCCGTCCGTTGTTGGAGACCTTCCAAATGAGGTTCTGGATCGTCCGTGCATGGGGGTCAGTCCGGTGTGGCTCGGCGGGACGAATGGCGTTCTCTTCCTGCTCGTCTTCCGGACGCCCTTCGGCAGGGGCATCGCCCACTATGCCCTTTCGCCGATCACGCCCCTCCTGGTACACCATGCCGCGCAGAGCACTGATGGCGGCCTCGTCACCCTGCTGCGCCAGATTCTCCACCCACGCCCGCCAACTAGGTAAGGCGGGGAGGAGGGCGCGCCTCTGCTCCCGCTCTCGTTTAATGGATTCCTTCAATTGGGCGCGCGTCCGCTCCGTTGTCATCTTCAGCAGCATGTAAGCCTGCTGCTTCTGTGGCTGGTTCAATGTTCGGCTTCCCTGAATCTCCTTCCGCCCGGCTTTGTAACGCGCTTCGAGCTCGACTAGCCGCCGCTTGTCCTCAGCGTACAGGGGGCAAGAGCCAGCGTGGCGCGAGCCCGCATTTCTTTCGCACGGACTTGCTCGGCGGCAAACCTGGCTCGAAGGTCGTCGCGAAGAGCCTTCCTCTCCAGGCGCCGCTGCAACCGCTTCTCAGGATCTCGCTTGTAGGTCCGCTCTGGCGCCGGCGTCCGCGCTTGGTCGCCGGCTGGTTCAAACTGGCCGAACCTCGCCTCGAGCTCCGCGCGCTTTAGGAACCGAA
>NZ_JAPNLE010000006.1:300000-544708 GCF_026627925.1 Cupriavidus sp. D39
GTCGCCGGTGACGAACCAATGCTCGCGAAAGAACCAGATCGCGGAGATGCCCGCGCCGTATGACTTGAGGCCCGCATCGGCCTTGTATTGCGGATAGCCCGAGCGCGTCGCCTGAGCCGAGGTGACGCCGAACCACCGGCTCATGTAGCGCGCATCACCGAAGGTGACGGTAGGGCCGGCAAACCAGAAAAAGCGCTCCGAGCTGCCGGGCAGCGGCAGGTAGGCGCCGATATCGCCGATCCAGCCGTCGGTGCCGCCCAGGCTGCGCCGCACATCGATGCGCACCACCAAGGGGAATGACGCCGACACCACATACTCGCCAAAGAGCTTGGTCTCCACCGCAAAATTGATGTTGCCGAGTCCGTTGAGACGGCCGGGATCGTCGGCCATGCGCCGGCCCAGGTTGTAGCCTATCGCCACCCCCGCACGCCAGTGGTCCGCCCGCAGCAGGTTTACGCCGATGCCCTCGCCGGTAGAAACAAAGAACAGGTCGCGGTAGCGGATATCGAAGCTAGGGCCCGCGAGCACGTGATAGCGCTCGGTACCTTCGTAGTACGGTCGCAGGCTGGCGGCGGCTCCGACCTCGACCTGCCAGTCGGGCACCTTGGCCCCGAACAGTTTCTCCAGCGGCACCCCGGCCGAATATTGCCACTCGGCCAGCGGCGACGGTGTCTGCGCGCGAGCGCTCAAAGCGGCAGCCGCTAGGCCCACCAGCAAGGCAGCCGGCCACCGGGCCGCAGTACCCGTCGGCTCTGCTGTTGCAGATGGTTTGCTGCTATCCGCCATTCGTCCCCCGTCACCGGCCCGATTGGCCGCGCACAAAACCGGGCCTGTCGCCGAGCTCCATCGAGCCTCGGCCCCTCGGAACAAACCTGCTTCAGGATACCAAGCCTGCTTGGCATTAAGACTACAAAATCCCTGCGAATTTTTCAAAGCGCAGCTACGCTGCGGTGGTGCGCCCGGGGCGGCGGTATCGGCGCCGCCATACTTTGCATCCGCCGACCTACCGGGCTTAATTGCGAGGAAAAGCCCGCCCGCCGCCGGCACGAAGCGCTAGTGGCAGGGGTAGAGGCCGGTGTGGGTCACAGGTAGCCACTCGCTGTAGGCCGACGGGACTAAACGAATGACCAATGTCAAGGTCGCCGGCGAACGAAAGAAAGTCCGCACTTGGTAAGCGTCGGATCGGGAACATGCAATAGAGCCGGATTGGCGCGCATTCTGGTCATTCGCGGCCCGCCAGTTCGATGTGGTAGACCAAGCGCTGGAGGAAGGTCTGCTGACCGGGCGCGAGCGCGACAAAGGTGCAGCCGATGTGATGCATGGCACGCTGGCCTTCCCAGGCTAGCCCGTGCCCGACTACCTGGAGGTCAAATTCCAGTTCGCCCTGGTTGCGAAAGTCGAGCCTGCACTTCTGCAAGATCGTTCCCATCGGTAACCGGTCCGTACACATACCCTTGGAGCGAAGGCCCACACCGGACAGGGAGAGGTCGGCGATATCCAGCGTCAGAAGGTGGTCGTCGGGCGTATGAAGCTCAGAGCGGTAGCCCATAGCGGCGTGCGGTCGTGCGCGGGGCTGGCGGCGGCGCTCGAAATGATAGAGCTGAGATGGAAAGGTTGCGGCGCAGGCCGGGCCGCCCTGATACTTGATCAGGGATGGTCTGCCGATGACGAAGTCAATCCTGACATCGCGCAGCACAGCGGAGACGGCAATCTGGTCCGATGTCAGCAGCAAATCCCGCTCGGCATCCGTGCGGCATCCGTCGAAGATGAAGGTACAGGATACGGGGTCAACCTTCAGCAAGGTGGTGGCAATCTTGTAGCTGTCGCGCGCGCTTAGTCGAACAACGCACTTCAGCCAAGCGAGATCGAGCAGCACTGCACTGATTTGCATGGGACGGGTCAATCGGTGGCGATCATCCAATGGGCCATCGCTTGGCGCTTGCGTGCTATTCGGTTGGCGCTTGGCATTGGGATTTTTGAGGCTCACTAAAATCCTTCAATAGAAGAGGGAATCGACAAGGGCTACTTTTCGATTCTAACGGCCGTATTGGTCGGATGTGCGGGCAGCCCCAACAAAGGGCTTTGGTTACATCGCCGCGACACGACAAATAACGGCAGAAGGCTGATCCGCGCTAGCGCGGGGGCTGCGGAATCTCTTTGCCAGCACCTCCGGCAATGCCGGCTTCCCCAAGCGTGGCGTCCTGCCCAGGGGCCACCGGCTGTGGGCCAGCTGCCAGCCAGGTAGCGTCGCGGTCAAGGCCAGATGGCTCCTATCAGTCGGGAAGCGCCAATCAAGGAGCGACCGACGGAGGTCGCTGACCGGCCATCCGCAGCCGTCCGCCTTCGCGGACAGATCGCCATGCGATCTGCAGCCCCACTTTCGAACAACGGGCTTCCGGCGGGAATCCGATCTGATGAGGCACGGCGCAGACGTACCGACTCTTTCAGCATGAAGGTGGGCTCGCGGCCTATATTCGCCATAAGCGTCTACGCGCCGCAGCGAACGACATCGTCCGATTCCCCGGGATTGCGGTGAAGGATGTCGCTTATTCAGTGGGATTCAAGAGCGCGTCGGATTTCACGCGGGCGTTTCGTCGCGCATTCGGCGTAACGCCGCAGGACCTGCGTGAGTATGAGGGATGGCATACCGCAAACATCGGGCAGGCGGACTGATCGCATCGCTTACCTCGATTTACAGATAAAGCGAAGATAGGAAGCGTGACTTGCCTGCCTTGGTCTTCCAACGAGCGCAGCGCGGCCGCAGCCCCGTCAACAAGCGCGGGTCCCGATTGCTCTCCGGAGATCCGATGGCAGGATTGGCCGGCGATCAGTTGTGAAGCAATCCAGCTGATTCCGGATTTCCGGTCCAGCAAAGGCGCACGTAGTCAAGACGATGCAGCGTAGCAAGCGGGCGGCGCTACCAGGGTCGAGCGCCAAGCCTACGGGACCAAGCAAGCGCGTCAGGAGGAGGCAACACACCAGACCGAGGCGTTGGAGCGGCAGTTGCAGGAGCTGCGTACCCAATTCTCGACCGAGCTGGAACGCACGCGCGCGCAGGTCGCGGCAGCGCACGAACGGGCCGCCGTCACCGAGCGCTGCGTGAGATCGACTAGGAGCGCACGCAGCGTCAGAAGGGCGAGTGGAGGCGCAGTTCCCCCGTGGATAATTAATGTATTTACTATAATGCATATATATCGCGCTTGCGTGTAGAGATGGTTAACTTCGCACGAATGACTCATGGACAATGCATTTCATCCTTCTGGTTGGTACATTTCAGTGCACATTCTTCGTAGGATTATAAGACCGAAAGGGGGCATCTTGAAAAGAACGACATGCGTGGACTGCGCATCATCCGCCGCCATAGCATTCGCATAACGTAGCTGCGACTTTCGGTCGCGTATTCGCAGATTGCGGACCAAGAATCCTTACATCTTTAAAAAAGCCGGCATTACGGGCGACTTCCGAGCGGAGTCAGTACATTGATCCGCAAATCAAGCATGTATTTTAACGGATAGGCTAGAAATGCAACCGTAGTTGAGATGGCACGTTGGAAGGGAGGAAAATTAAAATGAATATAAAATGCAACGTATTGATTGTTGACGACCATCATCTCTTGCGATCAGGCTTGCGCTCGATGATAGCCGGCTTGGCGGAGTACAACGTCGTAGGCGAAGCCAAGGACGGGCGGGAAGCGTGTCAACTTGCTATCTCGCTGCGCCCGGATCTAGTATTGACGGAGTTGTCGATGCCTGGTATGGCTGCCATCGAGGCAATCGCCGCGATAAAGCGCCGCACGCCAGGCATTCGCATCATTGCACTCACTGTTCATCAAGGCGATGAATACGTCCGGGAGGCGCTGCGTGCGGGCATCGATGGCTATGTACTGAAAGACGCCGTATTTGAAGAGCTTGTTGCGGCGATGGGCGCTGTGATGCAAGGGAAGAAGCATCTAAGTTCAGAAATATATGGACATTTGGTCGAATCGTTTGTAAGTGGCCATGAAGCTTCAGCCGAAAAAAATGCCTTGGATATTCTTTCCGCACGGGAGCGAAGTGTACTGAAGTTGGTCGCCGAAGGTCGCTCCAATCGGCAGGTTGGGCAATATTTGAATCTCAGTCCCAAAACGATCGAAAAATATCGCGGCAGTCTGATGCGTAAATTGGGGATATCAAATTTGACTGGATTGGTACTGATAGCCATCAATATGGGCCTGATCACCTCTCTGGCCAAGAAGTACTACGCCCACCGCAGCGACACGTTGCCACTAACGCTTGGCAATGGAGAGCCTAATGAAAAATGGAGGGACGGCGATGCGAGTTCGGACAGTTTGATTGATAGTGCTACTAGAAGCCAAGGCGGGGCCTAGTGCCTCACAAAGCGAGACTGGAGAGTGAGCCGCTCCCAGCAGGCCCGCCCGCCGGCATTTGAAGACAGGGTGATACTGGCGGGTCAGGCGACGGCACACTCGCCGAGGTGCGGCAATCCAATGTCTCCTCCATCGTGACCACTGAATGAGAGCGGTAGTTTCAAAAAGCATGCGACGCGGGGAAGGCCATAGATCGGCCTTACGCGCATTGGCTACAAGGGGCAATTCCGTCAATTGGAGTAACTATGACTTATAAAGAATTCATAGAGAGAGCACTTGGTGGGCGATCTGTGAACAAAGCCGCCCTCGACATGGGGATCTCTCAGACACTTCTGAACAAGTACAAACTCGGACTGAACCTCCCAGGCTTTATGAACGCCCTGATTCTGGCGAAAGCGGCACGCATATCGCGAGATGAAGTATTGTGCATGCTAGCAAGGGAGGAGGCAACGCGCAAAAGGCCTATTCGATCAGGTAAAGCAGGTTTTGCGCAATGATGACTTGGGCGGTCGACTTCAGTCAACGCCATAGCGCACCCTAGACGAGATTTTTTCACGCTGCGTTCTCGTTCTCGCGGCTAGCGGCCTCTATATCGAAAAGACCGGCGTGGCCAATGCCTATGGGAGCGCCGGCTCGGTGGTATTGCTGCTGTGGGTTTATTGAACCTTCCGTTGGTTCGCTATGCGCACCGCTTCGGCTCGCTCCGAGGGGAGGGAGCTTCGCCGGCCACGTTTGAGGTTCTGCTGGGTCGCTCGTCTCATCACACCACGACCAGGGATAGCTGTGCCGGACAAGTTGTACCGACAACGTCAACCGCGGCCCCGGGTCCCATAACGAATTGAAGGGTTGGCGCCAAAACCGACTCTCGGCATCGAAGGCAGTACGTTGTCCCCGGGGTATCCGGGCTTTCCCGCTATCCAATAGCTTGGCGGAGTGTTAGCCTGGAGCCCGCAATCTGGGAGAATCGCATTTTTTAGTGTTTTCCGTCTTCAGCTCGCAATATGACACGAGGAGATGCCGGGAATGATGAGAAACGTGCAGATCAGGGCAGCAGGACAAACTGATTGGCCCGCCATTGCAGATGTCCTCGAATGTTGTGGATTGCCTAGCGACGTCGTCGACCAGGCACTGTGCGTCTTTCATATCGCTGTATTGGGCGAGCGCGTAGTAGGTTGCGCTTGTTCTGAGCAATATGGAGAGACGGTCGTCGTCCGATCGATCGGTGTGCTCCAAGAGTATCGCGACCATCAAATCGCGACTCACCTTATCGGCAGCGTACTGACGCGCGCTCGCGCAGATGGTTGTACCAAAGCGGTACTCATCATCGCTGGCCATCTCGGCGTCCGTCATCACTGCGATTTTTCGTTTACAGAGCTTGAATGTATGCCTGAGGAAGTAAGGCTATCCAAAGCGCTCATGCGAAGATTCGGCGGGTGGAGGACACTTAAAATTCCGACCGACTAGCATTGCGCGGAGCATTGCCATTGTCGAGTTGAATAACTAGGCGCGAGGTCGCCATCGACCGCGCCGGAGCACCGTACGCAAAGCCACTGGCTTCGAAGCCAGTGGCGACATTGCCTCCTAATATCAAGACCCCAGGTCCGTCGATCCGGATCTGGAGTCTAACTTAAGAGTTATGCGGCGAAATTCGTTAGCGTTACCCCTCCAACAGACCGAATTCGCTTGGTGGGATGCGCAATATGGCCTCAAGTTGAATTCGCCGGAGCAGCGATTCAACTGAAGATCTCCCACCGGCCGGCGAAGGGAGCGACATGTTGCGCCGCAAGCGCGTAGCCTGAGGTTCACTCAGCTGGCGGCGGTGCAGGCGAGGACGCCGCCGTGGCCGGTGCGGAGGAGCGGGCACGGCTGCGGGCTGAGCGCGGCATGCTCAGCCTGCAACTGGCGGCGACGCAGCAGGAACTGGCAGAGGGGCAGATGGTGCGGATGCGCCTACCGGCCGAACTCGAGGTGGCGCTGCGGGGGGCGAGCGCGCGCAGGTGGAAGCCACCGCGACGCGGCGCCTGGTGACCACGAGGCGCCCCGGTGCCAGAGACGAAAGCCAAGTTCGAGCCCTGGTCCGCCTGATGGCGTGCCAAGGGTGGGACAAAATTTGTCCACCGCGCGACGGGATAAGCCTCCCCTTTCTCCAATATCAACCAGAAGACCAACCGCCTTCCCGGAGCAGCACAAGAGCGTAATCGAAAGAAACACCCCTTCACCGGCGAAGTTCAGTGGGTCGCTGCGGACACTCGGATCCGCCCCAAGTCGGATCTAGCCGTTACGCGGCTTGCTTGTAAGCCTCTTCGTTTTGCCAGGCGCTAGAATGTGGACCGGCGCCTTCGAACAAAGCAGGGATATGAACTGGCTCCCCAATCGTTCCACACCGGCTGCCTCAGGGTTGGAAGGTTACCTGCTGCGCCTGGTCCCAGCCCTTGCGACGCTGCGCCACTATGAAAGAGCCTGGCTGGCGAAGGATCTGTTCGCCGGGCTCGCGCTTACGGCGGTAATGATTCCGGCCGGCATGGGTTACGCCGAGGCGGCGCATTTGCCCGCCATCACCGGGCTCTACGCCAGCATCGCGGCTCTCGTCGCCTACGCCGCGTTCGGGCCTAGCCGCATTCTCGTCCTTGGCCCCGACTCCGCGCTGGCGGCGTTGATCGCCTCCATCGTGCTGCCGTTGGCTGGCGCCCACCCCGAGCGGGCGGCGATGCTCGCCGGCATGCTTGCGATCCTGTCGGGCGCGCTGTGCATCGGGGTAGGACTGTTCCGCCTTGGCTTTGTCACCGACCTGCTATCCAAGCCGATCCGCCAGGGCTATGTGAATGGCGTCGCGCTCACGGTGCTGATCGGCCAAGCGCCGAAGCTGCTCGGCTTCCAGGTGAGCGGAGACAACCTGTTGCCGGAAGCCTCGGGCCTCTTCCAGGGCCTGATGCACGGCGACGTGAACCCGGTCGCGCTCGGCATCGGCGCGGCCTGCTTGCTGCTCATCCTCGGTTGCAAGCGCTGGCTGCCGCGCGTGCCCGGCATCCTGGTCGCGGTGGCGGGCGCCACCGTGGCCGTGGCGCTGCTCGACCTGGACCGGCGGGCGGGTGTCCCGGTCATCGGCTCCCTGCCGCAAGGGCTGCCGGTGCCGCGCATGCCCGCTGTGTCGCTCGCTGACCTGCGCGCTCTGCTGCCCGGCGCGGTAGCGGTGGCGCTGATCTCGCTGGCCGATATCAGCGTGCTGTCGCGGATTTTCGCCGCACGCGGGCAATACGCGGTGAACCGCAACCAGGAACTGATCGCCCTGGGCGCTGCCAATTTGGCTGCGGGCCTGCTGCAGGGTTTCCCCGTGACGAGCAGTTCGTCGCGCACCCCGGTTGCCGAAGCCGCCGGCGCGCGGACGCAGCTCACCAGCGTGATTGCCGCGCTGAGCGTTGCCATGCTGCTGCTGTTCGCCCCCGCGCTCTTTCGCACCTTGCCCAATGCGGCGCTGGGCGCCGTGGTTGTCGCGGCTTGTCTCGGCCTGTTCGAGATACGGAGCGTGGCGCGTTTGCTGCGCCTGCGCCCCAGCGAGTTCGCCCAGTCGATGACCTGCTTTGCGGGCGTCGCACTGCTCGGCGTGATCCAGGGCATCTTCATCGCGGTGGCCCTCGCCCTGCTGGCGTTCATTTGGCGAGCCTGGCGGCCCTACGATGCCGTGCTGGGCCGCGTCGACGGCCTCAAGGGTTACCACGATATCGTCCGGCACCCGGAAGCACGCTGCATTCCGGGGCTGATCCTGTTCCGCTGGGACGCACCGCTGTTCTTCGCCAACGCGGAGATATTCCGCGACCACGTGCTGCGCGCGGTGAGCCAGGCCTCGACTCCCACGCGGTGGGTCGTGATCGCCGCGGAGCCCATCACCGATGTCCGTCACCGCCGCGGAGACGTTGGCGGAGTTGCACAAGGCATTGAGCGAATGCGGCATTGAGCTGTGCTTCGCCGAAATGAAAGACCCTGTCAAGGACCGGCTGAAGCGCTACGGCCTGGTTCCCGCGCTCGACGCCAATCACCTCTTCCCTACCATCGGCGTGGCAGTGGACGCCTACCTGGCGCAGCACAAAGTCGAGTGGCGCGACTGGGAAGACGAGGCAGCAGTCATCCGGCGCAGCTATTAAAATAAATTCCGCCACGCTTGGAGCAGATCCCTGCTAGCCTGGGCTGCGGAAATCTCTTTGCCAGCACCTGCGGCAATGGCGGTTTCCACCAAGCGCGGCGTCCTGCCCAGGGGCCACCGGCCGTGGGCAGATGTCGCGGTCAAGGCAGTTCGACCAGATCACCAAGCAAGGCAAGGGTGAGCGGGCAAGCACTTTGTAGATTCGTCGTAGGGTGTGCAGATTTCGCACGCGGAGGCACTACGGTCTCCTCCGTGAGTGGCGGTTGCCGCACAGGCGGCAAGCCTGGAACGGCATTTGCGTCGGACTTCTTTAGCCCGCCGGCAGATGGCGGGCCCGATCAGCGCCGCGGACATCGCATCTGCCATGGCCCATGCCGGATGACCGCGGGCAGTCATGGAGACGACCATGCCAAGGGCATCGAGCATAGCGCAAGCCAGGGCAGATAAGCGGGCGGGCAAGGCGCCGACCACCCAGGCCGGCCATTTCGTTCACGACGAGATCGAAGCCGTGCGCCGGGGTAAGCACGGCGTGCGCTCGGCCAAGCAGGCCATCGCGATCGGTTTGTCGGAGGCACGCCGCGCCGGCGTTGATGTGCCGCCGAAGAAGGACGCTACAAGGGCGGGGACCAAGTCCGCGGGCACTAAGTCAATGCCTGCCAAGTCCGCCGCCATGGGTGGCGACGACAAAGCGACGCCGCGACGGGCTAGTTCAGAAAGCAAGGCTACGCGCGCCCGCGCTGCGCTTGAGGCACTCAAGCGGGAGGGCACAGCCGGTGCTTCGCGTCAGGCGCTGTCCGCTCAGTCCAAGCGAGCGGCAAGCACACGCACTGCGGCGGATCGTTCAGCGTCCGCCAAGAAGGCCGCCATCACCAAGGGGGCGGCTGGCCGTTCCGAAGCGGCCCGCAAGGCCGCGCGCACGCGGGCAACGAGAAAGCAGGCAGGGCGCTAGCACTGGTAAGCAGCCGGCTGGCAGGGGAGGGCGGCGGCGCCTCTCCGGCTGCGGAACCCTGGCACAATTCACTGTGCGGCGGTCGGGCTCTTTTCGCTATCAGTGCCGTTGCTCGCGTCGCCTCAACACCTTCGGGCAGGCGCACGTTAGGATGCTGGCCGGCGCAAGCTGTTCGCACTAATACTCGAACCTGGTGGAGCTAGATGCTGTCATCCCTGCTCGGAAGGCTCCTGATGCCTGCGTTCACCGATGCCCTGCCGAAGATCGGCGAGACGGAACGCGCCGCACTGGAGTCCGGAACGGTCGGCTTTGAAGGCTGCTTCTTTGAAGGCAAGGTCGATTTCGCAAGGCTTGCAGCGATTCCGGCCGAGCAATTGACTGAGGAGGAGCAGGCCTTTCTCGCACAGCGCGTACCGGAGTTGTGCGGGATGCTCGACGACTTCGCGATTGACGAGGCGCACGATCTGCCGGCGGAAGTCTGGCACTATCTGCGAAAACATCGATTCTTCGGCATGATCATTCCACGCGCCTATGGCGGACTCGAGTTCGGCCATACCGCTCATGCCGCGGTCGTGACGCGCATCGCCAGTGTCAACATCGCTGCAGCGGTGACTGTCATGGTGCCGAACTCGCTCGGCCCGTCCGAGCTGCTGGTGCATTACGGTACCGAGGCACAGAAGGACCACTACCTGCCGCGCCTGGCACGTTGCGAGGATCTGCCATGCTTTGCACTGACCTCTCCGTATGCCGGCTCGGACGCCGCCGCAATTCCAGATATCGGGGTGTTGACGCAGCGCGAATGGAACGGCGCTATGACCGAGGGCTTTGCGCTGACCTTTTCCAAGCGCTACATCACGCTGGCGCCGGTAGCTACGGTGGTCGGCCTTGCTTTCAACGCCGTCGACCCGACCCGGCCCGCTGGCACGCAGCAATTGGGCATTACTTGCGCGCTGATCCCGGTGCCGCATCCGGGTCTGCATATTGGGGCACGCCATAGGCCGATGAACAGTGCGTTCATGAATGGCCCGGTGCAGGGGGAAGATATGTTCATTCCACTTGACTGGGTCATCGGCGGCAGTAACAACATTGGCAGGGGCTGGCGCATGTTGATGGAGTGCCTGGCTGCCGGCCGGGGGATATCGCTGCCTGCGGTCGGCGCCGCGTTGCAGCAAACCTCGCTGTATGTCGCCAACGGCTATGCTCGGCTGCGCAATCAGTTCGGTCTGCCAATTCAGCGCTTTCCCAGCATCGCCGCACCATTGGCGGAAATGGCCATTGATCTGTATGCCACCGATTCTGCGCGGCGGCTAACGACCAGCACGCTCGATCAAGGCGAACAGCCCAGCGTCGCCAGCGCCATCCTGAAATACCATCTGACGGAAGCGGGCCGCCGCGCGATCAACCATGGCATGGACATTCTGGGCGGCAAAGCGATCTGCGCCGGCCCGTCCAATCTGCTGTCGACCGCCTACCGTCATGTGCCTATCTCCATCACCGTTGAAGGGGCCAATATCCTAACGCACGCGCTGATCATCTTCGGTCAGGGCGCCGTGCGCTGCCATCCCTATGCGCTGAAGGAAATCCAGGCAGTCGAACAACGCAACGTCATTGCGCTCGGCGACGCTGTGCTCGGGCATGGCGGTCACTTGTTGCACTGTTTCTGGGGCAGTCTGGCCCATGCGTCGCGGGTGGGCAATGTCCCACCGCGATTCGAGCACGAGGCGCGCAAGATTGCCCGGCTTGCCGCCAAGTTCGCCTTCACCACCGACATTTGCATGGGGGTACTCGGAGGCAAGCTGAAGCGGCTGGAACTGCTGTCGTCGCGGCTGGGCGATGCACTATCTCATCTTTACATGGCATGCGCCTGCTTGTGGCGCTACGCCGGGCAACCGGAGGTCGAACTCGATCCCATCGTGCGTGGCGCCATCCGGCACCAGATCTGGCTCGCCAGCGAAGCCTTGCATGGAGTTTATGACAACGTATCCAATCCAGTGTTGAGGATAGCCGGCAAGATCGCGCTACAGGGACTCAGCCCAATCCACCGCCTGCGCGATTCGGAAAAGCTTGCGATTGCTGATTCACTCGGCGATCCGCGGGTCATCCGGCGGCTGTGTCCGGATATCGGAATGCCAAGGGCAGGGGGCCTGCGCGATTTGCATGATTTGCTGGCGCTGGCGCAGGAACTCGGCGAAAAGGAGAGCCAGCGCCTGGCCGGCGAAATTCGCCAGCTCAAAACGCTTGCGGAAATCGCCGCCACCTCTTCTGCTCCAAAGGCACTCGCCTTCCTGCGCGCGCTTGACAAAGTGATCCAGGTGGACAGCTTCCCCGCGGACGGGGCGGCTCGACCGCCTCACGTCTCATAGCTGCAGCGTCGAGAGCAGCCGTGACAGCGATCATTGGGGTTAATCGGCCCAAGTTCCTCTGTTTGCAAGGCTTTCCAGAGTGCACCCACAATCGCTTCAGGTCACGGCAACATACCTACCCGCGATTGCGCATCACGCAAGCGGATGGAGGCAGGAGATGCCGGGCGACAGGATCCGCCGCCCACCCGGCTACCGCCGCGTTCGTCTTGCCCGATTGTGTGCCAGGCTGTTGCTGCTGTCCCATTGTTGGCTCCAAAAGCGATGACGCGGCGAACTGCCACATTACGGGTCCCGCCCGCTATCGCGCATGGGTACGGGCGGAAGTGTCGCTTGCTCTGGTTGCTCCGGGTCGCGTGGTGGTCGGAATTACAAATCCCCGCGCCAAATTACACGCGTTGCGGAGGAAAGCTCCTGCGGTATGGACCGCGGTTCACTCCAGCTTTGCATGACTGCGGCAGGTATGGTCTTTGCGATTCATGAGAACCAGCGGTTCTGCCGCGATGCCGTGCATCGCTCGCGAGCCACATTGTTGTATGGCTGGCCAGGATGAACTGCATGATCACCTTTTCAATTTTTAGGAGCGAGCAATGAAAAGCACTTCACATACCTTGCGTAGGACTTGCCTCGCTGCCGCCCTGGCAGCTGTAGCCGGCGGCGCGTTCGCGCTCGATAGCGGCGGCTTCATGCGCATTGCCGCCGACACCACCACCACCCAAGCGGCGCCGATGAACTCCGCGCCTGGCACGCCGGGCCGCGCAGAGGGCGACCGCGAGCAGCGGCCTGCCGCCGCCAACGCCATGAGCGCGGACAAGGCAGAGCAGGTGGTCGACGACAGCACCATCACGACCAAGGTCAAGACCAAGCTGCTGGCAACTAAGGACCTCAAGTCCACGGGCATTCATGTGAAGACGAAGAACGGCACGGTCAACCTGAGCGGCTCGGTGCCCACGAAGGAGCAGCATCAGCTCGCGGTGGATGCCACACGTAGCGTGGAAGGCGTCAGTTCGGTGAACGACCAACTGAAGGTACTGTCGCGCTAACCTGCGATAACTCAAGCTCGCGCCGGACGGCGTCGACCTGACGCTGTTCCAGTAATTGCTACTGGCAGGCGGCTACGGCCGCCTGCAGCCTTACCTCATAGCCGACGCACAGCTTTATGCGGCCGTTTCCAGCGGATATGATGGGGACTGAGGCGGCGCCGCTCGCGCCGCGATGAAAGGCGCCATGACCGCATCCCCGGTGCGAAACAACTGCGACTTCTCAATGAAAGCCCTCCGTATCGCTTCCTTTTTCCTCGCTACAGCCGCGCTATCCGCCCAAGCAGTTCAAGCGCCTGACAGCCAATGGCAGCGCGTGGGGTTGTCGCTATCTGAGCTTGTCGGGCGTGGTTACAGCATTGCCGCGGTTACGAGCGACTCGCCTCCAAATGGGGTATCAACCGAAACGTTCTACCTTCAAAGGGGCGAAAGCGCGTACAAGTGCATCGAAGTTCATGCCATTGATTTGAAGGCAAAAAAGTCTGCAGCGCTTTTTGATTGCTTTGAACTCGTTACGCCCTACGCAACGCCTCGCGCCAAGTGAGTTAAGTAGGCGGACAGTGCGCTCCGTCTTGCGTCACCCTGCCCAGCCTACCTACACACATTCGACATCCCCGATACCATCCCCACGAAGGCGCGGCTCCTGATTGGCCGCCCAAGCGGTGCGGGGACATGGACTGGTCCGCCGGGGATGTCGACGAATTTGGCCTGGCTGGTGACCTGGAACGAAGCGTTGAGGATGCCATCGACGACTTCCGCTCTGGTGATGGCCTCGTGCGACTCATGATCGCAATGGCAGAGCCTGATGGCCAGATCCTCGTCGCGATGGGGCAAAATCCCGCGAAGCCATAGTGCACGCAATCACAAGCGTTTCCGGGGACTTGGCGCGCCGGCACGCTCATTGATCGGTCTAAACTGGTTGGGTTCGGTGCCCACCCGAGCTTCGTCTGTTGAAACGCACCAATGCGCCGCACCGGTCCGGCCAGGCAATCTCTGCCGGTTGTAGGACGCACTCCCATAGCGACGCCTTCATTCCTGACCTAAAACCGAGGCATCAGCACCGGCATCAGAATGGAGCCCATCATGCAATCAGGGGTCGAAGACACCCGCAACTTAGGAAGAGCTAGAAGACCTGGATGAAACGGATAGGGCCATCGAGCGCTCAGGGAAACGCATTGAGGCACAGGAACCGCGCATTGCGCACTTGAAGAAAGACGGCATAGATAGCGAAAGCGCCGAGAAGCTCATAGCCGACATGCGAGACAGCCTCAAGCAACTCATCATGCACCGCGCACTAATCGTCAAGACCATCACGTGCCGGGAGTGATCCCCCAGTCATTGGTCTTTGATGTGCAGGGCACTCTGATCTCCCCCTTCGCCCCGTCGGTCCACAAAGAATCGGCGGGACATTTTTCTTTCAACAGGGATCAGAGACTGCCAGTACTCGCGTGGGGGTAGATTTGGGACGGGAAAGCCAAAGACAAGTCAAAGGTGCAGTTCCCTAGGTAGGACGGTGCCCTATGCCAATTATCACCTGCCTCTCCTACGCTTCAAGTATCTCCCAAGCGAGGAACTGAGATGCGAAGAGACTTGATCATTTGTGCTGTTCGTGCCGGCTGGGTCCTGAAAGTTTGGGGCGAAGCCATCGCAATTCTCGAATTCGAAAGGCACGACGAAGCACTGAGCCTCGGAAACACCATAGCGACCCGCCATGGCGTCAACTTAGTCATCGAGGAAGCGAGCGGCCTGCGCCGGTACATTCAACCGCCGCTCCCTCGGTGGCGCGGCCGGAAAGCCAATGCGTTCTGGTTCGCGCCGCTTGAAAATGGAAACCAACCCCAATGCGGTGGCCGACATAGGCCAACTCCTAGCACAGATTTTCGCGCGGCTTGCCGGCACCTTGTCTCTACTTGTCATTGGACTGTACGTCACAGATACAACTGCCGGTCTCACAGACGCCCCTCTGAACAAGGACACCTTGTTCCTCTCAGTCGTGGCCGTTGCCGTGTGGGCAATGTGCGAAGCATCTTGGCGTCACAAGTAGTTGGCCCGCCCCCGGCCAACTCCCTCCGCGTCGCCGAACCGCGTCGGTACCGGCTCGGTCACTACGCCATGGGTTAGCGCGTCAGCGTGCGAAGCAGACACCCGTAGCGAGTATCCAGCAGCCTTACCCTCGTAGGCAGGTCCGCATGATCCTGCCGACGAATTCGCCCCATCGTCTCATCCCTGCGTCGGTGGAACGCTTGTCTTATGAAGGGTGTTCCCTGATACCAGCGAAGACTATTTCTCGACCTCCAAGCCGTCCACCACAGATTGCACGCCCTCCACTGCACGGACGGCGTTCAAGGCCGTCAGCTTGTCTGAGTCGCTTGGCACATTGCCGTCGAGGTGCACAATGCCGTTTTGGGTACTCACCCGAATCCGGGCCGATCGAAGCCCGGCGGCAAGAAGCTGAGCTCTCACCTTCATCGTGATCGCACTGTCGGTTAATCTTGCCCTATCGCTTGGTACTTCAGGCGGCACCGGGGTTTCCTGTGGGCGGCTGATCGGCGGCGCGCCATCCGTTGCGGCCAGCACTCCGTTCACATCCTCCCAGGCAGCAGCATTACCCAGAGCGGCAAGCAGTCCGACAACACTAGCAAGGCACATCTTTTGAATTGATTTCATCCCTGTCTCCTGCTGATTGCATATCTCCGTGGACACGCGCCCCTGCGACTGCGCCCCGAGTGAAGATGACAAGTCCAGTGTCGCCTTGTGACTTGGAACTGGTCGACCTACATTCGAATCATGCCCGCGCCCGGCAGGTGCGGGACCTAACGCTTCCACGCTCAGGACGCACAAGCCTACGCAGACCTGCACTTCACCAGTGCCACGATCTCGCATAGTTCAATCTCCACTTCATCACCGATCGCAATTCCGTCAAATAGCCTCAGCGATTCCGCGCGCCGCCGCATCGCGAAGACGGTCCCTCGCATGATGCCGTCCCTCGCGATAGCCCTGATCGTCACGTTGAGCTCTACTGCCAAGTCTCTACTACTACGCAGCGCCACCAGGTCAGAAACGCAGGGCTCACATGCGGCGTCCTCCGTCTTCACGGTCGCGCCGAGGAATGTCCCCCCGTGGGCAAACGGTCCCTTTGCGAAGTGCGAGTCCATCGCCCTCTCCTGTTCGTGATTTCGTTGCTAAACATGACGACATAAGTATTGCAGCATGTATGATTGCGTGGTTACTCTAATGGAGAGGCAGCCATGCGCAGACTCGAGATTGCAGACGCACAGATCATGCAGTTGGCGATTCGACAGGAGATCGAGCGAAGCGAGGAGTCGCGGTATGACCACCGCCTGCACGGGGTGCTGCTGGTCAGCATCGGTTACTCGTGCACTGAAGTGGGCCAGATGTTCGGTCAAGCGGCCACGACAGTTCAGCGATGGGTCCGACGTTTCGAGCGGGGCGGTTTCGACGGATTGCGGGAAGGTGAACGGCCCGGTCGCCCGCGTGCGTTGAATGACTCGCAATGGCGTCGCATCGAGGCGGATCTGCGCAAGACACCACGCGACTTCGGATTTGAAGCGGGCCTGTGGGATGGGCCCGTTCTATCGGAGCACTTGCGTCAGCGCTATGGCATCAAGCTGGGCGTGCGGCAGTGCCAGAGGCTGTTTCGCCAGATGGGTTTCCGGCTGCGCAAGCCGCGCCCGCAGGTCGCCCAGTCTGATCCTGTTCGCGTTGCGGCGGTAAAAAAACTGCGGCGACTGGCAAAGCGCGACGACATTGAGTTATGGAGCCTGGACGAATGCCATTTCCAGCAACACGGATCGCGCTGTCGCATGTGGGTGGCCCCGGAAATCCGCGATCCGGTGTTGATGCATGCGCCGACGCGAAAGTCGGTGGCATGTTTTGGCGCCGTCAGTCTGAGCACGGGTCGCTTCATCTGGCAGGTATGCCCTGTCTTCAACGCAGAAACGTTTGCATCCTTTCTTCGCCAACTACTGCGCCATCGACGTCGCGGCAAGCGCATCGTCGTGGTCCTGGACAACGCCAAGTACCACCATGCCGTTCTGCTCAAACCGTTACTGCACAAATACAGGCGGCACATGACGTTGTTGTTCCTGCCACCATACAGCCCGCAACTGGCGCCTATCGAACGCGTATGGAAACTGACACGGCGCCTGGGGTTACATAACCGGTACTTCGCCACCCTCGTAGAAGTTCTCTCGGCAGTCGACGCCTGCTTCCAGCAATGGAAGAGACCAAACGAGGTACTACGACGACTATGCTGCATTATTTAAGACGTTGTGTTTAACAAGATAGAACCGCAGGAAGCGGACCCGCTTTTCTACGGCTAAGGCTCCGGCTACCTTCCTCACGCGCATCATTGAAGCGCTACCGCCTATCATCGCCCGCTACCGTGATACCGGCCACCTTGCGTCCCCTTCCTGCTTCGTGTTGTCGGACGCTACCTGATAGCTGGCATCTGGCCATCAGGCTAGAAGTTGGGGACAAACCACTGTAGGAGACAGCCATGAAAGGAGACATTCATGTGATGCCCGCAACGGGAAAGCGTTGGGCCGTTGACGTGGAGAGCACTGAGCAAAGCGTGGTCTTTTACGACACACAGCAGGAAGCCATCGCCGCTGGCAAGGTGAAAGCCAGCCGTGACCAGGTCGAATTACTGATCCATGGCCTGGATGGCCGCGTTCGCGAGCGCAATACGTACGGCCGCAATCCACGAAACATCTGAGGGTAGGTAGCTACACTCTCAATCCGCCCTCTATGTGAGAAAGGTGTGGTGTGAGCGCTACGGCCAATAGCAGCCTCCACCAACCCCGCCCGGCCCTTCGTGTAGATGTCCACCCCCGGGTCCACCTGATTGAGCGCCCAGGCCGGCCGCTCGGCCTCCGGCCCCCTGCACGGCAGACACCGGCACTTCGGATAGAGACGTGCGGATTGCCACACTCGAGCGACAAGTTGCCTTGTTGACTGCCTCGCATCTGGCCATGCTACACATCGTCGGCAAACTCGGCGGCTTCGGCAAGTGGGCCGCCTTCTACGAACACTATGCCGATGCCCGCGCCCAGCTCGACACGTTGGGCGCCGTGCCCGTCGCGACGATCACGCCGGTCTCAACCCCTCCTCCAGAGGGCAAGCCACCGAAGCGTCGGCATCTCGCCATACCTCGAAACAGTGTTGCGTGGATCCTGGCGCTCTTACCGCGGCCTTCCTTGACCGGCACCGCGTACACCTCGTGATCGGGCCGGAGCAGGCGCTCTACATGGTAGACCACCACCACTGGGTGCGTGCAGACCTTGGCACGATAAATGACGCCGCCTTCTGGCATTATATGGTCGCCAACCAAATGGTTATCCCGATGACGAGCACGGCAAGCGCCGGCCCCTGAGCGAGCTTGCCGGATACCGTCCATCACATGCGCGACGACCCCTACCGCAGCCTGGCCTTTGTGCAGTTGGCAGGCGGATACCGCAAGGTCAAGCAGGCGTATCCGGACTTCCGCTGGGCAGACTTCTTCCGCCCGTTGGCAGGCGGATACCGCAAGGTCAAGCAGGCGTATCCGGACTTCCGCTGGGCAGACTTCTTCCGCCGCCACATCGACGGCCCGCGCTCGACACCCGTCACAACTTCGCGGTCGCGGTTGCCCACGGATTCCGGCTTGCTCACAGTGCCAAGGCACGCAAGCTGCCCGGCTACGTCGGCAGCCTTCCCTGCGGCGTCCGGCGGGCCATGCGATAACGCGGCCCGTTGGGCTATTGCGCCGCCGCCCGTTGCGAGAGCAGTTTCAAGAGCCGCGCTTCGTCTGCACGCAGGCGGCTGTGTGACCGCAGGCTGCTGGTCGCGGTCACCCTCGGCGCAGCCCGGCATGGCGCCCCGACGCTGCTGCTGGCCTATGCACGCGCCATGCGGCGGGCGTGCCACCCCTGCGCGGAACCGGAAATCGTAAGACTGCATTTTCAAGAAAATCAAGGACATGGCCTTTTTTGGGACGGGGTCCCGCAAAAGAAATAGGGAACTAGTTGGACTACCCTGAACTTGCACCGGAATTCGTAAGACTGCTCCGCACGTCTAAAAGATACGCATTAGGCGCTTGAAATTCGCCGTTTGTTTACGCTCCTCTAAAATGGCCTCCCCACGCTAGACCTCGCGGGTCCCTTGACAACCGCGCGGAATTCCTCAGAATCGCGAGGAGGCTCCTAGCCAGAGCTAGTGTTTCTTGTTTGCTAATCGCCGAGCAAATATTGTTCACGTGCCAAAATGCCGCTTCAAAGCAATGAAGAAAATAATCTGGGGAGAAAATGCCATGCGTCTCTTTTCAAGCTTGGTCAATCCGCCAAGCCCGGAAAAAATCGCGGCAAGGGAGCTACAGAATATGCGCCTTACCCTGTTCCAGGCCGAACGGCGCCTGCTCGATGCGCAGATGCACGTGGATTACTATCGTGACATGGTCGCCTTCTTGGAAGACGTGCAGGCAACCAGCATAGAATGCGTGATCGACAAGCGTCGCTGCGCTCCTGCCCCCGCCCAACTCTCGCAAACTTCGCGCACCACGTCTGACCTCTCCACCGTCTCGGTGGCTCCGTGCGCCGCCTGAACGGTCGCGACTAGCGCGATCGACCGGAAACTAGACCCGGCCGACGGCGGATGGCCGACAATAGCTCATGCGGCATATTTGGGAAACCGAATGGAATGCCTCCCATACGGCTTTGCGAGAGACGGCTGGTGGCAAGCTCGCTGCCGTCTATTTTTTCGCATCGCCGCCCGGTCGCCTTGATGCACCCATCCCCCTCATCGAACCAAACGCATTACCCTGCGCGCCAGACCAGCACGAATCGCAACCCGGCTGCTACGTATTCGGTATGTGTAGTTAGCTGTCGACTGTCTCAAGCGCGGCATTTGTGCGAGTGGCCATGTCGCTACCCCTGGTCCGCCGTTGACTAAGGTGTAACTGGGCCCGGTGGCGTCTCGTCAATGGTTCCTATTGTTTCTCGGCACGGGGCTCGGGACGCTCGGGCCGCTTGGTATGACCTCTCCGACAGCGAGCTGTGGCAGCCGTACAACGTTGGGGTCGGGCTTTCCTACATGCCAATCAATGCAGTACTGTGGAAGCTCTTGGGCATCAGGAAATACCATGCACAACAATAAGATGATCGAGGCAGGGACACGGGTAGGGCGACTAGTAACGCTGGGGCCCCAATACAAGGTGGGTGATGCCTATTTCTGCGACTGCCGATGCGATTGTGGCGCGCTGAAGACTATCCGGGCCTCCAACCTCAGGAGAACCAAGTCGTGCGGCTGCCTGCTGAAGGAGCTAAGAGAGGGCGCCATGCGATCAAGCGGCAACCCGGTGCATGCTCGCTGGGCGCTATCCAATAGGCGAGCCTAGGCAGCCGCCAATCTCCTACGTCGTCCCCATCGTCGTGAGGCAAGCGTCGTGCGCGATGCGCGCGACTCAAGATCAAGAATCCCGTTCAGTATCGGCGCTGGATGCCCGTGTACCTTTATCATCCACTGCGATCCTCGGCCTCGTGGCTGAAGCGGCTTCGTCTTCTGATCCGGCCGTCATGACCGTGAACGACAAGTTCGCCCCCGCTCTGCTTCGCCCCTCCACGCCAGCGGCAATTGCTTCGTCACGCATGCTGTGACGGTGCCTCGTCCGCACCTTCTACCGCGACAGCCCGTCGGCCCGCCTCCATGCGGACCACGTGGATATTGCACGGGGACATATTCTTGTTCTCCTGCGTTGGTTCTTTGACCCTCGTATAGGCCAACGAGCAGGAAACGCCTATCGGATTGCGTCCGATAGTCCTAAGCAACGATAAGTTGTTACTTACGCGAACAGCGATTGTGTCAGTGCGCTTTGGCCAGGGTGTTGAGCATATCACTGCCGCGGCTCGTGATGCTGGGGCGCTTGTGTCCCGAATCCACGCTTTCTAGGTGCACCAGTTGCCGCTCGACGAGCGCTTCGATGGCCGCGCGGTCGAGGTCGGCGATGTTGGGTGCTGCTTCTTCGATCAGCATGAGCGCGGCCACTTCATGAGGTGTCAGCATCGATGTCTCCATTGACCCGTTCTAATAGGTGTGGCGGATAAAGTCCACTCGGTTGTACTGTGCGGCCAGGGTACTAAGAACGAGGGATCGCAAAGTTAATGCATCAGCGGCGGAACGACCATAGGGGCGTGCCCTTACAACTTCGCCATGGGCCTCACGGCTCCTCGCTTGATGGCTGGTGAGAAGCTGCCTAAAGACCTGCTCCGTCGGAAGCTCATAGCAGCATAGATGACAACTGCGAAACAGGGAGGTGGCCCGACGACGGCGTGGGCCACGGGTTACCCCCTGATGTTGCGCGGATCATTGCCGAAGATATTGCGCATCTTGGATGCTGTCATCGCTGCGATGGATAAACAGTTCGACTTGCTTCCGTCGATACCGACACGCCCGGCTCATACACAGCGGCTGCCAACCGCCGCTTGAAATCCTCGCTGATTCGACCGGCCTTCGCGCTTTGCGACTGCCAGCGACTGGCTCTTCCTGTGACTGTGACAAAGTAATTCCCATCAAATAGGGTAATGGGAATTACTTTGGCGTCACTCTACTGAACAGTCCGGTGCTGGCGACCCGCTTACCGTGGTCGCCATTTGCGCATTCTTGCCCTGCTCGAACGGAATTGGCACCGACGCGACGCCGCAGACAGTTGGCGGTGATGATGTGCGACGTTGAGCGACGAAGGGAATAGGAACAATGAACGCATTGCTGATCGAGGAGCATCTGCTGCTCCAGCTTGGACTACGTCAAATGCTCGAAGACATGTTGGCGTCGCGGACGGTCAAATCGGCTGGGGCGCTGACAATGCAGTGTACCTGGCGTTGGACGCCAGGCGTTCAGATGAAATGCGGGGGATCCGCCTGCCGGAATCCCCACCCGGCCAGCGCGCGTGGGGGCTGGCTAGAGCTCGCTCGATGCCTCCAGCGGCGCAACTCGCGCGCGGCCGGCAAACGGCTGGGCGAGCAAGTACCGTTGCTGTATGTCGCCCCGACGGAAGGCTACATGTGAATAAGTGCGCCAGACGAACCTCTTTGTTGGCACTGTGACCCCGTAGATAGCCGAGGGTTCGGAGGTGCTGGAGAGGCTGCGCAACCGTAACTTCGACCTGCTCCTTACCACAGGCCTGACGAGGGAATGCGGGACTCCGGGGACCGTCCGCGCAGCCCCGCCCCCTGGGGCCTGAGCCGACCTCATCCGCGGGTTTCCAATGTAGGGCTATTCCTACAGCGGAAACAGCAAGTTCCGAAAACACATTGCGGCTCCGCCCACTCAAAACATGGTCCTTCCCACACTACGCTGGAATCATGGCGGTTGAAGTGGAGTACAGCCTTGTATCAATTGTATGAACTGCAGAGTGCTGCGTGGGCGCCGTTCCTTCCCTGGCTGCAGGCCAGTGCCAGCTTCTTGGGAGCCTTCGAAAACGCGCCGTCAGCCATCCCTACCCGCTATCTCGCTGCCGGGTGTCAACTGCTGGTGCGGCTATGGAAGCGCTATCCCAAACCGCAATTCGGCCTGACCCAAACGTTGATCAATGGCCATCGCGTTGCGGTCTCCGAAACGGTGGTGTTGGACAAGGCGTTTTGCCGCCTGCTCCACTTTGAGCGCGCGACGTGTCATAGCCAGCCGGTCGTCCTACTCGTCGCGCCGCTCTCCGGCCACCACGCCACGCTGCTGCGCGACACGGTGCGGGCCATGCTGCCAGACTTCGACGTCTATCTCACCGACTGGCGCGATGGCCGTCAAGTCCCGCTCGCCGAGGGCGCCTTTCATCTCGACGACTATGTCGCCTACGTGCGCGAGTTCATCGACTACCTGGGACCGGACCTCCATATCGTCTCGGTATGCCAATCGACCGTGCCGGTGCTCGGCGCGGTTTCCCTAATGGCGAGCCGTGGCGAGCCCACACCGAAGAGCCTCACCCTGATCGGTGGCCCGGTCGACGTGCAGCGCGAGCCCACGACCGTCGACGAGCTAGCCGTCAACAAATCGCTCGACTGGTTTGAGCGAGAAATGATCGACACGGTGCCGGCCCACTTTCCTGGCGCGGGCCGCAGAGTCTGTCCGGGCTTCCGTCAGCACATGGCCTTCATGGCGATGAAAGCGGATCACCACCTGAGATCGCACCTGAACTATTACTTAGACGTGGCCGCAGGCAACACCGAGGCGGCTCAGATGCATCGATGCTTCTATGACGAATACAATGCCGTGCTCGACATGGCTGCCGAATACTACCTGGACACGGTGCGGGTGGTCTTTCAGGAATGCCGGCTGGCATGCGGCACCTGGCGCGTGCGTGGCGAGCATGTGCGCCCGGGCGATATCCGGGCCGGTGCGCTGATCACGGTGGAAGGTGAGCACGACGACATCTGCGGCCCGGGTCAGACCCGAGCCGCGCACGATCTCTGTACCGGTATCGAAGCCTCCCACAAGCATCACCTGACGGCTCGTGGCTGCGGCCACTACGGCATCTTCTCCGGCACTAGGTGGCGCACTGAGGTCTATCCGCGCATTCGCGCTCTCATCTATGGGTACGCGCGTGCGCCCGCCGGCCGCAAGGCTGTCCGGTATCGCGAGGACGGCTGACGACTTAGGGAAAGACTTATGTGGACGCCTCCCGGACTGCAAGCTGATTGACATGGTGGTCGACAGGTGAAGGCAGCACGCTTATGTCCGGCCTGTTTGTGCAGGCCGTACAGCCTGCTGGCCCATATGGAATTCGCTGACGAGGTCCACCATCTGATTATCGAGCATGGCTGCTCACTTTCCCTATCGGGTTTTCCTCGTCCCGGTCCAACCTGTTAGCCATCATGCGATCATTGCTTGCGCTCCTTGAGAAAGGTGAGTTCAGGCCATTGTGGGGCACCCGTCTGGCTATAAAGCGGTGGCGGGTGCCGTGTATCTCATGTCCTTCGCCAATACCGCCCAGATGGTCCTGGCGAGTTTGTTGGCTACCGCAGCCACCACGACATTGAAGGGACGTCGTTTGAGCAATTCGTCGAGCCGGGCGGTTCGTGCACCTTTGATGACCACTAATCTGGCGCCGTGTATGGAGCAGGGTGCGGTGCGGAGATAGGTATCGCCTCGCTTGCTAATGCCGAGCTGGCGCACTTGGGTGAGGAAGTGCGCTCTTTCATCCTTCGCACCTTCATGGACAACGTCCCACCCCGCCACGTGTGGGATCACGTGTACCTTGCGTGCGGCGTTGAGTCCATGGCGGCTTCCTACTGATGTAGGAGATGTTCTTTCCGATAGCGACCAGCTTTCGAGGAACTCGAGTGCTTGCCGAATGGTCGTCTCTTAGACGGAGTCACAGCGGCAGCACAGTGCCGCGAAGTGAGCTGGCGGCATGCCATGCGGCCTGCAGTAGTACAAATAGGAGACAGCGATGAAACCAGTCCAGAAGTTATGTCTTGCCTGCATTATCGGATTGCTTGCCGCTTCGGATGATGCCGCTGCGCTGGAGGACGTGGGCACGGTAGTGGCCGCAACTGACGTTCCTCCTTTGTACAGCCCCCTGGAACGCCGGGGCGTCCTGAGGCAACTAGCGATAGGACATTGCCAATGGATGACCCTGGTGGTATGGCGACGCCCGCGTCGTCGGCGGAATCGACGACGAAACTGAGCGACGGCGCGATCACGACGAGGGTAAAAGCTGAACTCCTCACCGCGAGAGGGGCAAGTCCACCGGAATTCGCGTGAGGACTGAGAACGGTGTTGTGCATCTCGATGGCAAAGTGAAAAGCGACTCGGAGAAGTTGACGATCCTGAACACTACCCGTGCAGTGGAGGGCGTGCAATCAGTCGTGGATGGTCTGCATGTCGGGAAATAGCCTGAGCGGGTAGATGTGATCGGTTCGGTCGTCGCACCACCACCGGGTGGGCGAGCGGGGCGCAAGCGCAAGCCGGGAAGGGCCCGCTCAGAGGTGTCGGTCTTGCTGGGTCCGCAATCGGGCGCAGTCTCGCAAGGGCGATCCGTAAGAGACGGTCAAAGCCGGCGCCAGCAACAGACTCCGGAGCCACAGCCCATCTTGCTAGGCAGTTCGTTCCTGCGAATTCCGCTTCTGAGCACGAAGAGGGCGCCGGCCAAGGCTGCCTTCCGATACCGGCATGCGGCCCGGATACCTGTATCTCCTGGGCTAGGCCCAATACTGTTAACAAATTCGAATTTGTGTTAACTTTCAAGCCTCTGCAACAATAAGAAGAGCTTGAAGGATGGCAAGAACGGAGGCAACGCTGCCCGGCGGTGCGAGGCTCGCGGACCATCTGGCGGTGGGGTATTTGGCGCTGAACTGCTCCCTGGGGCAGGTCAAGGAGGCGCTCGTGAAGTGCGGTGTGCAGACGCGTCTGCGCCGGGATATGCCGCGGGAAGTGCTGGTGTATTTCGTGATGGCGATGTGCCTGTATCCGCGCGTGGCCTATGAGGAAGTGTTTCGGCTGGTGATCGAGGGGCTGCGGCGCATCTACGGCGATCAGGTGCGCGATGCGCAGGTCAGCAAGGCGGCGATCTCGCAAGGGCGGACACGGCTGGGCTGGCAGGTGATGCGCGAGCTGTTCGCCAGACAGGCAGCGCAACGCCCACGAACTGCAGGCGGCGACTATGCGGGCTATCGGGTCATGAGCGTGGATGGCTCGACGCTGGATGTGCCCGATGAACAGGTCAATGCGCAGGCGTTCGGGTATGCCCAGGGCGGGCGCGGTGAAGGCGCGTATCCGCAGATCCGCTTTGTGGCGCTGGCCGAATGTGCGACGCACGCGCTGTGTGAGGTGCAGATGGGCGGGGTACGCGAGGACAGCGAACAGGCGCTCACGCGGCAGCTGTTTCCGGCGTTCTCGAGCGAGATGCTGGTGCTGGCCGATCGCCTGTTCTACGGCTATGACATGTGGCGCGAGGCGGTAGCGACCGGAGCGAAGCTGCTGTGGCGCGTGAAGTCGAATGTGCGACTGCCGTGCGAAGTGCCGCTGGCAGATGGTTCGTACCTGAGCACCGTCTATGCCAGCGACACCGACCGACGACACCAGCGCAACGGCATGCGGGTGCGGGTCATCGAGTATCGCCTGGAAGGCGTGCCTGACGCTGAGCCGCAGTATCGCCTGATCACCAATCTGCTGGACCCGGCGGTGGCACCTGCCATCGAGATGGCGGCGCTGTACCACCGGCGCTGGAAGATCGAGGAGATGTTCGACGAGATCAAGACACATCTGTGCGATGGAAAGAAGGTGCTGCGCAGCAAGACGCCTGATCTGGTACGTCAGGAGTTCTATGCGCTAATGCTCACGCACGCGGCGATTCGTCGACTGATGTATGAAGCTGCACAGGACAGCGGGCAGCGACCCGAAGACTTATCCTTTATTCATGCCGTGCGTGTGCTCAACCGACGCCTGCCCGAGGCGGCGGCTATTTCCCCTGAGCAGTGGCAAAGCTGGAAACAAAGTCTGCTGCGCGAACTCGCCAGCGGCCGCGCGGTGCAAAGCCGCGGCAAGCGCAATCCCCGCGGCGTGAAACGAAAGATGTCGAATTTCCGAATCCGGCGGCGATCCGAGCCGCTGA
Source organism: Cupriavidus sp. D39 (assembly GCF_026627925.1). Lineage (NCBI taxonomy): Bacteria > Pseudomonadati > Pseudomonadota > Betaproteobacteria > Burkholderiales > Burkholderiaceae > Cupriavidus > Cupriavidus sp. D39. The sequence goes on from NZ_JAPNLE010000006.1 coordinate 326,454, forward strand.
ATCAGCGAATCGTCCCCAAAGTGGTTGTGAAGTGAACAGTATTGGGGCTAGGCCGGCGGTAGCTGTGGTTCGAATCGAGCCAGAAGAGTGCCAAGTGGTACTTTGGAAGGAAGGCGCATATTGGCGTGGACGCGGACTCGGGCCTCGTTCACGCGGTCATCGGTATCGCAGCAAACGTTCATGACACTGCCCCTGCCGAGGAACTGCGGCAAGGGGACGAGATCGACATGTTTTCCGATGCCGGTTACCGGGCGGGTAGACAAGCGGGTGCAGACGCAGGGCGTTCGCTGGCACATCGCTTCCGGTACCGACGGAGGATCTGGCTCCTGCAGCGGTTGCATTGCGGCTGGCTTGTCTGTGACCAGGTGGTAGCGGCCGTTTCGAGTGTCGAGGCGGCCATCCTTCATGGCGACGGCCAGATACGATCGGGGGTGTGCACCTGGCTTGAGGCTCATCGCCTTGGCGATTTCCTCGTTGGTCGCCGGACCGTGCTCTCGAAGGTGGTCGATGGCGCGCTGCACACGGGTCCTCTTCTCGCTCTTGGAATACCGATACAGCGTTTTCCCCATTCCAGAATGCCCCCGAGAAGTGCATAATTTTTGTCAGGTCTATTCTGCGAACATAAAAAATGGCCAGGCGACAGCCTAGATATTACAAGAAGCAGGGCAACGCGGTAGCTGCCCTTCCCATAACGTATGGCTTTAGAGATGGTGCGCTCATCACGTTCCAGTTGAAGGCGCGCCTCGCGCTGGATGCCTTCCGCCGAGGCAACACGACTCTGGACGACGTGGCCGCCATCAACACTGTATTGGCCGTCGGGCTTCTATTATCTACTGACAAGACGGCAGCAGTCGCAGACACTATCGAACAGGCCCGACGCGTACTTTTCGAAGTCGGCTCCCTCATGCAGCAGGTGCTGGGAATCTCCCCCACGGACGAGCAATTCATCCAGGTCGCTGATGGCTTGAGCTACGGCGAAGCATTGCTCGAGGCGGGTACGCGTCGTCAGGTCCGGGACGCGGTCGCAGAGGCGTTGCGCTCGCCAAACGCAATGGGGTTGAGGTGCGATGAAGAATAGCCTGACCTGTCGGTCACAAGTGTCGCGAGCTTGAAGACGTTTCATCACCGCTCAAGCGCCGTCGGCTGAGACCGCTGGAGCCCCTGTGGCACAGTTACGGCCTGTCTCGGTACGAGCCGCGGGCGGTAAAACTTCAGTGAAGATGCCCGTGGACGCTGGTATCTCAACGTCACCGTTCAAGTGCCGTGAGGCGAGGTCCGCCGACGGGCCGGACCGAGGTCGGTATCGACCTCGGTCTCAAGGAACTCTTCGCCACCTCGGATGGGAAGCAGGTCGCCGCCCCATAGCTCAGGAAGGATTTGCTGCACAAGTATTCAACCGCGCTGGTACGAAGGTGCCGCGCCATCTTCGTGGGCAATGTGAACGCTTCCGCCCTCGCGCAGACTCCCTCGCGCAAAATCGGTGCTGGATGCGGGTGGAGCACGTTCCGAACCATGGTGCAGTACAAATGCGATAGCGCAAGCATACGGCTCAAGAAAGTTGTCACGAATCGCCGTATAGAAGCCATTTGATGATCGGCGCATAGGCGCCACCACGGCGTAATGGAGCCAGTCGGTGATCGCCCGTAATGGCTGCTCCACTTCAATCTTGGTGTCGCCCTGGAGGACATGGGCAGAACAAGGGGGCGCTCTCAAGTTACGAGCGATGCATCACTCTTGCACCGAACTTTGCCGATGCTCACTTCAACGCAGCCAGAATTTACGAAACGCTTGGCAACGGAAATCCGGCATTTCAATGCCTACCGCCGGCTGCAGACTTAGCTTGATGCGCGGGTCGAGCGCGCGAGGAGCGGGCTGTGAGACAGGGCTGAGAGTCCCCGCTGCTCAATAGGCTCGGCCGGTTTCCCAGTCGGCCGATCGAAAGTTTGCCGCTCACGGATCCCAGGGGCATCACTGCTTGATGGCATCCCACTGGCACACGCCCGCGCGAGACGACTGCGTGTAAGTCCCTGCCATTCGGGTGGCACTGAGCACAGTGCCCTCCATGTGGACTTTGTTACCTAGCCAATGGCTCGCCTCGATGGTGATCCTCTTGCCTTGGATAGTGCCCGAGTCGATGGTAGCGTTGGACAGCCTACCGGAGATTGCGGCGCGATCCATGTCACTTTGGCTCAATGTCATCGTGCTGGCCCCAGATCCGTAGCTGCACGTCTGGGTCGAGCGCCAGCTCCCAGTCAGATCCACCGGAGCTTCATTTGTGTCTCGAACTTCTGCGCCGGCATCTTTATCACGTGAAGGCGCAGGCCGTCCGACGGGGCGGCAGACCTTGCACGAAATGTCAGATACATTCGCGCGCGTGATTGGCTTGGGTCCAAATACCCGATCAGACCCACGGTTACCTTGGGATAGAATTGTGAAGTAGGGCATGCCGTCGACGTAATAGTCCACTTTTGCACAATTTGGCGTTGTCGATTGGATGTTCAGGTCGGCGCCGTAGGAACCCATTGTCGACTCGGTCGGAATAACGGAGATAGAGGCTGAGCAGGCGCCAATGATTTCCTGGCAGTCGCAATTGTTCCCTTGCGCCCGCGCTGTGCCGACGAAGGCGGAACATAGCACCGAAATGGTAGCGAGCATCTGCGCCAGACGACGAATAGACATAAAGGCAGGCATGGATCGGGGATTGGACTGCGATTTTGCCTTGAAACTCTCGTTTAGAAAGCACCATAGCTGCTCGCTGACAACGAGCGTTGGGGGAACGCGACAAATTGGGGCCGATCCAAGCGGCCAAGCCAATTGAGGATGTTAGTCCGGCCAAAATGCGGTTGCACTACCGCCTTGCAATCGCGCAGCGGCGAACGGCAGTCGACTACTTGCTGCTACGCGCTCCTCGGCCCGAGAGCTGCGGACGACCGCAATCGGGTCGACTCCCCATATCAGGTTAAGTCGAGCCGACCCCAGCAGCACTCGACGGCCTTACTTGAAATCATAGCCCACGGCTCAGTTAATTCACACGTTAACGATTTAACATAAGCCTTATTATGTGATGTGACGGTCACTTTGTATCGAGGCATTGCTCCGTGCAGCCAATCAAGATTGCCTTGGGGGCACCGGGGACGGTACAGTTGGACTACCGGCTAGCAATTGGCCAGCAACAGTAAGTTGGGAGCGAAAGCATGACAGCCAGGGACGACGAGCGCAACGTCTTAGCCCGGTGCGCGGCCGCGTCGCGCGGTGACGTCACGGTAGCCATCGATCAGCGAGAAGCCAACGTCTTTCGTCTTGCCGCGATGGTGCTGCAGTCGCGTTTGCCAGTGGAATCCGTTCGCTTGATGCATGCGAGCGACCAATACTTCCGTCGGTATCCGACCGATAAGGTGTCCAGCGCTGACGTGGTTCGGAAAGGCTGGGTATCGGGCTTGCCTCGGCTGCGCGACATGCTGACTATGCAGTTGCGGCCTCACTGAAATGGCCGGCAACGTTTCCTTTTACACGCGCACGGCACTTGCCGAGGGCCTTCGTGAGCTGTTCAAACAGCTTGAGCAGCGCCTTTCCCTTCGGCAACCCCTGACGGTCTACCTGGCTGGTGGGATGGCGGTGCACCTCTACACGGCAAGCCGCGTCACGACGGACGTTGACGCCGAATTCGCTGGGCGGGTGCTGTTGCCTCAGGACGTGCTTGTGGACGTGGTCTTGGAAGATGGGACGCCTCAGGTCATCTACCTGGACACCAACTACAATCCGACGTTTGCGCTAATGCACGAGGACTACCAGGAAGACTCTATACCGGTGGACCTGGGCCTGGATCAGATACAGGTGCGCGTGCTCTCCCCGTGGATCTCGCTGTCAGCAAAATCGCGCGACTCGCTGATAACGATCGCGAAGACATTCGCGCACTCGTTGCAGCTGGACTGACGTCGGCAGATGAGATAGAGGAACGTGCAACAAGCGCCCTTGGCGGTTACGTAGGCGGAATCGAGATGCTACGCCTCAACCTTCGCGACACACTCGAGATAGCGCGTGAAGAGGAGCGCATCGCCGCTGCGGTGGCGGGTACGAGGGAACGTCCAACGTTCTGACAATTACGGAGGCAGCGCAACGCCCCCAGTGCCCCCACCTCTTCAGGCCAGCCGCCGCCCTACCACGCCACGGCTGCCCTTCCCTGCCACTGCTCGCCACGTCGCCATCGCCGAGTGGTCGAGTCTCCCTGGCCAGCCGGGTCCCCAACCTTTAGCCAGCCTGCCTCGCCCGCGTTGGCTCTCAGCGTCCTCGCCTACGGGGACGAGCCTGTGGGTGACCCAGGCGCCGTCCTGCAGGATTTGATCTCGACGGAGTTTGAGCGCTTCTTCAGTGCCGCTGGGGCGGCCTGGTGATTCACTACGATACGGTTCAACTGGGGATGGACTGCTTGTGCCACGTAACCGTCGGCATAAGCGCGATACGCGAGACCGCACGACACAAGATGCACGTGCCAATCCCCGAGTTGGCCATGCGCAGCGAGGCCTCGCTTGTAGGTGCACGCAACGCCAAGCGCGCCGGACGGGGCATTTGACTGGCCGCGACGAGCCGGCCTTGACTTCATGCCTGCCCCGGTAGATTGGATGTATGTTCATCACCAAGGCGCTTCCGATGCAGGCCCACCCCACCCAGCTTAACCTCTTTGACGAAATCGCTCGCGCATCCGCCGCACGATCACCGGCTCGCCCGTTGGTGCTGATGGCCTGCTCCGCCACGAAGCTCGACCGCCCTGCCCCCGCCATGGACCTGTATCGCGGCGTCATGTATGAAACGTTTCGCGCCCACGTGCGAGCCGACGCGCAGCCCCAGGTCATCATCCTCTCCGCGCAGCATGGCTTTATCCAGCCGGACGCGGAGATTACCCCTACGATGCCCGTATGACCACGGACCGCGCGGAGACCATGCTCTCGGACCTGGCGACGGCGATGGCCGGCGCGGCGTGGCCCGACCAGGTCGGCACGGTCTTTCTCGCCGGTGGCATGCACTACCGTCGCGTGATGCGCGCAGCCGTGGAGCGATTGGCGCGTAAGGTTGGTGCTGGCACCGCGCCGGCGATCGTGGAAACCGGCGGCGGCATCGGGATGCAGCGCTCCCAGCTCGGCCAGTACCTGGACGGCTTGTCCTGCCAACTAACCGAAGAGATCGGGCGCTTTCCCAACGGGGTGCCCTACTTCCGCCACGCTGGGCCGTTCACGGTGGGCGAGCGCGTCATCCACGCCTACCGAAACCTGCCCGGAATTGCGCCCCGTTGGGCAACCGTCCGGAGCATTTTCCAAGGACCCAGTGGCCTGACAGTCGAAGCCGACGTCGAGGAGCGGACGGGAAACCGCGCGCACATCGTTTCCCGTTGGATTGCCCTGAAGAACCTCCACCAGCCGAACCAATGACTATCACCATCACCCTGCAGTTGGAAGCCAAGGCCCTCGCTGCCAACCTCGATGGCACTCCCGACGCCCTGCTTGCCCTCACCCATGCCGGCTACCGCTCCTGGACCAAAGCCAGGCGCCTGCATTTCCCGCCGCCGCGGCGCGAAGAGTTGCTGTTGGAAATCATGCGTTTCTGTGCAGACACAAACCTGCTGGAGTGCCCCCCGACCCTGAGGACGGAGATCGCCAGCAGGCGATAGAAGAGATGCTCGACGCCAGCTATCCGCGCTATGCCCGCCTCAAGCGCCATCCGCATCGCGCATGAGCATGGCGGCGACCTTTTCTCCAGAGCCACACGGCGGCGAGCATCCGTCCGCCTGGTTCCACCCCGCTAACCTGAAAGCTATGTCCGCCTCGAAGAGGCGGTAGGGGTGCGCGGAAAGCGGAATTCAGTATATAAATGCCGTCATGACACCCGTCGACACCCTCTGGCTCACCAATCCCACCCTCGCCTACGCCGATTGGCAGCGCCGCGAGGCGGCCGGCGCGGACCGGCGCCCTTTCGCGGCCCGCTCGATCATCCAGCATCAGGCCATGTTCGAGCACTTTCGGCGTCATCTGCTCGACGCCGACACCACTGTGGCCACCTTCGGTCCAGACCATATCGATACCTTCTGGCAGTTGCCCGACGCGAGCGGCTACAGTACCGCCACGCGCATGCGCTATCTGAAACTGCTGGACCGGTTATGTCGCCACTTGGTTGCCATCGGCGTGCGCAAGAGCAATCCAGCCGGTCAATTGGTCCGCGACGGTCAGTGGCCGAAGGCCGAGCCGGATCCCATCTACCTGCCAGAGGACGCGGACGCCCGCCTGCAGGCTTGGGTGCAGCCGCACGCTGGGGATGATCCGGCGGCCTTGCGCAACCGCGCCATCGTGGCGCTCTTCGTCGGCACCGGCGTCACGGCATTGGAAGGCCGCACGGCCCGCAGGGAGGACCTGCAGCCCGATGCTGCCCCGCCCTACCTGCGCGTGCCAGCCCACGGCGCGCGTGATACCCGCACGATCCACCTCGCCGCGTTCGCGGTGCCGATCCTGACCGAGTGGTGCGTTCGCCGGCAGACCCTTCCGGTCGTTGGCGACCTCGTGTTCTCACCCCAGGCCAGCGGCAAGCCGATCACGGATATGAGCCTTGGCAAGATCGTGCGAGCGGCGCTCCTCGCGATCGACTTCGAAGCGCAAGACATGAGCCCGCGGGTGCTGCGCAACACCTACTGCCGGTGGCTGCTACTTGCCGGGCGCAACCGCGATGAAGTCGGCAAGCTGCTTGGGCTGGCCAGCACGCGCACCTGCGACCGGATCAGGGCCACCATTGACGCTCAGTTGTAAGTGTTGGTGTCCCCAAGTCCCACAAACCGCATAGAGTTTGCTATTCTCGCGAACGCCTCTACGGCGAAATATCAACGAGTAACCAGACAAAGAAATCCATGGCAACCAAAGCGAAAGCTGTCGTAAAGACCCCGGCCAAGCCTGCCGCCAAAAAGGCAGCGCCGGCCAAGAAGGCAGTAGCACCGGCTAAGAAGGCCGCTGCGGCTGCACCGATGGCGAAGCCGCTGAAGGAAACCTTCACCAAGGCGAGCTTGCTGGCCCACCTGGTCGCCCAGACCGAACTGGACGCCAAGACCGTCAAGACCGTGCTGGCCCATCTGGAAAACACGGTCCTGAGCGCGGTGCACAAGAAGGGCGCGGGCGAGTTCACGCTCCCTGGCCTGCTCAAGGTCGTGGCCACCCAGGTTCCTGCCACGAAGAAGCGTTTCGGCAAGAACCCGTTCACCGGCGAGGATCAATGGTTCGCCGCCAAGCCGGCCACAGTCAAGGTCAAGGTTCGCCCAATGAAGAAGCTGAAGGACGCAGCCGCCCTGTAAGGCGTACCGACCTGCTGAACGAATGGAGCCCGCGAGGCTCCATTTTTCGAGCCTGGCTGACAAGAGAATAGGCCCTTTCCGCGGGCCCCGAACGACGGATCAGCAGGGTGGATGTCAAGGCAGGCGGACGGCCGAGATCGGCCAGTTACGGTCATCCGCGTCTAGGCGGGCGAATGGCTGAAGTCGATTCTACTTCGGCCTTCAAGAACTGCGCTGCTGCTCTCTGAAAGTACAGTCCGATACCTTGGCATTGAGGTAGACGACGCGCTCGAAATGGCAGAGCAAACTGAAGTGTGATACCGCCATAGCCGGCGAGCGGTCGCTTGCCGGCCAGTAGCGGTTAGCCACCTCCGGGAAGTTGAATACCCGCAGTCAAGGCGATTACAGCCATCCGGCCTCTGAGAGTTTAGCCCCAGAGCTTCCCGTGCGAATGCCCCTTGATGTAGTCAGGCTGCCCAGCATTGCACTGTCATCGGGGCGTCACAACAATATTTGATCGGCACTCACCGAGACACGCCATACCTCGGCGTCTGAAGCTCAATAAGGCCGATCCATCGTGTCAGACAACGGCGATCCTATTAGTAACGCCGCGCGGCTCAAAGGAGCACAGGAAAGACATGCTTATGTGCCCACGGCAAACACCTCGGCGACTGCTTGTATTCTTCTGTCATCGTCTTCCGACCGCCTCCAAACGAGCGATATGCGTCGAAATGGCGCACTGCGTCCCAAACTGATTTCCGTAACCAGGTATGCATCGATCAGCGGTCGTCGCGGCTGTGGCACCACAGTAACCCCCATGCCGAGCGAGACCATCGACACAATTGCATCCATTGACCTTAGCTCTAGTGTCGGAGAAATGCCGGGTGCGAGTTCGCGTACGTGTCTAGCGGCCACTCGCCCGCCCGAAAGGCTTGTGTCATAGCCGATCCAGCCGAATTTGTTCAAAAGCGCTTTCGGTTCGATGCCTGAAACCCGAGGCGGTGCGAGCATGACATATGGCTGGCGCCATATGTCATGCCACGTCATTCGCGTGGAGCCCCCATTCTCAGGTCTCACCAACAACGCCGCGTCTATCCGACCAGCGCGCAGCTCGACCAGAAGCTCGTCTGTGTCATTAAGCGGTGGGATGCGAACGTCGAGCGCAGGGTGTTTTTCACGCAAGGCCCGAAGTGCACCAGGAAGCATATCGCTCTGCATGCTAGTAATAACCCCTAGCCGCATCTTGCCTTCCACCTTTAGAGAGGGACGAGAACGCATCGACTCGATGCGGTCACTGAATTCTGCAGCCGCCGCCGCAACCTCGATCGCAAAGGGCGTGGGGCGAACTATACGGGTGCTCCGGTCGAAAAGCGGCTGCCCCAGATACTGCTCAAGCTGCTTGATCTGTAGGCTCACCGCGCTGGGTGTACAGCCAACGGCCGCACCCGCAGCGGTGAAGTTGCCATGCACCAGTATCGCGCGGAGTGTATGAAACGCACTGAGATTCATAAGCAAAACTCAAAGTTGAAATCTGAGTTTATCACTTCTCTTCAAAGTCACAGGATCCTAAACTTAGCTCAATCCCAGGCCGGAAAGCGTTGGAAGACAGGCCTAGAACCGACTCCTTGAGCTAAGTAAGCATGACCCAACATCAACCTTCGATCCACGTCGACTTGCGTAGCGACACTGTGACATTGCCGACGACCTCGATGTATGAGCGCGTTCTGTCTGCGCCGCTCGGCGACGATGGTCTCGATGGTGACCCGACCGCCCAAGCGCTCGAACAGTCCACCGCAATTATTCTGGGTAAAGAAGCAGGTCTGTACGTCCCTAGCGCGACCATGGCAAACCTTCTGGCCATTCTTGCGCAAGTGCAACGGCAGGAGATGGTGTTGGCTGGGGCCGCCTCGCACATTTACACGGCGGAGCGTGGAGCCGCCACCGTGACCGGCGCCTTCTACCAGGCCATTCCGGACCAGAGTGGAGCGTTGGACCCTGATGCGTTGGCAGCAGCCTTTGCGTCGACAAAGGGCAATCTCAAAACTCGCCTCGTATGCGCCGAGACTTCGCACAACAACGAAGGTGGGTCAGTGGCCTCACTTGAGCATATGCGCACGGTCTACGAAATGAGCAATGCGGCTGGAGTCAATGTTCATCTGGACGGCGCTCGCCTCTTCAATGCCGCCATCGCGTTGCAAGTGCCTGCCCGGGTCATCGGCGCTCAAGCCGATACGATATCAGTTTGTCTTTCAAAAGGCCTCAGCGCCCCAATGGGCGCTGTACTGGTTGGCCCTGAAAAAACCATCAGCGAGGCGCGCTGGCTTCGCAAACTGATCGGCGGTGCACAGCGTCAGGTCGGTATCGCCGCTGCCATGGGCCTTGAGGCCCTCGACACCATGGTCCAGCGCCTGAGCTCGGATCACGAACATGCGAAGGATCTGGCTGGCGGACTGGAAGGCATTCAAGGTCTTCGAATCCGACAACCTCAAACCAACATTGTGCAGGTAGATGTTTCCAACACCGGCATGGGTGCGAAGGACTGGGAGACCCAACTGCGAACCCGAAACGTGCTGGTTCGGCCGTGGGGCCCCACCCTGCTGCGCTGCGTTACTCACCGACATATCGACGGGTCCTCCATCACTGCAGCCGTGCAAGCTTTCCAGGCCATCGCCGATGGTCGCCGCGCTCCGCTACAGCAAGCCCTGACAAACAGTTTTTCAACCTTTCACCAAGCGAGTTCCCGAAAATGAACAAGGAAATCCACTTCGAGAAGCAGTCACCCAGCTTCTATGCCGGCGACGTTCTCCATGCCATCAAACAAAAGAAGCTGCAGAAAGCTCTGGAAGCCTCGGGTTTCGACGCCTTCCTGTTCTTCAAGGCCGAAGCAGTCCGTTGGGTATCTGACTTCTACGTGAAGGGCTTCCGCCCATTCCTAGAGCCCGAGTACGTCGCACTGGTTGTCAAGGGAAAACCGCCGGTTGTCGGCTACATCTCGGGAAGCGATGACTTGCGTATCCGTTTCAAGTCGGACATTGAAGATGCTCGTCGACTCCCGCACGTATCGAAGTGGCACGAGACCATTGCCAAGATGCTGTCCGACTACGGTGTCGCGAACGGCCGCGTCGCCACCGACATCATGCCGCACATGGTCTACAAGGGGCTCGGCGAAACCTGTCCGAATCTGGAGATTGGTGACGTCTCTTCCATGTGGCTACAACTCACCGCAGTGAAGGACCCGATTGAAGTTGACCTGATTCGCAACTCGCTGAAGGTCGCTGACCTCGGTGCTTTGGCTGCCATCAAGGCAATCAAGCCGGGAGTAAGCGAGCATTCCGTAGCGGCAGAAGCTGTTTATGCGATGCGTCGGGCCGGCTCCGAATTTGAGCCCTTCATTCCGCTGGTAGCCTCAGGTTCGAACGCGTCGATGTTCGAGCGCATCGCGACCGAAAAAATAATCCAGGCCGGTGAAATGGTGATTTTCGACCTGGGCGCTGTCGTAAAGGGTTACACCGCCGACCTCGGCCGCACCGTCATCTGCGGTGGTGAACCCACAGCGAAGCAGCGGGAAGTCTACCGCGCCACCCACCTCGCCCTTCAGGAAGCGAAGAAGATGATCCGTCCGGGGGTAACCGGTAAGGAGATTGATGCGCGCGCACGCGAAGTCATCGCTGATTCGGGTTGGGGAGACTACGTCTACACGGGGAACACGGGGCACCAACTGGGCTATGGCCTTCATGGCGAGCCGCTCGTTGACCGGCGTGTCGACTTCGTTGTGGAAGAAAACATGGTCATGTGCCTTGAGCCGCGCATCGTCCTCCCGGACCAGCCGGAAGTCGGCGGGGCTCACCTTGAGGACGTCGTGGTCGTCACTGCCAACGGCTATGAGCAACTCAACACGACCCCCTACGACGACCGCCTTTTGGGCTAATCCTTGTCATAAGTAACCGGAGAGCAAGCAATGAGTCTAGCATCGAAAGGCCGCCGGCGGTTCACTGCGGCGATTGGCGCAGCAGCACTTGCGACAGTGTTGCCTCGCGTCGCGTCAGCGCAAGGCGAGAAGCCGCTCCAAATTATCGTCGGGTATCCGCCGGGTGGAAGCACCGATGCATTCGCACGCCTAATCTCCGCGCCCCTCCAGTCAGTCCTCGGCCGAAACGTTGTCGTTCAGAATCGGCCTGGCGCGGGTGGCCAAATTGCCGCCAGCGCACTCCTGCGGGAAGGTAAGGATGGCTCCGCGATTCTGGCCATCAATCAACCGGACCTGAGTCTCGTGATCGCGAAGGGGACAGGAAACTTCAAGGGCAATGAGTTCCGCACGATTCTAGTGGACCTACATGAACCTCGCGTCTTTCTTGTTCGGAACGATTCCAAACTGAACACCTTTGCCAAGTTCGTCGCCGAAGCGAAGGTCAAGCCCGGCCAAGTGTCGATTTCAGTAGCAGGCAACACTGCCCAAGAGACCTATGCGCACTGGCTCGTGAAGCAACTCAAGGTTGACGTCACGATTGTCAACTACAAGGGTGGTTCCGAAGCTATCAATGCACTGCTGGCCGGTGATGTCACCGCAAACCTTGGCGACGATTTCAATCGCTTCAACCTGCGCTCCAAGACCACTGCTCTGTTCATCGGCGGTGACCGCAAGAGCCCGCGTTGGCCAGAGGCCGACACGCTCAAGAATCTTCTGACGGCCTACGGCATAGCCATGCCTTCCCCGACTTTCCTTCAACGGTATGGGGTATATGTTGTGTCAGCCGAGTTCGCTGAAAGGAATCCGAAGGCATACCAAGAACTGCAGAAAGCTCTGCTGCAAGCGCGCGCTAGCCAGATGTACACGGAGTATCTTGAGAAGAACAAGCTGACTGACCTCTCGGTTGGCGCTGCGGGAGAAAAATACGAACCCGTGTTCGCCGCAGAGCTGCGCGAAATCGAGCGCCTTACTCGATGAACCCAAAGGCCCAAAAACTTCCACAAGACTATTTGGAGCCATCATGCAGCCGAATGATTGGATAATGGCGCCCCTGCCCTGCTCCAGGCGTACACCATTACGCCAGAACGTCCTCAACGTCATCCGACTCACATCGCTTGTCGCACTTCTCGGGGCCACGTCCCTCGTGAGTGCGCAGAGCTTTCCGGACAAGCCGATCCACCTAATTTCGCCGAGTCCCCCTGGTGGCGGCACGGACACCGCCACACGTCTCCTGGCAACCAAGATTACCGAACTGACTAAGTGGCAGTTCGTCGTCGACACTCGGCCTGGCGCGGGCGGCAATATTGGCCTAGCCATCGGAGGCAAGTCCGCTGCAGACGGCTATACGCTGGTGATGGGGAAACGAGTAACCTGACGGTCAATCAGGAATCTGGCGCAACGGTCGATTGCTTCGAATTGCGCTGACCTAAGAATGGTGTCCCGTTCCCGGCCAGTTTAGGTCAGTCGGCTCCAGATCGTCGATGACCGAAACGGCCGATGAAGCGCCGTTGGCCGACACGGCGGCGGACGGCTCTTCCCGGCCATCTTCCGACGTTGGCCAACGGCATCAAGCGGACATTCCAGAGTCTTGTGCGCCCCAGATAACGGACCTTGGTGCCGCTGGCATTCCTGATCCTGTAATAGCCAGCGATCTTCAACGGCGGTCGCTGATGGAGGCAGAACGAAGCCTGTTCCCACCGACGTCGGATAGCAATTCCGCCGTCTCCTAGCCTTATCTATTATGCTTGTGTGTGGTGAGTTGGCCGCCAGCACCGGCCGACGGCCCTGAACCAAACGCTATTCTCCAGATACGCAAGTGAAGCTGGTCTCTGCATTAGGATCACCAGTTCCGTTGTACTTGGGATACTGGGGATACTTGCAAAGAGGGCGTTGCATGCCCGTTCCAGGCTCTACGCTGCGGGTAGCGACGATCTTTCGGCTCGACGGCTTTGCGCCTTTTTCAATCCACTCAAACATCGGGGTTACGAGATCAACCATGTCGGGCCCATTCCCACCATTTGGCGTGGCGGCACAATGATCGTTTCCGGGAAGCACATAGTATTCGACAAACTGATCCGCAGCAGCCTGCCCTCCCGCCGAAGCAACGACCTTATTGTAGTACTCCGTCGTGTTATTCAGGGTGATCAGCCAATCCGTAGTGCCGTGAAACAAAACCAGTTTGCCACCGCGGGCGCTGAACTTGCTGAGATCCGGATTGACCGCATCGATCAGGCTGGCCAGATAGTCAAGTCGAGTCGTGTACTGTTGCGGGTCCACATTAAGCGGGTCGACCGAAGGATCCTGGGCAACAAAGTACCTCATGTAGTCGCCACCCAGGATCTGGTAGGTCGTGCCCCCACGGCCTGCCATGAAGAGTCATCTGCCGTTTCGCCGCCAACATGCGGGAATGCAGCCCAAGTGTAGCGCCCACCTGCAACGCTTGTGGGTTCGTACAAGGCTTTCGCAGATTCCAACTGCGCGTCAGTCAGACAGGAATCCGATTCCATACCGGTGCACCGCAGCGCCGTCAGGTCGACGTTGCATGACGCGGGCCTGCTGATGATGTTGTCCTTCAGGCCATCCAGCTCGTCGCATTTTTCCTGCGTGAACCTGGCGATTGTCTGCACCTTTCCGACGCTGAGACCAGCCCCAGGCTTGGCTAGTTGCTTGAGGATCTTTTGATACCACAGGAATTGGCCTGTGTATGCGTTCGCAGGCGCCCTCGCGATGATGCCATCGAAAAGGTCGGGATGGCGTTGCGCCTGAATCAGGGCTTGCCGACCACCACCGGAGCATCCCTCATAAACGAACTTGGATTTGCTGATGGCATCACCATAGCGCTTACGTAGAACTGCCTTGGCGGATGCAAGCACTTTCGGTACCGCGCCATCTGCGTAGTCTTGCAACAACTGGGCGTCAAGCGCGAATGAACCCTCTGGGTGTTTCTCTCCATCGTGTCCGTGATTTGTTGCGATAGTGGCGTAGCCGCTTTCGGCAACGCCCGGGCTATACGCGCTCTGATATATCGCACCGTCGAAACCGCCCCCGCCCATGAAGAGAACACGATTGTTCCAGGTCGTCGGCATTCTCACTTCGAATGCGAGCTCCTTGGGCATCTCGCCGCGAACAAGGCAAGACTCTGGCACATTACCGCTGGCGGGCGCGAACGTTGCGCGTGTAATCTTGGCCCCTTCAGACTCCTGATTCAATAGCTCGTTGCAGGCTGCCTCAGCAGTCTTCGGCGGTGAGTCACCACCACCACAGGAAGCGAGCAGCACAGCAGTTGCAGTCAGGACCAGGCTTGAACGAGTGAGCGTCCTGGGGTTAATGGCCTGCAGGCTCTTGTGCGATCTTAGAAAGCCAGCGAATGTGTTACGAGGGAAGGTCATGGTGTCTCCTTGAATATGGCTTTTATGGTGCAGCCGGGTGGTCAGAAGCGGAACGGCCCTTTGCGCACCATCGTCGCTCCTTCTGCATACCAGCCTTGGTCCGGCTGACTGTCGCCATAGACTTCCGAATCTAGCGGCTCGCTACACCCGAGAATGTCTCGCACGTGACATTGCCGAACGCTAACGTCCCCTGCTCGCGCCGTGGAATTTCAGCTACTGCTGACACCGGTTCGGCCCAAGGATTCTGATCACGGCCCTGGCGCGAGCCGGCGAAGGCGGCTTGCCCGGATCCGGTGGCATAATTGGCTCAGCGTTATCGATGGCTTCGCACTTTCCTGGCGCGAGCAGAGCGACGAGTAGCCTGGCATGGAAGATCTTCTGAATCCCCAGCGTGTTCGCATCCGGCGCCGCGGCGCTGACAAGCATCCGCTTATTCTCAAAGCTGCGCGGGACCTGGTTTCACGGTCGGGATTTCGCGAGGCACAAATGACGGCTATCGCTGATGCCGCGGGCATCGCCATTGGCACGCTTTACCGCTACTTTCCCTCCAAGACCGAGCTCATGGTCGAAGTCGTCAAGACCACGGCGCAACGGGAAGTGGATGTGGTCGCAGGCATCGCCATGGGCGACGGGACTGCATGCGAGCGGCTCGGTGCAGCCGCCTGGACCTTCGCCAGTCGTGCCTTGCGAGGTCGCCGGCTCGCGCACGCACTGGTTGCTGAGCCGGTCGAGCCCGACGTGGAGGCCGCAAGGCTGACCTATCACCGTGCGTTGTCCAGGGTATTCAAGACGATCATCGAGCAGGGCGTTGCCGACGGCGAGTTTCCAGCCCAGGATGCTGCGGCCTCGGCGGACTGCATCGTCGGCTGCCTGTTCGAAGGGCTCGTCGCGCCGCTGAGCTCCGAAACCCGACCTGATACCGCGCCGTTGATCCCTCAGGCGGCAACCATTATCACTTTCTGCCTTCGCGGTGTATCTGGTCGCCCGCTGAGTTTCCCGCCTTAAGCGTGCATCGTTCGCGGCTCATGCAAGCAGCGCGACACTCCTTTCGCACAAAATGAACTGCTGTTCCACTTACAGCAAAATATCGCCGCATACGGTTTGTGTCTCTTGCGCCGCAATTCTGCGGGAAGAATGCCCTTATCTAGTAATTGCCCTGCCTAGCTCGTCCTTGACAGATGACGGGACGCGCCGTAGCCTTAAGTGAAATCACGATTTCACTTAAGAGCGGCAGCATGACCGCGCTGAGTGCAAGGAGACACGCATGGACACGCAGTCCTTCCGCCCGGACCTGGAGCGCCGTGTGGCAGAGTTGATGGGCCAATACTCCGAGCGCAGCGCCTGCCTTGCGTGGTTGTTGTGCGATCGGTATGAAGCGACGCGTGTTGCATACGATATCGTCGACGCCCAGGGACGATCAGAGCGCCTGACCTACGGCGACCTGAAGCGGCGCTCGGCATCATTCGCTGCAGGGCTGGCTTCCTTGGGGGTCGGCCCCGGGGTCCGGGTGGCCACGCTGGCGGGCAAGAGTACGGAATACCTGATCTCGTTGATGGCCATCTGGCGCCTTGGCGCGGTGCACGTACCGCTATTCACCGCATTCGCGCCACCCGCCATTGCGCTTCGGCTCGCGGGAAGCGCCGCAAAGGTGGTGATCTGCGACGGCGCGCAGGCGTCCAAACTCACGACGACGGACACCGACCTGCCGACAACGGACGTGAGTCACGTCGTGATCATTGGCGAAAGCCAAGCATTGCCGGATAGTCTTTGCACACAAAACTTCAATGACGTGATGGCATATGACGGTCCAGCAATCGTACCGACCGCACTTGGCGGCGACGCTCCATTCATTCACATCTACACCTCCGGCACCACCGGCAAGCCCAAAGGGGTGGTGGTACCAATACGTGCAATAGCGGCCTTCCGCGCCTATGTTGAATTCGGAATCGGGCTGCGCGACGACGACGTCTACTGGTGCGCTGCGGATCCGGGCTGGGCTTATGGCCTCTACTTTGGCGTGATCGGCTCCCTCAGTACAGGCGTCCACAGCCTGATGCTCAAAGGCGGTTTCGATGCGGCGGCGACGTATCGCGTACTCGACGAATACCGTGTCACCAGCTTCGCCGCCGCACCGACTGTCTACCGTTCGCTCATGTGCTCCGATGTGCCCGCGCCGCGCGGCCTGAAGTTGCGGTGCGCTTCCAGCGCTGGGGAACCCCTGACACCTGACGTGAACGAATGGGCCCAGGCCGCACTGAGCGTCAAGGTCCATGACCACTATGGGCAGACCGAAGCCGGAATGCTGATTAACAATCATCACGATCCCCGCCTCGCCAGGCGGATACAACCAGGCTCAATGGGCATTGCCATGCCCGGATGGAAGGCTGTTGTCCTGGACCGTGCAGAAGATGTGGAAGTGCCGGCCGGTGAAGTCGGCCGCGTGGCATTCGAGATCGGCGAAAGCCCGTTTTCTTGGTTTTCCGGTTACGAAGGCGAACCAGAGAAGAGCGCCGAGAAGTTTGCCGCCGGCCGCAAGTACTATCTCTCTGGTGACCTGGGTCGGATGGACGACGCCGGCGCCTTCTTTTTTCCTCACGCGAGGACGACGTCATCATTATGGCGGGCTATCGCATCGGCCCCTTTGAGGTGGAATCGGTCATCTCCGCCCATCCCGCTGTTGCCGAATGTGCGGTCATTGCGATGCCCGACAAGATACGAGGTGAGGTCATCGAAGCCTACGTCGTGCTGCGATCCTCCGCCACGCCAGGGCCCGAGATGGCAGCGGAAATCCAACAGTGGGTCAAGAACCGCTACGCCGCCCATGCGTATCCGCGACAGGTCCATTTCGTCTTCGGGTTGCCGAAGACACCCAGCGGCAAGATCCAGCGGTTCGTCCTGCGTGAGTGGCGGAAGAACGCGGTGCCGGCCGATTCGCCCGCGTCGCTGCCGTGATTGTAACCGTAGCAGCACTTGGCTGTCGGCACGCGTCGCCCACGCAAGAAAGGAGCTGTCATGCAAATGCTGTGTAACCCGCACGGGGAACGATCCATTGCGCCCGAATTTTTCTTGCGCACGCAATCGCCCCGCTCCGCCTCACTCGAATCCTTCGTCGAAAGCTCGATATGGTTTGCTGGCTTGGCGGCCGAGGAACAAGCCAGAGTGCAGGCCGACATCTACGAGCGCCAATATCCCGCGGGTGGCGTCGCTTGTCATCGTGGGAATCCGGCCGATCACTGGCTGGCCGTCATCGAAGGCATGGTCAAGGTCGACACCGCCTCGGCTTGCGGGCGGGCCATCACGTTCGCCGGCGTTCCGGCAGGATCGTGGTTTGGTGAGGGCGCGGTCCTGAAGAGCGAGCCGCGCCCATATTCGGTCGTTGCGATCAAGGAGAGCCGCGTGGCCTTTGTGCCCCGCGCGACTTTCCTTTGGCTCCTTGAACGCAATCCCGCCTTCAGCCGCTATGTCATCGACCAGCTCAATGCCCGGTGCGGCTACTACGTTGGCCTGGTCCACAACCTGCGCCTGCATGAAGCAGCAGCTCGCGTCGCATTCTGCCTGGCCGAGCTGTTTCACCAGCAACTCTACCCGTCCACCGGCCGGACACTGAGCTTGTCTCAGGAGGAGGTCGGTCGTCTCTCGGGACTGTCGAGGCAGAACACCAATCGGGCGCTGCGCGAACTGGCCGAAGCCGGCATGCTTGCGATGGAGTATGGCGCCATACAGATCCTCGATCTCGAAGGGCTGCGGCAGTTCGCCCACATCGGTGACTGAAGGACGCCGCAGGGGCTGCCGCGACGCGCACTGGAAATTGGCGGCGCGCCACGTTGCCATGGATGGCATCAGACCAGCTCGACAGCCACAGCGGTAGCCTCACCGCCCCCGATACAGAGGCTTGCGATACCTCGCTTACCACCAATTCTTCGAAGCGCACCCAGCAGCGTGACGAGAATTCGCGCACCTGAGGCGCCGATTGGATGCCCCAGTGCGCAGGCACCGCCGTGGACGTTCACCTGGTCCCGATCCAGCCTGAGATCCTGAACAGCCGCCATCGCAACCACCGCGAACGCCTCATTGATTTCCCACAGATCGACATCGGAGGCCGCCCATCCGGTGCGATCCAGGAGCTTACGAATGGCACCAATCGGCGCCGTCGCGAACTTGGCGGGCTCCTGGGCATGGCTTGAATGACCAACAATTCTCGCGAGGGGCGTAAGCCCATGCGCTCGGCGACGGACTCGCGGGTAAGCACCAGCGCCGCGGCGCCGTCCGAAATAGAACTAGAGGTTGCCGCCGTCACCGTGCCGTCCCTTCTGAAAGCGGGCTTCAGCGCAGGAATGCGGCTCAGGTCAGCCTTGCGCGGCTGCTCGTCTTCCCGGACCGTCACACTGCTCTTGCGGCCAGCGACAGTTAGCGGCACGGTCTCCCAGGCAAAGTGCCCCGCCTGAATGGCCGCCTGCGCACGCAGCGTCGAGAGAACCGCCCACCCGTCCTGTGCATCCCGGCCGAATCGATACGCGTCGGCGCAATCTTCCGCAAACGTTCCCATCAACCGGCCACGCGTATCTTCGCCATAGTGGTCCTCGATGCCATCGAGGAACATGTGGTCGATGAGCTTGCCGTGGCCAAGCCGGTATCCCGCGCGCGCTTTCGGCAACAAATACGGCGCATTCGACATCGACTCCATGCCGCCTGCCACCATCAGCTCATTCGATCCCGCAAGAAGCAGGTCATGGGCAAGCATCACCGACTTCATGCCCGAACCGCAGACCTTGCTGATGGTCGTACATGGCACACCAAGCGGCAGGCCTGCGTTGATGGACGCCTGCCGCGCCGGGGCTTGCCCGAGTCCGGCAGGAAGGACACACCCCATCAGCAGTTCCTGGACTGACGCGGGATCGATCTCCGCCCGTTGCACGGCGGCCTCGATGGCCGCGCCACCCAACTCCGGCGCTGTCAACGATGCCAGATCTCCCTGGAATCCACCGATCGGTGTGCGGGCCGCGGAAACGATCACCACTGAATCGTTTGTTTTCGTCATCACATTCATTCTCCTTATTTTGCCGCCATGCGGATTGCGCCATCGAGACGAATCACTTCACCGTTCAGATATGGACTGCCGATGATGTGTTTCACAAGGTCTGCGAATTCCGTTGGCCGACCCATACGCTGGGGAAAGGGCACGGCCTCCCCAAGCGCCTTTTGCACTTCTGCCGGCATACCCAGCAGCATTGGCGTCGCCATGATTCCCGGCGCGATAGTCATGACGCGGATGCCGAAGCGCGCCAACTCGCGCGCCAGCGGCAACGTCATGGCGACGATGGCGCCTTTCGAAGCGGCGTAGGCGGTCTGCCCAACCTGGCCATCGAAGGCGGCGATGGAAGCCGTGTTGACGATGACGCCCCGCTCGCCATCCGCCATTGCCTCCTGCGCGGCCATGATCTCCGCCCCAAGGCGCAGCACGTTGAAGGTGCCACCGACGTTGACCTGCATCGTCCGGCTGAAGGAAGCCATGGCATGCACTCTGCTCTTGCCAATGATCTTCTCGGCGGGTGCCACGCCAGCGCAGTTGATGACTCCACGCAGTGCGCCCAATCGCGCTGCGAAGGCGTACATGCCTTGCACACTATCTTCATCCGTGACATCGGTCCGCACGAACGCACCGCCTGATGCTTTGGCGACAGCTTCACCGGCATCCGCATCGCGGTCCGCGATCACGACTTTCGCGCCATTTTCGGCAAGGGCGTGTACCGTGGCGGCGCCCAGCCCGGAGCCGCCGCCCGTCACTACAAAAACATTGTCCTGAATTCGCATATTGGTAAGAGTGGTTTAGTGATGAGTGGACACCTGCGCATCCAGCGAGGAGAGCGAATTGTCTTGCGTCTTCTGTACGGAGGCACTGCGGCGGTGGTCGACCAGCATGACGGCAAGCGTTCCAATCACACCGGCAATACCGATCGCAAGAAAGTTCTGCTCAAGCGGCAGCTTCATAGCGACCAGCATCCCAATCAGCACCGGTGCCACGATGGCGCCAAGACGGCCAATTCCCGAGGCGAAGCCGACGCCTGTCGATCGAATGGAGCCGGGGTAAAACTCGCCAGCGTAGGCGTACGCGAGCAACTGCGTACCGAGCGTCGATGCGCCGACGACGAAGACAAGAACGAAGAGCAGCTCAGTAGCCTTCGTGTATCCCATGAGGGTGAGCGACACCGCACCGGTCGCGTAGAAGGCCACCAGCACATGCTTGATGTTGAACTTGTCGCCCAGCCACCCACCGCCAATCGCCCCGCATGCTGCGCCGATGTTGAACACCAGCACAAAGTTCAGCGCCGATCCGAGGCTGTAGCCAGACATCGCCATCAGCTTAGTCAGCCACGAGCTGAGCGAATAGACCATGAAAAGCCCGGTGAAGAACGCCGTCCACAGCATGACAGTGCTCAGCGCACGGCCATTGGCGAACAATGCCTTGACAGGAGCATTGGACGCCATCGCTTCCTGCGGTACAACAAGACGATCGTCATCGGCGATGCGTAGCTCCGGCGCGATCTTCTGTACAACACGCCGGAGTGCCTCCTGCCGATTCTTCTTGGCGAGGAAAGCCATCGATTCCGGCATCGTCCACAGGATGAACGGAATGAAGAGCACCGGTAGGCCCGCTACCAAGAACACGGCCTGCCATCCGTAGGCGCCGATGAGCTGCTTGCCGGTCAGGGCGACCAGAATGCCGCCGATGGAATAACCGGCAAATACGATCGTCACCAATCTCGCCCGCATCTTGCCGGGGGCGAACTCTCCCATCTGGGCAGTGACTACCGGCAGGACACCGCCGATCCCCAACCCGGCGAGAAAGCGCATCGCGCTGAAACTGACCGGATCGCTGGTCAGGCCAGCAGCGGCAGTGAACACGCTGAACAGCCCCACGCAGATGCAAATCGACAGCTTGCGACCAATCTTGTCGGCAAGCGTCCCCAGGTAGATAGCGCCCAGCATCATGCCGAACAGAGCCGAACTCGCCATGAATCCAGCCTTGGTGCCGTCCACGCCCATTTCCTTCATGATCGAAGGAAGTGCGGCGCCGACGACCGCCAAGTCATAGCCATCGAGCACGAGAATCAGCACACACCAAAACAAGATGATGCCGTGAAACCCGGAGAACCGGGCGGTCTCTGCAACCTTTTGCACATCGATATCTTTTTTCATCGTCTCCTCCATTCGTGATGGATCAAGTCATTGTTGTGAAAATTTCGCTCATGCGTGTTCCAGGCCGCGGAAGGTGGTGAAGCTAGACGCCGGGCCACGCTCGGACACGAGCGTGTTTTCCACGCGGCTCTCGTCTGCGTAGCCAAGGCTCATTCCCACCAGGAACTTCTCGGTTGGCGGCAGCGAAAGCTGTTGTTCGATGATCGTGTGGTACTTCATGAACGCTGCCTGCGGGCAGGTGCTTAACCCGTGTGCACGGGCGACCACCATGATGTTTTGAAGGAACATCCCGTAGTCAAGCAGGCTGCCCTCGCTCATCACTCGCTCCACGGTGAAGAGCAATCCGACCGGCGCATCGAAGAACAGGTAATTGCGGCCGTGCTGCTGCTGCATCCGCGACTTGTTGCCTTTTTCGATGCCAAGCAGCCCGTAGAGCTGCCATCCCAATGCACGGCGACGGTCCACATACGGCGAGACCCACTTCTCCGGGTAGTAGTCCCATTCATCGGAATGGCTGGTGGAAAGCGCAGGATCGTCATCGACGCGCTGGATCGCTTCGCAAAGGCGTTCCTTTGCCTCTCCGGCAACCACGTGGACCCTCCACGGTTGAATATTGACGCCTGTTGCGGCGTAGCGAGCCACGTCGAGGATCGCTTCAATCGTTTCGATCGGGACCGTCTTCTGCAGGAAGGCCCGCACGCTGCGGCGGGTGACGATGGCCCATTCCACGGCCTGACGAATCGTTGCCAACTCGCCAGGCGGCGACGCTAATCTGTTTGCTTCCACTTTCGCATCCCCTTCTCACTAGCTCACACGAGCGTGTGGGAAGGAGCGTAGTGCCGGCCCAGATTCCTCACTGTCACGTAGCCGACAATCGCGTCAGATGGCTGCGGATACTTTGAGCACGGCATTGTCCTGTGCAAGACATTGTTTGCTCGCCATGAGCGGTATCGTCAGCCCCTTAAGATCAATCGCTGGTGGAGCACTCGCGCCAGCCTCGAGAACCTGCAGGAGACAACGCATGGACACGAACATCTACCAGGTCGGACTGGCGCGCAAGTCCGCGAATCACGTGCCGCTCACGCCCCTCCACTTTATTGACCGGTGTGCCGAGCAGTATCCGGACCGCGCCGCCATCATCCATGGCCCCGTTCGTCAATCCTGGAAGGTGACAAGGGAGCGTTGCAGGCAACTCGCCAGCGCGCTCGTCAAGCGCGGCATCGGCCGCGGCGACACGGTGTCGATCCTGGCGCCCAATACGCCCGCAATGGTTGAAGCCCATCACGGCATTCCGCTCAGCGGTGCCGTGCTGAATGCGATCAACTGCCGCCTGGATGCCGACGGTCTTCGGTTCATCATCAAGCACGGGGAATGCAAGGTGTTGTTCGTGGACCGCGAATTCTCCGCACTGGCTGCCGAGGCCTTGCAAGGCCTGCCGAATGCACCGCTGGTGATCGACATTGCCGACGCGCTGGCGCCGGCAGGTGAACCGATCGGCGCAATGGAGTATGAGCAATTCCTGCGCGAAGGCGACACCGACTTCCCCGGAGTCTGGCCCGAGGACGAGTGGGACGCGATCGCGCTGAACTATACGTCCGGCACGACCTCCGACCCCAAGGGCGTGGTGCCCAGTCATCGCGGCGCATATCTTATGAGCATGTTGCAGCTGACAGACTGGGGAATGCCGCGCGCGCCGAAGTACCTGTGGACGCTCCCCTGTTCCATGCGAACGGCTGGTGTTTTTCATGGGCCATCACGGCGGCCGCCGGGACCCACGTTTGCCTGCGCAAGGTAACCGCGGCCAACATCTTCCGTGCCATCGAGGCATATGGTGTCGACCATTTCTGCGCCGCACCGATCGTGCTTGCGTCACTTGCCACCGCGACGCAGGAGGAGCGCCGTCCCTTCTCGCACGTTGTGCGCATCCGCACCGCTGGGTCTCCGCCGCCTGCAAGCGTACTCAAGGCAGTGATCGAGCAAGGCTTTGACGTCGAGCATGTATATGGCATCACCGAAGCGTCAGGAACACCGGTGAGTTCGTACGCGAATCCCGCATGGAATGAAAAATCCGGGGATGAGAAGGCCCGCCTGATGGCCCGCCAGGGCAACCGCGCCGCTGGCCTCGAAGGGCTCCGTGTGGCCGACCCGGAGACGATGGAATCGGTTCCCTGGGATGGCACGACACAGGGCGAATTGCTCCTGCGCGGCAACATCGTGATGAAAGGCTACCTGAAGAACCCCGAGGCCACCGAGGCGGCGTTCGCAGGTGGGTGGTTCCACACGGGTGATCTCGCGGTCGTGCATCCGGACGGGTACGTCCAGATTACCGATCGGTCGAAGGACGTGATTATTTCAGGCGGAGAGAATATTTCTTCGGTCGAGGTCGAAGACGTCCTCCACCAGCATCCCGCCGTGCTGATTGCCGCTGTCGTGGCACAACCGCATCCCAAATGGGGCGAGTCGCCGTGCGCGTTCATCGAACTCAAGAACGGTGTGGCAACGCCGACGGAAGCTGAGATCATTGCGTTCTGCCGCAGCCGTCTGGCCCACTACAAATGCCCGACAAGGGTCGTGTATGGGGCGTTACCCAAGACGGGAACCGGGAAGATTCAGAAGTATCGCTTGCGTGCGTTAGCGGGCAGCCGGGAAGCGATCACGGAACTGGCTGCCAATCACACAGATTGAGAGCACTGTCCGCGATCTACGATAGTTAGCTGCGTCGCTATTCGGAGCATCAGTTATTCGCCATCTGGCCGGCATGACTGATGCAGATCTTCCCGAAATGTTGGCCAGTAGCCAGGTAATCCATGGCGTCTCGCAATGCTTCGAACGGAAATACTCTGTCGACGACCGGACGCAGTCGTTTTCTGGCAATATGTGCCGCCATGGATTCGAAGTCCGCCCGGCTTCCGACGGTAATGCCTTGTAGCCGAACATGGCGCGTTACAACCTGGCCGAGGGGAATCTTGGGTTCTGAACCGGAGAGCACGCCGATCATGCTGATGGTGCCCCCGTGCGAACTGCACGCAGCGACTGCTCGAGCGTCCCCGCTCCTCCGACTTCGATGACGTGGTCAACCCCAGCTCCGTCCGTCATCGCTTTGACGGACCGTCCCCATTGCGGATCCGTGGTGTAGTTGATGGTCTCATCCGCACCGAGCTCTCGTGCCCGCGCCAGCTTCTTGTCACTCGACGAAGTGATGATCACATGCGCACCCAGCGACTTGGCGAACTGCAAGGCGAAGAGAGAAACGCCTCCCGTGCCCTGCAACAGGACCTTGTCTCCCCCTTCAGTCGCCCTTCTTTTACCAAAGCACGCCACGCAGTGACTAGCCGCCGTGGGCAATGTGGCCGCCTCAAAGTTACTCAGGTGTGAAGGGACATGACAAACGCCTTCGGCGGGCACGACCATGTAGTCACTCATGGTTCCATCCTGTTCGCAACCCAGGCTTGAAAGCATGCTTTCGTTGCTTGGTTCGCCGGCTATCCAGGTCTGGTAGAAGACCGGACAGGCGCGATCACCCAGCCCCACTCGCGAAACGCCATCGCCAATGGCGTCCACGACCCCAACGCCGTCGCTGAGCAGAATCAAGGGCAGTCCCTGCATTCGCTTGCCATATCCGCGCTTCGGGATAATGAGGTCGCGATAGTTCAACGCTGCGGCGCACATCTTCAGCCGCACCTGTCCCGGTGCGGGAGTCGGCAGTGGGCGCGTGGTCATTTGAACATGCTCCATAGACCAGCCGTTCTCTACTTGAAATACGCGCATCGATTTCTCCTCCTTGTGCTAGCCATTGAGCAACTCGCCGGAGTCACCTAAACAATATTGCACACATCGGCGATCGCCAGAAGGCGTTGTCTGAACTAAATCTGGCCACGGCATTCGGTTCATCAACATGTAGCCGAATGTCCCGGATATTCCCAGGCCGCTCAGGGCGTTTCCTGTACGGCACTGACCCCGTTAGGAGCCGCCGATGCGTTGCCGGCCGGACGCCTTCTGGATGCGAGCGCATTGATCTCGCCTACGATTCCCTTGCGGAAAGCGAGCACGCAGACGATGAATGTCAACCCAGTCACGATCGTTACCGACTCGCCTAGCCCTCGAAGCCACTCAATATGTGTCAGGTTCGCGAGCAACGCTCCAATTTCGCCGAGCTTGTTCTCGAGGATGAGGATAACGATAGCACCGACAATCGGACCGGTGAGCGTGCCAACTCCACCTACCAGCGTCATCAAAACCACCAGCCCCGACATTTGCCAGTGAGCATCGACCAGGGTCTCGAAACCCAGCACGAATGCCTTTGTCGCGCCGGCAAGTCCCGTCAATGCAGCGGACAGAACGATGGCGAGCACCTTGTAGCGATCCGCATCGTATCCAAGCGAGATGGCACGAGGCTCGTTCTCCTTCACCGCCCGCAAGATCTGACCGAACGGCGAATGAACGATGCGCGCAATGAGGGCAAAGCCGGCTGCGAAGATGACCAGAACGACGCAATACATGACCGAATCGTTAGTAAGGTCGATCAGTCCCAGAAGTTTGCCTCGTGGAATTCCTTGCATACCGTCCTCGCCACCCGTGAAGGGAACCTGAAGAAAGATGAAGTAGACCATTTGCGCCAGCGCAAGCGTAATCATGGTGAAGTAGATGCCCTTGCTGCGAATCGCCAGGAGGGCCATAAGAAACCCGAGCACCGCAGATGCCAGCACGCCGAGAAAAATCGCTCCTTCAAACGGCATGCCAAGTTTCGTTGAAGCATATCCTGCCAAGTAGCCCGCCGCGCCGAACAGTGCAGCATGCCCGAACGAAAGAAGCCCGGTAAAACCCATCAACAGATTGAAGGCGCAGGCGAATAGTGCGAAGCACATGACCTTCATCAGCAACACCGGGTAGATCACTGAAGGCAAGACAACGGCGCCGCACAGCGCAATGAAACAGAGAACTGTCCTTTTCATCGACTACTCCCTCAATGTTCTTTACCAAACAGGCCGGAGGGCCGTACCAGCAGCACGATCGCCATGAGGATGAAGACCACGGTCGCGGACAGCTCCGGGTAAAACACGCGTGTCATTCCCTCAATGACGCCAAGTCCAAGACCTGTCAGTATCGAACCGATGATCGATCCCATACCACCAATCACCACCACCGCGAAGACCGTGATGACCAGGTTCGATCCCATCAGGGGAGACACTTGAATCACCGGGGCGGCGAGAACTCCAGCAAACGCTGCAAGCGCCACGCCAAACACATAAGTCAGCGTGACCATGAACGGCACATTGACACCGAATGCCTCGACCAGCTTCGGGTTCTCCGTTCCCGCCCTAAGATAGGCACCGAGCTTCGTGCGTTCGATCACGTACCAAGTGCCCATGCAAATGAGAAGCGAGGCTGCAACTACCCATACCCGATACGTGGGCAAACGCATGAAGCCTAGATCGAGGGCCCCCGCGAGCGCATCCGGCACTGCATAGGGCTGCCCTGAGACGCCGTAGGCAGCCCTGAACACTCCCTCTACCACCAGGGTGATGCCCAGGGTCAGCAGGAGCCCGTAAACATGATCGACCTTATATAGCCAACGCAGCATCGTGCGCTCGATGACAAAGCCCAAAACTCCCACAATGAGGGGCGAAACCAATAACATCACCCAATAGTTAATGCCAAGGTAGCTCATCCCCATCCAGGCAAGGAATGCTCCGACCATGTAGAGCGCGCCATGCGCGAAGTTGATGACGTTGAGCAGCCCGAAAATCACAGCCAACCCGAGCGAAAGCATCGCGTAGAAGGAGCCATTGACAAGGCCAATCAAGAGCTGGCTCATCAGTGCCGACACTGAAACTCCAAATATCTCGCTCATCTCAGTCATACCCCCAGCAGCTCACCCAGCAACGGGGTTTTTTCATGAAGTTCGCTCGATGTGAACTGCTCGATCGTTTCCCCATGCTGGACAACGTAAAAGCGATCCGCCAGCGGCGCCGAAAAAATGAAGTTCTGCTCGACCATGACGATGGTGTATCCCTTCTCCTTCAGCATGACAATCATCCTAGCCAGAGCCTGGACGATCACAGGCGCAAGGCCCTCCGATATCTCGTCAAGCAGCAGAATCCTTGCGCCGGTGCGGAGAATTCTCGCTACAGCAAGCATTTGCTGCTCTCCGCCCGACAACCTCGTGCCTGGGCTATTCCTTCGCTCCGCCAGGTTCGGAAACATGTCGTAGATCTCGTCAATCGACATGCCGCGGACCGATCTCGACAATGTCGGCGGCAGCATCAGATTCTCTTGCGTCGTCAGCGCGGAAAAAATTCCTCTCTCCTCGGGGCAATAGCCGATACCGAGGTGGGCAATCCTGTGGGTTGCCATGTGCACCGACTCAGTTCCATTAACTTTGATGGATCCCTTCCGGCTACTTGTGATCCCCATGATTGCCCGCAGGGTCGTGGTTCGACCGGCACCATTTCGGCCAAGCAGCGTAACAACCTCTCCCTCGTTCACTGAGAAATTGAGCCCATGCAGAATGTGGGACTCGCCATACCAGGCATGTAGGTCTACGACCTCAAGCGCCTTCTCCATTCGAACGTCTCCCGGGCGAGCAAGGTCGCCCAAATGTTCAATGCGATCCCGCCAGGGATCCGCTGCTAGTACCCATATAAGCTTCCATGACCTGCGGGATCGCGGATACCTCCGCGTACGTTCCTTCGGCCAGTAGCGCTCCACGCTGCAATACGGAGATGCGATCGCAGATGCCGGAGACCACATTCATGTTGTGCTCAACCATCAAGATGGTTCGGCCGACGGAGACGCGTTTGATCAACTCGGTAACCTTGGAGACATCTTCATGCCCCATTCCCTGGGTCGGCTCGTCAAGCAGCATGAGTTCCGGTTCCATGCCCAAGGTAGTGGCAATCTCGAGCGCCCGCTTCCGGCCATATGGCAGGTCGACCGTGGTGGTGTCTGCATACGCGGCGAGGTTAACTTCCTCCAGCAATGCCATCGCTCGCCCATTCAGGCGATGTAGTGTGCGATCGCTCTTCCAGAAGTGGAATGAGGTGCCAAGCGAACGCTGGAGGCCAATCCGCACATTCTCCAGCACCGTTAGATGCGGGAATACAGCGGACATCTGAAACGAGCGAATAATTCCATTCTTCGCCAACTGGGAGGGTTTTGCTGCGGTGATGTCGCGACCGTTGTAAATAATCGCCCCACTACTCGGAACCAGGAACTGCGTCAGCAAGTTAAAGCAGGTGGTCTTGCCTGCGCCATTTGGTCCAATCAACGCATGGATATGGCCACGTTGAACCTTTAAATTGACACCGGATACGGCAGTGAAGCCTTTGAACTGCTTCGTCAGGCCGCGTGTCTCCAGGATGACGTCCATCTTCGTCACCTCCTAAATCATGGGTGTAGGCCGCTCCATTCACTGTGCAGCGGCATGCCGGGCGCGGCCCCGGTTCCCTTGCCTGACCCACGCATGGGGAGCCAGGGGTGAGTGATTTCAGCGCCGGAATCTAAAACGCTGCAGGCCTGAAGCCCGAACCGGTCGCGATCGGTTTTAACACCGGACACAATCGGGACGACGCTTGTATCACTCTTGAGAACGGGCGCTCAGGCTGAAGGGACTCCCTTCTTGAGCAACGGGCACTTGCTCTGTTCAGCGGGAATGGTCACGGTACTGGCTGGTAGCGTCTTCTTCAGCTTGTAGTAGTCCCACGGGTACTTCGACTCCGTCGGACTCTTCACCTGCATCAGGTACATGTCATGCACCATTCGCCCGTCTTCACGAATCTTCCCGTTCTTCGCGAAGAAATCGTTGATGGGAAGCTCGCGCATCTTCGCCATCACTTCCTTTGCGTTATCCGTGCCGGCGGCCTGTACTGCCTCAAGGTAATGCATGATCGAGGAATAATCGCCAGCGTGCACCATATTCGGCATCTTGTTCATCTTGCCAAAATAGCGCTTCGACCACTTCCTGGTCTCGTCATTCATGTCCCAATAGAATGGCGTTGTCAGCAGCAGTCCCTGCGCAATATTCAATCCCATCCCATGGACGTCAGTGATGGTGGTTGCCAGCCCGACGAGGCTTTGTTTTCCACTCCGGGTAACGCCAAACTCCTGAGCGGATTTCATGGCGTTGACAGTGTCAACGCCTGCGTTGGCTAGACCTATGACCTTGGCTTTCGACGCCTGGGCTTGCAGTACGAAAGAAGAGAAGTCTGACGCGCCGAGCGGATGCTTTGCCGCGCCGACGACTTTGCCACCTCCGCCCTTCACGGTCCCGGAAAGTCGGTCAAGCATCAGGGTGCCAAAGGCATAGTCGGCTGCGAGGATGAACCAGGTGTCGCCGCCTTGCTCAAGCATCGCCTTGGCGGTGCCGTTGGCAAACGCGTAGGTATCCGCGACGTAGTGCACCGTGTTCGGTGTACATTCCTCGTTGGTTACCTTCTCGGTCATCGCGGCAGTCACAATGGCAATGCGATTCTTCTCGTATGCCAGCTTGCTTACCGCGATGGCTACAGCGGAGTTGGTCAGATCGGCTACCACGTCTACCTTCTGCGTATCGAACCACTCGCGCGCTTTCGTTGACGCAGCATCGGGCTTGTTCAGGTGGTCAGCAACGACGACCTCGATCGGCTTGCCCAGAACCTTGCCACCGAAGTCTTCTACCGCCATCTTGATGGCGGTCACTGCCCCTGGTCCGGAGAATTCAGAATAGGTCCCCGACAGATCTGTCAGAACACCGATCTTGACGACGTCGTCCGACACCTTTGACTGCTGTGAGTGCGCCGTATTGACACTGAGCGCGACGCTGATCGCCGCGGCTCCAAGCTTTGTGTAGCGGTTCATCATGTCTCCTTGTCGTTGTTGTCTTTTTATTCCCTGAACATCTGCACGATTGCGGAGATGTCCCTGGATCCTTCACCCCTGAGGCTCAGCAACTGAAAGAGCTGCCTGGACAACGCTGTCATGGGCAGCGGTTGCCTCGCACCGCCCGCGGCATCCAGGGCAAGCGATAGGTCCTTTATCATGAGATCGCAGGCAAAGCCTCCGGAGTAGCCGTTTGACGCGGGCGCACTTGGCACCACACCTGGGTATGGGTTGTAAGCTTCCGATACCCAGCAATGGCCTGACGAAGTATTGATAATTGCGGCCAGCACGTCTGGGGACAATCCGAGGCTCACACCGAGGCACATTGACTCGGACACGGCAACCATGGATACCCCGAGCAGGAGGTTGTTGCAGATCTTGGCGGCTTGCCCGCTGCCCGCGGCGCCACAGTTGACAATGTTCTTGCCCATGGCTGAAAGGATGGGGCGGGCGGCAAGAGAAGCGGCTTCCGTGCCGCCAACCATGAACGTCAGCGTTCCGGCTTCGGCGCCTGGCACACCGCCGGAAACGGGCGCATCGATCATCGCTTTGCCAGAAGCCTGGGCCATCGATTCCAGATCACGCGCCGTTTGCGGGTCGCTGGTACTGCACTCGATAATCAGCGCGTCATCCCTGGCATGCGCGAGCACACCATCGGGCCCTGCAACCACACTGCGTACGATGGCGGGGGTCGGCAACATGGTGATGACGACATCCACGGCCGCCGCCAGTTCGGCAACTGACGCGGTCGGGATCGCCCCTGCTCTACTGCGAGGCCAATGGCCTTCGCTGACGTGTCATACACGTGTACCGCGTTCCCGCTTCGCAGCAGGTTCGAAGCCATGGGAAGTCCCATGTGGCCAAGGCCGATGAATCCGATTTTCATAGCGTCTCCTGATCGTTGTATTCTGTCGGCACTCGGCCGTCAGGGATGAAGCAAGATCTTCCCGAAGTGCTTGTCCTCCGCCATGGCGTCTTGCGCGGCCAGTGCTGCAGACAAGGGATATCGGGCGGCAATGATTGGTACTAATGCGCCGGAGACGAACAATGGATAGACATCGCGCTTGAAGTGTTCGAACAGCTCTTTCTTTTGTTCGATAGTTCGCGTTCTGAAGGAAACGCCGACGAGGGTAATGCGCTTCCTGGCAAGTATGTCCAGATCAATCTCGCCCTTAGTACCGCCCACCCAACCAACGTTCACAATTCGCCCCCCGAGCCCAACGCACTCGAGGTTGTCCGGGATGGCAGGACCGCCGACCATATCGACGACCACATCGACGCCTCGCCCATCGGTCTCCTTGAGTACTTCCGTCGCGATATCGTCTTGCCCGCTGATCAGGAAACGAGTCAGGCCAAGCTCCGCAAGCCGATGTGCATTGGCGTTAGGGAGTCCCGTCCCCATGATGCGCGATGCGCCCATGGCCTTCGCAATCTGTAGCGTGGCAATCCCTACCGCCGAAGCCACGCCCTGAATCAGGACACTCTTACCCGAGGAAAATTGACCATTCGTGACAAGGGCGTTATGCGCAGTCGGATACACCGTGGCAACCGCCGTAGCCTGGTCGTAAGAGAACGTAGGCGGGACGCGCAAGGCGAAGCGGTGATCGATCGTGGCGAGTTCGGCATACGCTCCCGTCGTCATACCCATCACCTTGTCGCCGATCTTGAACTCGCTGACGCCGGCCCCCACGGCAATGACCTCACCGGACATTTCCAACCCGGCAATCATAGGCTTGCCGGCAGCGGGTCCGCCATGCGCAGTGGAGCGATGCAGGTCGATACGATTGATACCGGCCGCGCGGACCGAAACCAGGAGTTCGTCGGCCTGGGGTACTGGATCGTCAACGGTTTGATACTCGAGGGTCGGACGTCCTTGCCCTGTCCGGTTCACAATCACAATGGCTTTCATGATTCGTCGCTATTCCTTGTTGTACATGCCTATGGCTACTGCCTGGAACGGCCAGGCAGCCGCTGTGCTGGGCTTCAGGCGCTGGGATTGAAGGCGAGGGAGACAGGAAGGGCGCGTTCGTCGGGCTCGGGCCAGCGTTGCGAGACCGTCTTGATCTTGGTGTAGAAGCGAGCTGCGTCGGGGCCATAGAGGTGGCCTTCGCCAAACTTGGACCGGCGCAATCCGCCGAAATTGAAGTAGGCGGACGGCAGCGGCACGGGGACGTTCACGCCGATCATCCCGGACTCAACTTCCATCATGAAGCGATGTGCCGACTTTCCGTCGCGGGTGAAGATTACCGAGCCATTGCCGTACTCGTGCAGGTTCGTGATGTCAATCGCCTCTTCGAAGGTCGCCGGCCGCATGATTCCTCGCACCGGCCCAAACACCTCGTCTTTATAGAGTTGCATGTCCGTTGTGACCCGGTCGAACAATGTCGGCCCCAGGTAAAAGCCATTAGCGTGGCGCGGAATTTCGATATTTCGCCCGTCGAGCACCAAGTCGCCGCCTTCTTCGATACAGCGCGAAATTGCCCGTTCGACGGATGCCTTGGATTCTTTGGAAACAACCGCACCAAAGTCCGCGCTGGCGTCGTCGTAGGGGCCAACCTTCAGTGCTTGGATCTTCGGTACGATCAGTTCGCGCAGGCGTTCAGCCGTTTCGTGCCCTACGGGAAGGAGAAGCGAGACGGCCATGCACCGCTGGCTCGATGACCCGAAGCCGGCAGACACGAAGGCGCTGGCCGCCGCCTCCAGATCGGCGTCCGGCAACACAACCATGTGGTTTTTTCCGCCCGTGAAGGCCGCGACACGCTTGTTGTGCGAGGTGCCCTTCTGGTACACGTATTCGCCCACGGCAGTCGAGCCCACAAAGCTCACCCCGGCGATTCCCCGATGCTCGAGGACCGCGTCAACGACTTCCTTGTCACCCTGCACAACGTTGAACACGCCGTCCGGCAGGCCAGCCTCTTTCCACAGCCGGGCAAATTCCAGAGCCGCGCTGGGTACTTTCTCGGAAGGCTTCCATACGATGGCGTTTCCGACTGCGACCGCCATCGTCATCATTACCGCGGGCACCATGATCGGGAAATTGAAAGGCGTAATACAACCAACCACGCCAATTGGCCGGCGCATGGAGAAGACCTCGATATCGCCGCCAACGTTGTTCGCATATTCGCCCTTGGCCACATGCGGGGCGTTGCAAGCGAACTCAATGCCTTCAATGGCGCGACCGAGCTCGCCCTTGGCGTCTGCAATGGTCTTGCCGTGCTCACGGCCGATCACCTCTGCAAGGGCATCCAGGTTGGCAATCATCAGTTCCCGTAGTTTGAAGATCACCGCCTGGCGCGCAGCATGGGAAGCGCGTCCCCAGCGACGCCCGGCCTCAGTGGCGATCGTCACGGCATGGTCCACGGTCGCGAAGGAGCCGTAAGCGCAGCGCGCGATCTCTTCGCCGCTTGATGGGTTGTGTACCGCGCCGGTGCGGGTGCCAGGTTCGGAATAGGCCGTGCCGGCGATGAAGTGCTCGATCAGGTTGGACATAGCTTGCGTCGTCTCCAAAGTTTCTATGCGCTGACAGTCAGGCTCGAAAAACACTCGGGCCTTCAGTGAGGAGATCTTATTTCACCGGATCTGCATTTGGTATAAGCTAAACCGGAACACCGATATCCAAAATTGCATAGCGACGGGCACCATGAATCACTTTGACTGGGATAACCTCAGAATCTTCTTAGCGGCCGCTCGCTCTCAGTCGGCGCTGGAAGCGTCTCACACGCTAAAGATCAGCCAGTCGACGATATCGCGGCGTATTCAGCGTCTCGAGCGTGAAACGGGATCAAAACTGTTCGAGCGCAGCTCTCAGGGGCTGAGCCTGACGAGCGCCGGCCATCGGCTCCTGGAGCATGTCGAAAAGCTGGAAAGCACCTTGTCCGCAGTCGAGACAAGCGTGTTCAGTGACAGCGTTGCCTTGACAGGCGAAATTCGGTTGGGAGCAACGGAGGCCTTCGGGACATTCTTTCTTGCCCCGCACGTTGGTCAGTTCTGCGGCAGACATCCCGCCATTACGGTCGACATCCTGCCGATGCCACGTTCGTTGAACCTCTCCAAGCGCGAAGCTGACGCCTCCGTAGCGATTGACCGCCCCAGTGCAAACAGCTTTGTCACCTGCAAGCTTTCCGACTATCGCTTGCTGCCATATGCCACGCCAGGATATTTGGCGAAGCATCCACCTATCCGGGAGTTAGAAGACCTTGTCAGCCATCGCTGGATTGATTACGTTGACGATCTGATCTTCTCGTCGCAGCAGTTCTCATTGCAAAAGTGGTTGCCGTCCAGCAAGCCATTCCTCCGAAGCACAAGCGTCATTGCACAAGCCCAGGCAGTGAAAGCCGGCTTAGGCATTGCCGTGCTGCCGTGCTTTCTGGGCAGCGTGATTGAGGGAGTGGTGCCGATTCTCTCCGAGCAGGTCGACATCACCAGAACGTTCTGGCTAGTTGCGCCGCCAGAGAGAAGAGAGGTTGCCCGGGTTAAGGCGCTGTGGGACTACATTCGTGAAGTAGCCGAAGCGAATGAGGACTTTTTACTAGGTCGCACGTCGACCGC
This sequence comes from Cupriavidus sp. D39, assembly GCF_026627925.1. NCBI lineage: Bacteria > Pseudomonadati > Pseudomonadota > Betaproteobacteria > Burkholderiales > Burkholderiaceae > Cupriavidus > Cupriavidus sp. D39. The sequence goes on from NZ_JAPNLE010000006.1 coordinate 361,714, forward strand.
AACATGGGTGACTTGATTTGTCTTTTCTCTAAGCTCGCCATCCATGTCGATGTCAAGAAGAATATGGTCAGCCGCGCATGCATCTGGAACTGCTTGCCCGCGGCGTCAGGGTGGGGACTAGGAGCGGGTGCGTCGCCTAAAATGGGGCGGGATGGCCTGCGCGCGCGCCAAGTGTAAGTTTGTTGTCACCTTGATTTAGCCGTCACTCTTCTTGGCAGACTGTCATATTCGAGACATTCGCTGAACTCGACGCTGAAATGGAAAAGGTACGCGGGGTGGCCCACGCCACCTAACTTCTCTCCAGTATCAGCGCGTACCATAGGATGCTCAGGCATTTCTGAAGCCTGTGATCGCGCATCTGGACGAAAGCCTCGCCAGGCTCCGGGACGCCGTCTGTGTTGGAAGCTCAAGATTGACCATGCGATCCACATCGACCCCTTGGTGGCAAGCGCTACGCCCGCGATTGTGGAGACATTGCGAGGCGCACTGTTTTAGCGGCACCCAGGCAGTCAGTTGCCTGAGATCCTGCTCGAGATCGACAGCGTCACGCACTTTAGTTGGCTCATCCTGGGAAGAGAGCCTCATTCCCGTAGCGAACTTCTACTGGTCTACGCAGCGATACTCGCGCACGGCACATCGATGTCAGCTGCGTATCTCGCCCGAATGGTGCCCGAATTGTCGCCTCCCGCGATCCGGCAGATGATGCATCGAGTTGCGGACGAACGGAAGCTGCGCCACGCGGCTGACGCAGTGCTGACCTTCATGCATCAGCACCCGATTGCCTAGCATTGGGGCGCTCCGATCTGGCCTCGTCAGACATGATGTCGTTGGAAACGACACGCTCTGTCTGGAAAGCGCGGGCTGACCCACGCCGGCTGATTTTGTGGGGATTTCTTGCGGGCGTCGGCCGGAAACCTGCATAAATGCTTGGGGCAGTTACCCGGTAAGTCGAGTAGCGCAAGGGAATCGCACCCTCACGCCCTCACAGAAGCGGACGTGAACCTCTCGATTCATCCGGCTCCTATCGTCCAACCGTGGTCTCCATGGCCCAATGCGCAAATAAGCCTGGCTGCCGAGACTTGACGTCCCTCAGCCAAGCCGCTGCACGAACCTTACGGCCGCGGAGATGCTTGTATTTCCGCTGCGCCCAGTGGACCAATGTGGCATCAAGCGCAAGCGGCACCTGCCCCAGCGCAGACCGATAGAATCGACCGTAGTAGCGAATCCAACCAAGCAACGTCGGACGGATTCGGTCCGTAGATGGGCGGTGTTCATTCCATCTCTTTTGCTTTTGGAATGACCGAAACTCGCGTCATACCGGCCGCCCGAACCTGGCGGGTCGGATGTCTCAGATGGGTCGGAAGCTGACGCCGGAGCCGTGCTGGGGCGAACGACGGCAACGGGTCGGTCAGAGACAGGCGCAGCCCCGCGACGAGCATCCGACCGTGACCGGCCAGGAGCAGACGGCTAAGATCGTCACTTGGTTCGAACGGCTGGGCCACAGTGATGATGAACGAGGGTGTTGCTCGCTTGAGTGCGCTGCTGAGGGACTGGTCTTCGCGCGACCACAACAGCTTTACTGCAGGTGGGCGGCGGCAGCCGTAAACAACGCGCGCCGAGCTCGAGCGCGTCTACGACTGACCGGCAATGCGCCCCGACACGCCGGCTCAAGGGAACACTATGGCAGCCGGGAGGGAGGATGAATGCCGGTCGACGAACTCGGTCAGATTCGCCTGCAGCAAGGGAGCGAGGCGGCTCGGTAACTCCTGGGTTGCTTTCAGTACCCCCTCCTCGCTATAGACAAAATCCTTATGGTTGCGGATCAACTGACTGGAGCGATAGAGGTCCACGAGAAACTTGTCGCCCATGTCGCAGCTCAGTAACTGCGCTCGTGGCGCCTCATACACATTGATGTACGTCTTCTCTCGCGTTTCGATTTCGTAGATCTCCGCCGCCACGAAGAGCAGGAAGATGCCGTCACGGCAGCCCCGGTATCTCAGCGGATCGCTGATGACAAGGCGAAAGCTATCGACGAAGAAGTCATTCGTCTTCCGGGCAATCAGGAAGAAGTGCTCGTAGTCACGCGCATTGTGATCCACGACGTCTTCGAAGGCTTCCATATCGCGCAGGCTGAGCCCGGCCGGGATGATCAGGCCCAGCCTCTCTCCGTTCGAGCTGGCGTGCTTGACGAGTTCATATGCGCCTCGCAGGCTGCGCCGCCAGTCGGTTCCCTTCTCCGCGCCCGGACCGCCGTTGTAGATATGCGCGTAGGTGCCGTCGATCCACTCGCCGCTGACCCAAAACTGTTCGGCGACGTACTGGATTAGGTCCCTGCTGCACACCTCGGCGATGCTCATGTTGTTCGCATAGATCGCGCGGGTCATGCCAAACGGCTTGAGTGCCTGCACCGCCTCGGTGGTCCTGACATCGTGCGCGTCGAAGAGGTCGCGCAGGTGCTGTCCAGGCTGATCGGCGCCCAGTAGGTAGGGCCGGATGGCCGATCCGAGTTCGATCTCCAACCTCCTGTAGAAGGCATTGAACTTGGCCGGATCGGCTGCAGCTACTAGGATCTTGAACAGGTCCCCCAGGTCGTAGATGTCCTGGTCAGGATCGAAGCTGAAGGCACCATGCGCCCGGATGATCTGCTGGCTTTCGTAAGTCTTCTGCTTGTCTGTGAGGATTATGAACTTCAGCCGGGAGTAAGTACAATCCAGGCGGTGCTCAAAGAACTTCCGCTGGGTCTCGACGATTTTGGTCGTGCTCGACGTGATCGTGACCTGAATCGCGCAGCCCGCGGCTGCCGAACCAAGATCGACGGCGGGAAAGTTAGTTTCGAGGTTCAGGTTGACTAGGTCCTTGTAGTCGAAGACGATCTCCGCGAGATCCCTGGCAAAGGACTCACCGAAGATGGCGACGTCCAGCAGCCGTGCCTTCGACTTGATCTCCACGTAGTGCTTATAGGCGGCAAGGTAGATCGCAAGGCGATCGGCAAGAGCTTGATTCGAATTCATCAGCGTAGAAGGGCGGTCCGCAGAGTAGGCAAAGAGTATGGGTAGAGAGCCCGAAAGGCACCGCATATTCCCGGGTCGGGCAGGCCAGCTTAGAACGTGTGAAAGTTCCGGCCAATCTGCAGGCGACGGGTTACCCGATCCAAGGCTCCGTGTGATGTTGCGTCGCGCTCAACCCGACACCGATTGCTACGCTCCGAACGTCCGGTTCCGCTGCAGCTCAGCCGTAGAAGAGGCCTGAGATTCTGCTCAGAGCCGGGACGAGACGACTGGGTTGCAGACTATATTCAACGCACGCTTCCCGCCAGAATCGCAGGCAGCATTCTCTGCTCGACGACCTTAAACTGCTTGAACGCGAGGCGTGCCTTGCGGATTTCGACATCGTGGCCGATATCCCCGATCCATGAAGCAATCTCTTTTTGCGGCGTTTCACATCGAACGCCGATGATAACCTCGCGCAGCGTCAATGTTTCACCGAAATCCACGTAATAGTGGCCGTCTGCGTCCTGCTCCTTGAGCTCCGCCATCACCCGGTATTCACTTTCGTAACGCCACGCTTCGAACTTCGTCAGAAGCATGGTCTTGACGGAGTCAGCGCTCAAGCCCCCGTTTGACTTTGACAAATCGATGTCGAAGTTAAGGCGCTCCGGTTCATAGTTAATCTGCATCGCGAGTTCATCGGGCACATCGAATCCGAGACACATCCCGTAGTGTTTGTGACCGTAGTGCGCCCACATGACAGGATTCGCCCAATTCGTTGAAAAGCAAATCACGCCGCGCTGACTAGCCAAATGCTCGCGCAGAATCTTTGCGACCCTGCGGTGGTCCCTAGTTGGAAGATGATGCGAAAGCAGCTCGAATGGATCATTCAGATCATCAAACCGCGAGATCTTCACGCGGCGTTCTTGAATGACTTTCTTCGCCCACTGCTCTGCAGTCAAATAGTAAAGTCGCATAGCCTTCCCCGATACCTCGATATTCTACCCTCACCATCCGCCCGTCAGTTCCATCCGCATCGCTGCATAATACGCGTAAAAGAACTCAACCGTTTGCTTTAGGGTATTGGTCATCGACTGCGTAAGCTCACCATAGTGCTGGAACGCCTTGATGAAAGCTCATTCATCTTCTGAGCGCCGCTCCGGCCGACCGCGCGCCAGCCAGCAAGGCCGGCCGAATGACAGCTGCAGCCTGGAAAACTGCCACCGCAGCCGCGTGACGTCGACGGCGGCGACGGGTCGAACTCGGCCAGGCTTGGCAGCTTGACCCTACTCTACCCATCCCGAAGTTTGGCTTCCAACAAAGAAAAAGACCCCATCACCAAGGTGGCGGGGTCTTTGCGTTGCAGGTTAAGAATGGCCCGTGGGCCGGGGTCAGCCGAGTGCGGCCGAGACGATGGGACTGCCAATGGCATAGACGACGGGGCGCCGCATTGGCTCCTTGCTTACCGGCCGCGTGTGATGGTCACAAGCGGCCAGCACGCGCAGGACGAGGTAAAGCAGGAAGAGATATTTCACGAGTTTCATGGGATGCCCTTTACGGGGACAGGGCAGCCCCGGTGGGCGTGCCCCATCGGGATATAAACAATCGTTAGGCAGCGAGCGCCACCAGGTCAATCACTGCATCGGCCTCATCAACCGACTCAGGCGTGTGGGAAATGAAGAACTCCCGCTCATAGCCGCCCTGACGGAGCACTTCGCGCTTCAATTGCATGAAGGCGCGTTTGCGCTCCGGGTCAAGCGGGCCATCGGCCTCATCCGTGAACAGCGTCTGGAAGGGCTGACCCGAGTCCTGCGCCCGGTAGAGCGCAATACCACGGGTCAAACACTCATTGATCCAGATCTTCTGCCCACCAGACAGCAAAGCGAAGTTCTTCACGCTATCCCGGTCGGCGTCATTTACCTCGATCTCGAAGCCCTCACGCTTCTCGCCATTGGCCAGCGTCGTCTGCGTCTGAATCGCGATGGTGAATCGCGCTCCGTAGCAGGCGAGCAACAGGTCGTTGACGATCCGCGTGAGCGCCGGACCGGCGTCGTCGATGGACAGCGCGATCACGCCGTCATTGCCGAGCGCCTTCGCGACCAATTTCCACTGTGCGATCTCGTCGGAGAGCCGATCCGCCTTGCCCTGAACCACAGGCAAGCCGGACAGTACCAACTCCACGCGCTCGCGCTCGGTCGCAAGGCCGGTTTGCTGGCGAATCAAAGCCTCGATCCGGGCATCCAGCGCAACCACTGCCTCGCGGCTCTGTCGCAGGCGGGTATCCAGGGCGGCGATGAGGCCGGAGACGTCCTCAGTTGCCAGCCCGGACAACTCGCGCTGCACCACCGACAACTGCGACTCAGCTTCGGCAACGTCCCGGTCATACCGGGCCGTGCTGGTGGCTTCCTCGTCAGTCAGACCGGTCACGTCGCGTTGTGCCTGCGCCAACCCTTCCTGCGCCACATCCAACATCGGTCTCTTGGCCGCGAGGGCGGTCAGCCGTTGCAACTCCTGCTGATCGCGTGCCAGTGCCGTCTGCAAAGCCGCCAGGGCGGCGCGTTGGGCAGGCAACTCACCGAAGGCCTCCGCCATCGGCTTCATCGCCTGCTGCTTCGCCTGGTAGCTGGCCCGCAGATCCTTCACGAGGATGACCTGCTCGGCTAGCTTGCCCTTGGCGTCACGCGCCTGCGCGAGCAACGGGCAGGTGCTGTGCATGGGATCGGCCCGGCATGGCACCGTCTCAATGACATCGGCCTGGCCTTTCAACGAGGTGGCGAACTGGGCGGCGGACCTTCCGCGCGCTTCCAGTCCCTGCTGCTCGGTCGCCAGCGCGGCATGCTGCGCCTGCTGTGCGTCCAAGCGGCTGACCGCCTGCTGTAGCGTCGCAAACTCGCCCTGCTTCTGGCCGATGATCATTTGCAAGGCGTCGCGCTGCTCGGCGGCCGCGAGGATGGCTGGACCTTCGGCAAGCACCAGCTTGCGGCTGGCGATCAGCTGCTCCAACTCCCGGCGCCGCGTGGCGGCGCGAGTGGTCGCAGCACGCTGGTCAGCATCCAACTGCCGCCGGCGCGCTCCCAGCTCAGTTTCCCGTTGCCTGAGTTCGCGCAGACGCGCTTCGGTGGCCGCGCTCGCACTTTGCTTGGCTGCCAGTGTCGCCCGCTCCTGCAGGAGCTTCGCGCCATCGGCAGTCTTCGCATCGCGGTCACGCCGGGCCCCGATCAAGGCCTCGTCGGTTAGACCGATGTCCCGTGCCAACTGCCCCGCCCGCTCACGCTGGGTGGAAAAGCCCACCAGGTCGCGCTGCAGGGTGTCCAGATGCCGGCCAAGCCCCTTGTAACCTCGCCGGCCTTGGCCGACAGATCACGCAGGTGGTCGATGCCCAGCAACTCGGCAAGCAGCTTCTTGATCTCGCCGGCCTGGTAGCTAGCGATCGGGCGCCGGTTCTGCGCCGAAAACACGCTGGTGAAGAACGCTTCGGGCGAGCCTAGCACCGCCTCGATGCAGCGGTTGTAGGTATCCGCCTTGCCGTCCGACAGCGTGCCGTCGGCCAGTTGCAGCGGTACCCAGTCGCCGTTGGCGCCCTTCTGGAACAGGTAGTACTCGGCCTTGCGGCTCTTGCCCGGATTGCGGAACGCGAACGCCGACCGGTATTGCTTGCCGGCATGTTCCCATTCCAGATCCTTCTCGCCACGGGTGCCACAGAGGTGATCCCAGTAGGAGAACGCATCCGCGGACATTTTCGAGGCGTGGCTCGGCATGATCGGATACGGGTGCAGGTTGTCCATCAGCGTGGTCTTGCCGGCACCGTTAGGGCCGACCAGCGCGATCAGCCCAGTGGGCAGGTTCGCGAAATCGAGCGTCACGCTGTCGCGCTTCATGCCGTCCCTGACTCCGTGGAACCCGGTCAAGGTGAGTTTCAGCGGGCGCATTCGGACACCTCCGCACCGGTCATGGAAGTCAGGTAATCGGCAGGCAGCTCCATCACATCGCCGTCGTAGAACGGCATGTCTGGGGCCACCGCGGCGGCATCCCGCTCGGGCAGGCCCGACAACGCACGCTCCAGGGAGCGCACGGCGGCGGCGAACTGCTGGCGGGCCAGCGCGATCACCTCCGGCCAAGCGGTGCAGCCACAGAGCGCCCTGAGTTCCAGCGTACTCCACTGGTTGGCATAGCCATGCGAGAACGACCAAAGCAGGTTCTGCATCTCTAGCGACGGTGTCACTTCGTACCAGTGCTGGCCGTTCGCGGCGTGCACCGCGAGGACCAACAGATGGTCGCGCTTGGCGATCACCGTGCCGCGTCCTGCGCCGAACGGCTGGAACAGGGTGCTGCGGGTGAAGCCGTGCGCGTCCGCAAGGCGAGAGGCCAGTACGGACGCGCCTAGTGCGGTTTCAAACGTGTGGGCCCAGTCCGGGCCAGCAGGGTAAAGCATCATGATGCACTCCAAAGGTGACGGAGTGCATCCCCGGACGGGAAGCACCCGTCAGGGTTCAATGAGATGGAACAACGGTCGATGCGTCCGAAGGACGCGGGGTAAAACGATGTTTCGACAGCCCCGGAGGGCTCTCGGAACATGGCTTTGGCCACGTTCAAGGGTTAGGCGGCGGCTTCCGCAAACAGGTCGTCGCTGAGCCAGTCCATCGCCGCGGGCGGCGGGCTGGCTTGCCTCGCAATGGGCACGGGAACCTCAATCGGTACCGGCATGACTGCCGTAACAGGCTCCGATAGCATCGGCATCGACAGCGCGGCGGGAGCCGCGACCACCAATTGCTTGTCTACGCTTTCCAGTTGCTGCAGCACCAGGTCCGCGATGGCCTGCGGTTCCGCGTACTCGAGCATCGACAGACGATCCAGCAACGGGTTGGTATCGACATGAGTCAATTCCCCCATCGCGTGACCTTCTCCGACAGACTGGCGGCGTGGCTGATTCCTTCGGCGCGGCTACGCACGGCAGGCAATACCCGACCTTCCAGCTTCACCTCGGTCGCCTTAAGGAACAAGGCGCCGATGGCGTCCCGATCGACCACCTGGCGGTGCTCTTCGTCGACGACCCAGCGGATGCGCACGAACTTGTCCGACGCCTCGGCGGCGATGCGAGCCAGCTCCGCCATGTCTGGCGGGCCGTCGAAGTCAATGCACAGTGTCTCGCGAGCCGGCGTCACAATGGGGGTGGTTTCGGCCTGCCCCGGCGCGACACGCCATTGCAGGTAGGTCTTGTCACCGATTTCCCCATAGTGGAAGCGCCCGATCGAACCCGGATACGCCACCAGCCGGCCCTCGCGATCCCATTGCTGGGCGCGGTGGATGTGTCCGAGCATGAAGCCGTCGCATTCCGCATCAAACAGCGCCCCGATGGTGAATTCGTGATCGAATCCGGCCATCGGCACACCGTGCTCGGTCTGGCAGCCGTTGACGGTGCCGTGCGAGATGCCCATCGTCCGAATGCCGCGAGCACGCAGCGCGCGGTTCACGGAGCCAGCGGCGTGCAGGTAGGCGGCCAGATGGTCGCCGACTGCGGTTGCAGCCTCCTTTGCGCCGACTGCGGCAGCGAGCATGGCCTTGTTGACCGTGGGCACACAAGTGAAGACCACCTCCGGGGTACCGTCGGCAAGCAACGCCTCAATCTCAATGGGAGCGAAGAGCGCACCGTCCGAAGCGGTGAACTCGCCGTCACGCAGTGCGACCTGGTGGATACGGTCAGCAATGTAGACGGGGTGACGACTGCCAACGAGGCGGAACAGATCCAGGGTGCCGGGCGGCTCGTGGGAAAAGGTGCCTTGCGCCATGAAGGCAGGCATGAAGGCAAGCGCAGTGATGATCACGATCAAGATGATCGTTGCGCGACGATTGAAGCGCGACGCGCGTTGTTGCATGAGCTGGGGGTCGTCTTGAGCAGGTCCTCCGAGACGGTGTGAAGCATCTTCGACAGGTCGCTTTCGTACTCGGCGATGTCCTGGATCCGGTAGCTGGTATCGCGGTCAAACAGACCCGTATCGAACACCTTCCCACCCTCGTTCGGCGCATATTCCAAGTTCAACTCGATGCGCTCGATGTGATACGCCAGGTACGGGTAGGCATTGGCCCGCATCAGCACCAGGCCGTCCAACAGGTTGCGCGCATCCCCACCGAACTTCTTTGTCACGGCCGAGAGACCCGCCAGAAACTGGGCGCTTTGGAATCGACGGAAGAAATCAAAGGCCAGCATCTTGCGATCTAGCCACCCGCGGTAGCGCCCCACGTAGCGGGTCAGGGCCCGAACCACCCATACGCCTGCGGCGACCTCAGCGATCACGAGCAACCACCCCCAGTGCCGCAGGAACGTCGAAGCGTGGTGGAAGGTCGATGCAATGGGACCGTACTGACTCACATCCAGCATTGTGCTGAATGACTTGTCGATGGCCGGGCCGATCAGAAACGCCAGGGCGCCAAGGTAGGCATGCAGGATCACCACCGTCATGACCACGCCGGCCAGCGTCATGGCAATGCCAGCGCGTGCCTCCCCAAGGGCGGTGAGGTTGCGTGACAGAGTCTCGAGGCCGTCCCGAATGTCGCCGCCCTCTTCCGCCACGGCGAGGATCGGAATGTCCTCGTCCGGAATCGTGCCCCGGAAGATCTCCGTCAGCCGCGAGCGCTGCATCTGCCCGTCGATCCCCTCGGACCGTGCAAGCCAGTGCGCCGCGAGCACGCCTACCGGCTCGCCAACGCGCCGCGCTGCGTCCTTGGCGAAATGGTTGGAAACGGGCTCCCCGGCATATGGAGAATCCGTTTCGCCAGATCACCGTAGTACGTTGCTCGCATGCTGCGGAAGCGATACTTGGCCCAGAACAGCCGGTCCATGAACACCTGATCGCCTGCCTTCAGCATCGAGCCGCCGACCTTGCGTTGGGCCAGCCCAACCAGCCACTGTGCTAGTTTGTTGAACATGCCGTTCCTCTCAATGCTTTTCGCCGCGCGCACGCTGGCGGGCGAGTCTGGCTTCGTAGGCGTCGAGCGAGCACAGGCGCTCCGCCTCGCGCGGGTCCACCACGCCGGCAAAGACCTTGTACATGGCGACCTCGAACACGGTTTTCCCGGTGCTGTCCGGCACGTCGAAGCCGACCTGGCGCTTGCTGCGCTGGTATGCCGCCAACTCGATGTTCTTGGCGTCGCGAATATAGGCCAGGTCCTGCTCGTCTGGCTCGAACATCTCGGCCACCACGGTCCGGCCGCGGGCGCCGTTCAGCTCCGGCAGATTGGGACGCTGGCAAAGCTCGCACCCATGCGGGTTCCGCAGCCGGATGCCTTCGATATCAAACCGGAAGAGGCGCTCAATCTGCTGCAGCTTTCTCGCGCCAAGGCCTTCCTTCATCGCCGTATGCCGGAGGCCGCAACTGCAGGTCTTCGGCATCAATGCCTGATAGACGTAGAGATTGATGAAGCCAGGCGTGGCGAGGACGCTGCGTGGTATGCGCAGTTCACCGTCCGACAGCCGGTCCGCCGCCGTCAGCGCACTCGGCGCGTGGACAGTCGTCAGCGCGCGCAGCCCGCGCCCGCCACGTCCCGAAACAGGCCGGCCGACTCGTGATCGCGGAGCTCGCCCACCATCACAAAATGCGGGTTCATCCGTTTGATCTGGCGTTTCCCGGCAATGAAGGGATCTTCATCCCGGTTCGCACCGTCGAGCGTGCGCGACACCGAGAAGTGGTGCGTGCCCTTGGCAAGCAGCTCCACCGGATCCTCGATGGCCATCTTGTTCATCCAGGCCGGCAAGCGCTGCATGATCGCGTGGGCCGTTGTGGTCTTGCCCGAGCCGACCACGCCAACGAGAACAGTGCCGCCACCGAGGTGCATCGTGTTTCGGTCGAGCAGCTGCGCCTGCTGCTCGAAGTAACCGAGGTCGTTGACAAAGTCCACTTCCAGGGATTGTGCTTCTTCGCGGTGCATCCGCATGACCGTCACATGGCCTGTGGCGCTCTGCATCGAGGCCCAACGGAACACCAGTGCCTCCCCGTCAATACGCGTGCGAATGCTGGTCTGCTGCGGCAGAACCCGGCTGAACACGCCCTGCGATCCCCCTTACCCTTCTGCCAGATATGGGACAGGGTATCTAGCATCACACCCGTTTCCATCCGGAATTCCGCAGGGGCAACGAGATAGCCGTCGATGGCGAATCGGATCTGGGAATGCGTCCCCTGATCTTCCACCTCCCAGTGGATATCCGAGGCCTTCTCTCGCAACGCAAAGCGCGCCGCAGCCTCGAAGTTGTTCCAAAGCGCGCTGGCCGGGCGCCGGCGGCCGATGATGTAGTCGGTCTCAACCCCACCGCGCGGATCCACGCCGCCACGGGAAAGGGCGACCATGACTTGCGTGGCCGCAACGTGCGTGGCAGGCGCCGCCTGGTCAAAGAGCAAGCGAGCCTGGCGCATGATCTCCTCCGCCTCGTCCGACGTGGCCATCTCCCGCGAGACCACCAGAGCGAACTTTCCGCGCGCACCCGGCCCACCCGCAGCTTCTACCAGCACCGGGCAGATCCCATGCCGCAGCGACGGCGCCATGTCCAACTCGTCGTAAAGCGTCTTGATGAAGATGGGAAGCTCGTCCACCGTGCCAATCTCTTCCGCCGGCGCAGCGATTGTGGCAGCGCCAGTATTCGGCGGCCTCGAGGGCGCAGACGCGGCAAAGACCGGCGCCGCGCCGGTGAGAACCGTCACGCCCCCTACTCCGGCAACATTGGCGTCCGCGCGGTCGCGCCTGCTGAACAATGCCATCGCGGCCGCCCTCACCGTTGTGCCACGGACGCAGGCGCTGCCATCGGCCGCGTCGGGACCGGAGGCTGGAACGCTGGCTGGGGCATGGGCATCTGAGGCGCCGTCGGGAAGCCGGGCGCCATCGCTGGCACCTGTGCTGGCAGCGGCGCGGCTGGCCTAGCTGCTGCTTCGGGTCCACCTACACGCCCAGCGTCCAGCAGGACAGCCGCGTCCTCCTGCACCAACGGGGCGAACACTTTGGTCTTGCCCCGGGTAAATGTCGTGCCGGCTCCCGAGATGTCAGCGACCGTGAAGCCGCGCCACTTCGCACCAACCCGGGCGGGATAGACCTGATCGCCCCACCTCACGTAGCTGCGCAGGCTCATAGCGCCGCCGGCAGCGCGGCCGTCGACGCCATAGAGGGCAATCGTCTGGGGCGAGCGCTCGCGTGCCTTGACCGTCGTGGCGCCGGCCGGTGCGGCGGTCAAGGCCGGAGCCGGGGCGGACTTGGCAAGATCCTGCTCCAGTTTCTGCAGCGCAACCTTGCCGTCGGCCTCGATCAGCCTCTGCGTGATCGATTTGTCGTCATCGGCGAGCACCGCGCCGCAGACAAGGAGTGCGACCACCGCCACACTCGCGCGGCGGATTGTCATCGGGTAAGCACGCATTTCAGTCTTCCTTCTCAGTTGCGGGCAAAGGCATCGCCCTTGACCGTCAACATGAATTTCGATTGCTTGAGGTCGGGAACGGCGTTCAGGTTCACGGCGAGTTCGATGGTCTTCACCACGACCTGCGGACCGAATCCCTTGAACTCGCTCAGGTTGCGCAGCGGTCCGGTGATTTCCCAGGCGCCGGAGACAACCGGATGCGTCAGGGAGGCGGCCCCTTCTGGCGGGACGGCGCCAAAGATCGCGACGTCCTTGAGCTCGGCCTTCGCCGCGACCGGCCAAAGGGTCTGCAGCTGGGAGCCGAAGTGAACACGCAAGTCCATCGCCGTCGGCAGCTTTTCCAGCACTGTGGCGAGAGGCGTCCGGGCTCCCATCGGCACTTGGGCGGGCACCGCGGCTTTGGTGTCGCCGGCCAGGAAGGTCGGCGCACCGAAGTGGTCCGGCAGCGCGGCCAGGAACGTCTGGTTGGTCAGCCCCTTGGCGCCCTGCTGGATCTCATAGGTCAACAGGCATGTCGTCTCCGGCGTGGCAACGTCATTACAGGCGATGGTCGCGAGCGCCCAGCCCCCGATCTGCAACGGCACCGCATCGGTAAACCAGCGATACCACGCCGCCATCGCGGTGGCCACCGGCGCGACCGGCATTGCCGCTCGCTGGGCCAGGTCCTCGGCATAGCGCTCCGCGGGCGTCTTCTGCGGAGGCGGCGGGTGTAGACGGCGCTGATAGGCGTCGTACTCCGCCTTGCCGTACTTCCAGCCGACAGCGCCCACCAGCGCAAGGGTCGCGAGCACAAGCAAACGCTTGCGCTGGGAGGATGCACCGGGCTTCTTCAGCAGTGCGCCCGGCCCGGCTTGCGCGGCCAACGCTTCTAGCGCAAAGGAAGGTGCGTGATCCGGCGGTCGGTCGGCAACAAGGCCATCAGCTCCGGCGCGTTGCCCACCAGCTTGAAGTCCCCGTCGCACTTCGTCGGGAAATCGGCCGCAAGCTGGGCGAGCGTCTTCTCGTCGTGCACGACCTGATCGAAGCCCACGCGGGGGCGGCCTTTGACGATGCCGCAGACCAGATAGATGGGTGGCTGGCCAGGCGCGTCCAGGCGAAACACAAAGAACGCATTGGGCACGACGTCAGGGATGCGGGCCAGAGTGGCTGCCCCTGAGTACAGCTTGTCCTTGATCTTGGCCTGGCCGTCCGCCGCGTCCAGATAGCCCATGTGCAGCGACTGATCCTCGTGCCAGATACGCGCAGCTTTAACCTCCCGCGCAATATTGGCCGCCAGCGTCGCGGGCGCACCGCTGCCGGTCAGCGTGCGCCACTGCATGCCGAATACCAGCTTTTTGCCGTGGATGTCGAGGATCATTGCGCCGCGGCCTCGCCCTGATCTTCGATCATCACCGTGGCCAGGACCAACGTGAAGGTGCGGGACTTCGTGGCCGTCAGGGAACCGCCGGCGATCGTCGGGAGCAAATCCCCGAGCGTGCGGTGCGTCATCTGCGTATCGGTCTGGTCGAACGCCGTCACGATCACCGTCTGGCCGTTGCGCACGATCAGGTCCTGCGCCGGGATGCCCTTGGCGATCGTCTTCGGCACCTGGACCGACTGCTGATTCGCGCCGCTACCTGAGGTGAACGTCTGGATAGGACCATCAAGCGCCGACTGGTCGAATGCCAGCGTCAGGTTGACGTCATCGCGCGACGTGGCATCCGGGAATACCGTGAGCTTGAACCCGACTGTGCCCGTGGACGTGGTGATACCTGGGGTGCCGCCGGTGCCGCCGACCGTAGACGCCGCCGGTGTGGTGGCTGACACATAGGCAAACTCGCGGCGGTTGTTGTACTGTGCAGCGTGGCGGTTACGCATCGCCAGCGGCACTGCAACGGACGTCGTGACCGTGCCGTACTGCTTCAGCGCCGACACGATCGCCTGTGTGCCATTCCATCCGCCCGAGGTGATCCCCAGACCGAAGGTGCCGGCGCTGGGCGAGACCAAGGACCCCGGCGAGAGCGCGGTGAACGTGAACCCCGGTACGCGCTCGAGCGCCTTGGTGAGGACCGCATTCCAGTCCATCCCGGCCTCGCCGTTGTCGGTGACCGTGAAGTCAACCGTCTGGAACTTGAAGTAGACCATCCGGGAGTAGATCGCAATCTGGCGGCGCACGATCTCATCGGCTGCCTCGACGGCTTCCTTGGTATCACGCAGCGTCAGAATGCCGGTGGCGGCGTTAATCTCGGCGCTTCCCACCATCGACATAGCGGGCTCGATGCTCTTCTTGATGCCGTCAATGTCGTTGATGTCCTTGCTCTCCGACTTCACCACACCATCGATCTTGGCGGTCTGACCGGCGCTACCACCCGAACTGCCGCCAGAACCCCGCGCGCTTTCCTTGAATTCTGTGGTGAATGAACTGGTGCCCGCCTTCATGGGCAACTGCCACGTCTTCGTGGTCAGGCGATAGAAGCGAATCACGCCCTTCGACGCGTTGTACTCCCAGTTGATCCCCAGGCGCGTCGCAATCAGGTCGAGCATGTTGGCGAGCGGCATTTTCTCGCTGTTCTTGAATTCCACGCTCAAGGCGCTTTCCACCAGCGGGGTCGCCTGCGCCATGCTGCCCGCACCGCCAACGAGACCGATCGGAAGCGGTGCGCCGAGTGCCGGGGCCTGGCCCAGCGCCGGCATGCCTTGCGGCACCGCACCCGCACCCTGCTGATTACGTGACTGCAGCCCGGCCTGCGCCGCCATGCTGCGCGGGAGCAACATGTTGGCTGGTAGATAGACATCCGATTCGACCTTCACCGGGATCCCGGTCGCCATGGTGATGCGTTGCCCGGCTACCGCCAGCGGCATGATGCGCTCGGGAAAAACCACGTAAGTGTCGGCGTTATTGCGCAGTGCCAACGGCAGGGTAACGTTTCGCGCGGTTGGAACGGCTCTGCCGACGAGGAAGGGCTTGGAGACTTCTTGCTCTGCCTCGACAGCCGCTCGGTCGCGCCGCATCCGGGCATAGAGCGCTCCGGTCATCGCATCACCTTGGGCGCGACTATCGTCGGCAGCTTGTCTCGTGTCTTCAAGAAGACGGGGCGAGACGCAGCCGGCCAGCGTTGAGCATACGAGCAAGGCGCCAGCGGCGGGTCGAAGGAATCGGTTCATTTGCATAAGAGTCACTGGGTCAGGTCGCACTTGGTGGTCAGCTTCACCACGCGCACCATGTTGTTCGAGTAGAAGCACGGCTTGATGATGTAGTCGGTCATCTCGGTCGAAGACAGGACCCGCCGTACTGCCGCTTTGAAATCGCCCGCGATCGAATCATTGCCAACGATTGGCACGTCCTTCTCCAACTCCCAAGGCGCGACCGTCCATCCTGCCCGCGGCGCCCATGCCTCGATCAACTGGCGAAAGGTCCCGTCAGCCGGTGACACCGTCCAGGCTGCGGGCGCAGCAGGCGCGCTCACGACGAGCGGTGCGATGCCTGCCGGCGCTGCCGCGAGTTGCGATGCGGCCGGCGCCGGAGGCACGGAGGCGGGCGCTATGTCGCTAGTCGCCGACCTTGCCGGCTCCACCGCTGCGAGAGACCTGCCCTTCTTGCTTGCGGGGAGACGCTGCCAGCCATCGCCCTTGAGCGGCGCCGCCGGCTCGAAGTTGCCGGTTGACTCGATACCGAAGGGCGACGCGGTCGGTACCGCAGCGTGGGCCGCAACACACGCGCATAGCGCGCTCATGGCAAGGACAGCCCGGCTCAACCGGCGCATCTGATGAATGTGAAGCATGACTTGTTACCTTCGGTTATCTAATTGCTTGGTTGGCCGGAACGCCGCGCTGCAGCGTGCTGTAGATGCGGTTGATGTACCTGAGGCGCTTATCCGGCGAGGCCGCGTTGTACGCGCCCACCGCATCCCAGGTTGGCCCGTAACGCTCCATGTTCTCGCGCAGAATCCACGCACCGATGTAGGCACTGACGCAAGGATTGAACAGCGACTGCCGCGTAATTCCGTACTTGGCAAGCCTGGGCAGGTGCACCGTGTTGATCTGCATCAGGCCAATGTCTTCACTGCCATTCGTGTTGCGATTGATCGCATACGCGCGCATTCCCGACTCGTGTTGCGCAATGCCGCGCAGCAACACTGGGCTCACTTGATGGAAGACGGCGGCATCGTCCAGGCAGTCCGCCATGACGGAACCCGTCGCCCCCAGGGCAAGCCCGATAGCTAGAAGCGGCATGTACCGCCGTGGCCGGAAACTCATAGCGCCGCCGCCCGTTCATAGAACCGAACCTCCGGCTGCCTGTTCACCGTGACCGCCTTACCGTCCGCCATCACCGTCAGGCGAGCGCTAATCCCGTTGTATTTGTAATACCGGTCCTTGTGCTCCCCATTGGAGCGGTTGCTCTCGTCGAAGACGGAGACCTGAACCAACGACTGGCGGAAGCTCAGATAGGTTGCGCCATCCTTCTCGAAGACGCGCTCCAGCCCAGCCGCGTTGTCTTGGGGGAAGAGATAGGCGATCCCCGGCACCCGGGCGACCTCAACCGACTTGCCGCCGCCGCTGACCGTGAAGCGATCCGCGGTGCGGAAAGACAGCACCCTTTCGTCCTCGTTCCAGGTCGTATCCAGTTCCTCGCCGCCATCACGGCGCACCACCAGACCGGTCGGCTTCTTCTCGAAGCGGATCTCGATTCGGCCGGCCTTGGTGTCACGGATGGCTTGCGCGTCGAACGCATCGCCCAGGGCAGAGCCATCTCCTTCGGCTGTGCCGCCAGCCGCCTCTGCCACCAAGGTCGCGATCGTCGAAGCTGCCATCATCTGTGGGGCAGCATTGACCGGCGCCAACCCGGCAGGAGACGCCGCACCCGTACCGGCGACGGCCAGAGACTTTGGCGCCGTCGCCCGTAGCGCAATGTTCCGACGCTCGAAATCCAGTTCTGCGTACAGGTCACGCTGCGCCAGCAGGCGCTCAAGCGATTGCACCCAGTTCTCGCCAGCGCGCGTGGCGAAGCGGATCTCCTGGCTCAGGGCGATATCCTTCTGCGCCGATCCGGTCCAGCCTGCCGGGGCGAGGGTCTTGATCAACGGCGCAAGCGGCATCGTCGTGTCGCTCTGGCGCACCAGCGCGAGTCCACTGTGATTGCCAATCAGCGCAATGCGCCCGCTAAAGCCGCTGAAGCCGCGCGGCAATTCGCCGGCAGGATTCGCGGGCTCGCCCGTGAACCCGTTGGCTCGCGTCCAGCGCGCAACCACCTCGCTTCCGTTCGTTGTGTAGCGCACGACATCAGGCACGCCATCCAGCACGATATACGGACCAGATTGCTGCCCACCTACCGCAACAATCTGCTGTCCAGCGCGAGGCTGGATGTAGGTGCTACTGCCGTCGTTGAAAATCATCGCCGGCCGGTCGCTTGCCTTGGCCACGACCTGGTAGTCGAAGTCGAACGGATCGGTCGGCGCGGCGGATACCGGTCCGCTGATCAAGAGGGCGACGGCGGCGTAAAGAAGATGCTTGCTCATTGGGCCCTGCTGTCCATTTGCTTAAAGTGGTTCATGAATCGAGCCAGATACGGCCCGCCGCGGCTCGGGTCGGCGCTGTGGTACCACGCCACCGCCTTCATCGCTGAGCCGCTGCGTTGCAGGTTCTCCGATAGGATGGCTTCGGCCACGCGGATGTTGGTCGCCGGAGCCAGCGCGTCCCACGACGAGGCGAACCGCTGGCCGTGGTAACACCAGTTGATCTGCATGATCCCAACGTCGAAATTGCAGCGCTTCTCAGAAACCAGTTGATTGATCGCGGCATGCGCATCTTCCCGAGTGGCGAAGTACATGCCGCGACCGGCCACGTTGAGGGTCCACGGCCAGGGTCGGCCCCGATACGCCGATTCACTCATGGCGATGCTGGCCAGGATCCGCGGATCGACGCGCGCGCTCATCTGCGCAAAGGCTTCCGCCTTCGGTGCACACGCCCAGCCGCCACGGCGCTCGACCAGCGCCACCTGGGCGCCCTCGTCCAACGTCTCAGGGCGCAGCCAGCCGTCGCGTGCAAGCAGCGCCGTGAGCGGCATGGTCCGCCCGTGCGACTCGACCGCCGGCGCCTGGTCGGGTTCCATGCGCAGCGTCGCCCCAATCAACCGCGCCGACCAGCCCACGAACGGATCCAGCCCGCAATAGAGCACAGGCTTTCCCGGCAGCGAGACGATGCGCGCCCCGCCACTGTCGCGCACGATCAGCGTGGTCGGGCTCACCATTGCCTCGACGGTCTGCGCGCCGGCGCCCGTCGCGGCCAGCACCAACAGGAACGCGGCAGCACCCTTAATCACGGTAGGGCTCCAGGACGATGTCGTGCTTGACCTGCACCATCATCTTCTGGCCCGGCTTCGTAGTAATCGTCGGGCGGATGTTCTGGTTGCGGTTCAGGATCGTCTGCGCCGTCTGCGCGGCGACCTGGCCCGCGGTATTGCCGTAGGTCGTGATACCTCCCGGAGTGGCCGTCGTTGCGGTTGCAGTATTGTTAAAGCGCTGCTCCAGCACGCCGATGATCAGGGCCCCCGAGAAGATCTTGAAAAAGTGATTGTTGACGTCGCCACTGATGCCCGCATAGCCGTTTGGATCGGCCCCGCCCATGCCAAGCAGCGGTACCCACTTGCCGTTAGGCAGTTGCATCCGGGTGAATGCCGCCAGAATGCGCTCCTGCCCGATGCCGATGTCGCTGCTGTATGTACCAACCAGCGTCGAGCCTGCCGGAATGGCTTTGCAAGTGCCGTTGACCGTGTCGTAGACGTCGTTCGTGACGGTGGCGCGAAATTCGCCGGGCTTGTCCGAGTTGAGGCCGCCGACGAACGTAGCGGGAATCACGAACCCCTGGCTCACCGTGCACGGCGCGAGCTTGCCGGCGAACCCGGTGCGGGTGAAGGTCGTGGCCGCGGCCCCGCGCAGGAACTGCTTGTCGCTCGACACGGGCGCGGTGTCGCCGCCGCCCGGTCCAACCCCGCCCATGCCACCCAAGCCGCCGACGCCGTCCATGCCTCCCGCGGCGACCTGCTGCTGGCTTCGCATCTGGGCCGGGTCGACAACGCCGGCAAGATCAGGCTGGCGCTTGCCTGCGTCCCGGCGCATGCGGCCGCCGTCCTGCTTGAAGATCGGCGAGGACATGACAGTATCCGTGTCATTCGCCTTGGCCAGCTCACCGGTGGCCGGAGTCGCGGGCGGCTGCACGAAATCCTTTGCCGTCATGACTGGGGCCTTGCTTGCCGGCTCGGCCTTGGTGGCCGACGCCGCCTGCAGTGCCGCCTGCCTGCGCGCTTCCTCCTGCTGCTGGCGGATGAGTTGGTCCAGTCCGCCGCTGTCGGGGCTGCTGGTGCGCTCCTGCAGCTTCTTGGCCTTTTTCGCTTCGGCCTCCTTAGCCTGGTCCGACTCCATGCCGCTCTGGTAGAAATAGCCGAGCGTACCCACCGCCACCGCCGCCACCACGCCGAGGGTGGTGACGATGTTGCGCGGCACCTTGCCGCTGGTCAGGCGCGTCTTCGCGTCGGAAACGTCAGTCACGGGCTGCTTCACGGTGCGCGCCTCGCTCAGAACAGGCCAAGGATGCGGCGCTTGCCGCGCTGCACCGTCACTTCGGTATCGCCCGAGCGCAGCGCAACCTCGTCGGCCAGACGCTGCAGCACAAGGAAGTCGCCGCGCCGGATAAAGTTCGCCACCACGTAGTCGCTACCGTCCTTGACCAGCGCCACCGGCCAATCGGCGGCCTTGGGCATGCGCATCCAGATTGCCTTGCCGTCGTCAAACACCGTTTCGGGCTTGAAACTCGCGCTACCCGACACGCCATAGTCGAAGTTCAGCTTGTCGGGGGACACCGCAACCGCATCGGGCAGCGCCGCACCGCCATCACGCTCTTCCGGCGCCCCCGACTGCTCGGCGCGCGCCTTTGACTTCGCGCCGAATGGGGCCTGAACGCGGAAGCGCACCTTCTGGTAGAAGATCCCGCCCAGCGGCGAGGACACCAGCGTGAACTCGTAGCTGCGCTTGTTGGTATTGACCGACAGCGTGTTGACCAGACCGGGCCCGTTCGGCTTCACATACAGGTGATTCGCGCCGTCCGTGTCGAAGCTCCAGCGGATGTTCTCGCCCCAGGCCGGATCGCCCACGATCTGCTCGTCGGGGCCGAACTCGATCGTCGTCGTCTTCAACGGGGCGGTGAGCACGCGGAAGATCTGATCCGCGCTGTAGGGGAACACCACCAGGCGCGAGTCCCCGGGCAAGGCTACCGGCTCCACCCCGCCATTAAACGGATTCATCGGGTTCATGGCGTCGGCCATGTCGCCAATGCCCAGCGCGGGCAGCGGCGGCGGCGCCCTTCGCGAGGGCTTGTCGGCCGAGAAGCCGGGGCCTGCCGACAGCATCAGGCAGATGGCCGCTGTCAGGCCAACGACGGAGAAACGGGAACGCAGGTAGTGGGACATGGCTCAGGCGGCGGATTTTTGGATGCTGAAGAACACGGGATAGATGCCAAATGGATTGGCTGAGAGGGCCGCGTCGCTCGTCGGGGGATCAATCTGGTAGCGGAAGGTCATCGCATAACGCTGCTTGCGCGGCTTCGTGCCCTCGTCGCGGGTGGACGTGACAAACTCCACCGCGACGGTGTTGTCCGGCAGCAAGGCAATGTTGGTGACCTGTACCTCGCGCACCAGCGAGGGGCTTTGCGCGATGGCGCGAAACGGTGCGTCTTCCGCCAGCCAGTCCTCGAACTGCTTGCGCGCGGCGCCCACCATTTGCTTCTTCACGGCGTTGATATTTTGGAAGATGCGCGAGTCCTCAATCTCGGCCGTCAGCACCGGCTCAATCGTGAACATGCGCGTGACCACGTCGCGGAATGCGACCTGGATTTCCAGCGCCTTGGGCTGGTAGGCGTCCAGCTCCCGCGCCACCGCTTTGCCGTTGGCATCGCCGGACACGCCGACCACGCGCACGACCGGCTCGGGCGGTTGGCGCGTCATCACTGCCGCCACCGCCACCAGGGCGGCCGCCAGCGCGGCCAGCTTCCAGTGATTGCGCTCGACCACCACACGTGCGGTGCGGTCGAACAGGAACTGCGTAACGTCCTCCCCCGCGTACATGCCGGGGGCGGGGGAGAGGACCTTCTTGGATTCGTTGCGGCGGGAGAACAGTGGCATTAGGGCACCTGTTTGGATGCCGCTAATTTGACCAGCGAAACGCCCCCCACAGCGCGGCGAAAGCTATACGATTTTCGACAGCTTTCAATTTTTCTTACATCAGAGACCACTTTCTTAGCGGTCGCGTGGAGAACGCCGACGTACTGCACTACTGTGCGCTCACACTAGCGCTGCGGCCCCTGCCCCCGAGCACATGAGTCCGCCCTACTGGCGATAAGACGCTGCTTTCATACGCTTTACTGCAAGTAGGGGGGACTCATGTGCTCGCCCCCTCCCCCGCGCGAAGGCGTGTCGTAGGGATCGTCCCGTATCCGCGAAAAGCTCACGAAAATCGCATACCTTTCAGTCGCACACGAGCACGCCGAACGAGAACAATAGCGGCATGTCTGCACCAGCCGCTCACCCCACCCTGCAATTCGATCAGCTCGAAGCGAGCGCGGTCGCCATGTTCTTCCAGGCGCTTAGCCCCATCAAGGCTTTCGTCGAGGCATCGGACATTGCCGAAGTCATGATCAACCATCCCGAGAGCATCTGGATCGAACGACATGGGGAACTGCGTCAACTCGATATCCGGCTCGAACCGGCCATGGTCGAAGGCGCCGTGCGGGCGCTTGCGGCCTCGGTGCAGAAATCCGCAGTCCGCGGCACTGATCAGGGCATCATCAACGCAGGCTACAAGGGCATGCGGATTGCCGCGGTGATGCAGCCGACCGCTATTGACGGCAACGCGCTCAGCATCCGCCGTCACCGGGAAACCAACCTGTCTCTGGCCGACTATGTCCAGATGGGCGCGTTCTCGTCGCGTGTCGCGCGCGACACCACCGCCGAAAAGCCGATCTTCGACGGCCTGGTGGAAGACGAGGCGCTGAAGGCGGCGCTTACCCAACTGGTCGTGCAGCGCAAGAACATCCTGGTCGCAGGCGGCACGTCCTCGGGCAAGACCACGCTGCTCAATGCACTGGTCGCAGAGATTCCGCACAGCGAACGGGTGCTCTCCATCGAAGACACGATGGAACTCAAGTTGACGGTGCCCAACAAGGTGCGCCTGCTATCCAATGCCGACACCCGCGTGACCACGCAGCAACTGGTCGCACTGTCACTGCGCTTCCGACCCGACCGCATCCTCGTTGGCGAGGTGCGCGGCGGCGAAGCCTTCGACCTGCTCCAAGCGCTTAACACCGGCCACGACGGCGGCATGGCGTCGCTGCACGCCAACAACGCCCGATCCGCCCTGTCGCGGCTGGAGAGTCTGGCGATGCTCGGCATCCCAACCGGCTCCCGCTGGGAGTTGGACGACATGCGCAAGCTCATCGCCGAATGCTTCCACTACGTTCTGCATCTGCGCCGCACCGGCGAGATGCGGCATGTCTCGGAAATCCTGGAGATCCAGGGCTTCAAACATGGCGACTACGTCGTCAATCGCGTTTTCTGACTGGGAGTTCAACAAACCATGTTCCGTTCCAACCGACCAGCGGGGATGCAGCTCAACGCCGCCCGGACCCGTTCGCAGCAGACCGCCCTCGTGCTGGGCGCGACGCTGCTCCTGTGTGCCCAGAGTGCTTTCGCCGCCGACCTCGGTCTCTTCAGTGGCCTGACCAACATCATCTGCTCGATCCAGGCGCTGGTCAGCGGTCCCATCCTCTTTGTGATCGGCGTAGTGGTCATTATTCTGGGTGCGATCGGCATTGCCAACTCCGAGTCGACCATCGTCAAGGTCGTCATGACGGCCATCGTTGGCATCGGCCTGGCAGCCGCCGCGATTCCGATTGCCAAGAACCTCGGTCTCACCCAGTACTGCTGATCATGCGTCAGCACACCGTCAGCCGGTCATTGTCCTTACCACGCATGATGGGTGGCGCTGTCCGCGGTCTTGCGATTGCCAACGGGACCATCACGGCCCTGTTGTGCTACGCCACCTACTCGGGCGGCATCTGGACAGTGGCCGGCTTCTTCCTGGTTGGCCTCTGCGTCCACCTCTTCCTGCGCTGGCTCACCACAAGCGACCCGTGGTGGAACCTCGTGCTGAACGTCTACAACCATTACGGCGACGTGTACGAACCCACGCCGTGGCACGGCAAGCTCAGCCCGCGCTTCCGCCGCCCCTATGGCTTCGATAGCGACCTGCCATGCTGAAACGCCGCCCCATGCAAGAGATTGCACCATGGATGACACTCGTCACCCCTGACCTGGTGTTGAACAAGGACGGCTCGCTGCTGGCGACCTATGACTTCGACGGCATCGATGCGGACAGCCCCAACACGCAAGACGTGTCAGCCGCCCGCGACCAACTCGACCAGGCCTGCCGCAGCTTCGACAGCCGCGTGACGGCGTGGTGGCGGCTACGCCACCGGCGCACCCGCGGCTACATCGGCGGCACCTTCCCCGCCGCGTCCGACGCCCGGATCGACGCGCTCAACCGCGAGCATATGGCGAACGGCAGATACTTCCACAACACACACTCTCTGGCCCTCGCCTATACGCCGGAAAACGGCATCGACAAGGTGTTCGAGCGCATGGCGTACCACATGACGGTTGGCAGCAAGAACTTCGTCATGGCGGCTTTCGAAACCGCCAAGGACGTGTTGCTGGCTCGCAATGCCTTCGCCTTCGACCTGCAACGCACCGAGGCCGACGCCAAGCGCTTCGAATCGATGCTCGACGCCTTTGCGGGCGGCGTGACCAAGCTCGGCCTCACGCGCCTGTCCCTGCAGGACAGCCTCGCAGCCTTGCACCAAACCGCCAACCCGACCGTGCCACCGCGCCGCATTCGCTTCCCGGTGACCCTGCTGGACACCCATCTGACCGAGTCGGAAGTGACCAGCGGTTCCGACAAGCTGCTTTTTGAATCGGCACACGGCAAGCGCTACGCCGCTGTCGTGGCGGTCAAGGAATGGATGGGCTTTCAGGAAGCCGCGCTCGACGCCCTCACGCAACTCGACGTCGAACTGGATATTTGCATTCTCTATCGGTTCCTGGACACCCATAAGGCCACTAACTACATCGAGAAGATTCGTCGCTTCTACAAGATGGCGAGCTTCAACCTCTGGGCGATCGTCAAACAGGCGGCGGCCAAGGAAGAAGCGGAGAACGACGAGGGCCGCGAGCAACTGGCCGCCGAGGCGGGCGACGCGCTGCGGCGCCTGACCGCCGAAGGCCAGCAGCATGGCTTCGTCAATATCTCGGTCATCGTCTACGGTGACTCAGAGGCCGAGTGCGAGGATGCCGTCAGCGACGTCGTGGGTGCCATCACCAACGCCGGCTTCGGTCCGATCCGCGAGAAGGCCAACCTGCTACCGGCCTGGAACAGCACCCTGCCCGGCCGTTGGGATAAGCAGCGTCGGCTGCAATTCGTGGAAACGCCGACCGTGTCCGACATCGCCCCGCTGCGCTCGGTGCGGCCCGGTCCGACCCGCAACAACTGGCTCACCAACCTGTCGGGCGTGGAGACGCCACCTCTCACCTGCCTGCCAACCCGCCACCGCACCGCGCAACGGGTGGACATGCACCAACCCGGCGGCAACGGCCACTTGCTCGTACTCGGCCCTATCGGCGCCGGCAAGTCCGTGATGCTCAACTTCCTTGTCACGCAGGCGGGCCGCCAGGGTGCCCGACGCATCCGCTTCGACAAGGACCGCTCAACGCGCATTCCGACGCTACTGGCCGGTGGCAAATTCGTCGACGTGACCGGCCGCTTTCAGGCGGCCACACAGAGCAATCCTCTGTCGTTGCTGGGTAGTCCGGGCAACCATGCCTATGTCACCGACTGGCTGGTGCTCGCCATCGAGGACGACGAGTTCCGGGTCACGCCGCAGCAACGCACTGACCTGTATCAGGCTGTGCAGATCCTCTCGCGCTTCTCGCGTGAGCACTGGACGCTCTCGAATCTCTGCACGCAACTGCACGCTTCGCTGCGCGAGCGCCTGCAGATCTGGGTGAAGGGTGGGCAGTACGGTCACTTCTTCGACCACGTGGAGGACGCCTTCGAGGTGAGCGATGACCTCTCGATCGAGATGGGCGACCTGTTCGTGACCTTCCCACGCGCCGCGGCCCTCTTCATGGACTATGCGTTCTACCGCATCAGCCAGTCGATGGGCGGCACGCGCTACACCATCATCGAGGTAGAGGAAGCCGGCTTCTTCTTCACCAATCCACGCTTCTATGCGCGGCTGGAGACCTGGATCGTGACGATCCGCAAGCTCAACGGCGCGATCTGGATGGCGACGCAATCGTTGCAGCAGATCGCACGTGTCGCGGACTTCGAGATCCTCAAGGACAACATCGCCAACATCCTCTACCTGCCCAACAGCCAGGCCAGTACCAGCAAGGACCTGTATTGCGACGTGTTCGGCCTCACCAACGATCAGGTGAAGATGATTGCCGAGGCCGTGCCCAACCGGGACTACCTCTGGACCACCAAGGCACAGACCCGGATGCTGCAGACCGCGTTCAGCAAGGAAATGATCGCGATGCTGCGCTCCGACGGCTATGCCCAGGAAGTGCTGGACCGGCACTACGCGTCCGGGCACCCCGAATGGCAAGACCGCTACGTCCGAGAAGTCCTTGCCCGCGGCTAACGCGGATCCTGCTCAAACACTGGAGAACCCTATGAAAAAGATCGCTGCAAAACTGCTTGTCACCGCGGCCCTGAGCGCTTCGTCGCTGGCACACGCCAGCGGATGGCCGGTGTTTGACGCGGCCAACTTCATCAAGAACACGATGACGGCGGCGCAGGCGCTGAAGACCGAAGTGTACGAAAACACCAACATCACCTACCAGTACAAGATGATGCTCAACCAGCTGCAGCAGGCGGTTGGGCTCGACTCGACCTCCATGCTGGCCCAGGCGAGCTCGATCAAGGACGATATCAAGAGGCACGAGCAGTACGGCCAGACGCTGCAGGACCTCTACGGTGGCCTTGCCAACAACGCCGATTATCTCTCCCGCGTGCAGAGCATGGTCGTGCAGTCCGGCAAGACCCCGGACCAATGGTTCCAGGACCAACGCACGCTGCTCGACACAGGCGACAAGACGGCCAAGCGCCTGTTCAGCCTCGGCAATGACATCACGGCGAACAATCAAAAGCTGGCGCAACGCCGAAAGCAGCTTCAGTCAGACCTTGAGATGAATCAGACGACCGAAGCTACCGCCCAACTCACGAACCAGATGCTCGATGTATTGGCCAGTCAGAATGCAGACCTGCTGCAGCTGATGGGGGCAAGGACCCAATCCGACGCGATCAAAGACCAGAAGGCCAACTCGGACACGGCCGAGAAGACCACCGCAGCCGAGGCGCTTTCCCTTCAGCAGGCGGCTGAACTGCAGCAGCTCCGACAGACCGTCTTCAATCGCGGAACATCGTCCGGAAAGTAAGGCTGACATGAAACGAACCACGATCCTCCGCGCCGCCGTTGCCGCGCTACTGGCGCTACTGGCGTTGCTCTCCCTCGTCTCCTTGCCGGCAAGAGCGCAATCGGAGGTCTCGATTCCTCCCTTGGCGCAACCAGTACCGTCGCTGTCGTCAGCGCCGTCTGGGGGTTCGGCTGTCCCCATGCCCGCCGTTGGCTCAACCGGCGAGGCGTTGTCGGATACCGTCAAAGAGTTGATGGCACTGCGGGATGGCTTGCTCAGCGGCGGCATTGCGCTGAGCCGCACCACAGCGCCGGAGGCTGGCAAGTTCGCGTGGGCACTTGCGGTGATCACACTCACGATCGCCGCCATCCAATTCATGGCACATCGACACCCTGTCGGCGCCTGGGTGGAGTTCCTCGAAACACTAACGGTCCTCGGCATCTTCTCCGCGATCTATCTCAGCTTCGACTCCTTTGGCATAGGCATCTTCCAATGGTTCGATGAGATCGCGCGAGCCATGAGCGGCGGCAATTATGGCACTGGCTCAGTCCTCGCCTATACCGCCGGGAAATTTCTGGATTCGTTTATCGCTGCGATCAAGATCGCCTCCTGGTACAACAAGCTGGACGCAATTATTTCGGGCCTCGGCCTGCTGATTGCCTTTCTTCTTACTGCCATCGCGGCAATCGTCTACACCTACTACATCATGATTGGGCAACTGCAGGCCGCCGTCGGCCTGGCGGTAGGCTTAATCGCTGTGGCCTTGGGCTTTTCCGAATACACCCGGAAGTACTTTTGGGCGTGGTTCGATTTCATGGTCACGGCATCCATGTATATCGTGACGTCGGCAATCATCGCTAACCTGGTCGCGGCGGCCACCGGCGAGACCGTTCAGAAGGTCGCTACCGTAGGAACAAGCACCGCCGCCGCCGGCTGGAAGGCCGCATCCCTGTCCGTCCTGGTACTCCTCATCTCCTTCGAGATTCCGAAGCTGGCCGGCTCGCTGTTCGGCACGGGCGGTGGCATCTCCGGCGGTGCTGCTGCGGGCGCAGCCAAAGGTGCAATGAAGCTTGGAAAGCTCTTCTGACATGACACAACATCTGCCCATGGATGCCGACACGCAGCTGGCAACACAAGGTAAGCGTCTTGCCCTGATCCGCCAGTACGCCAACGAGGCCGACCCTGCCGCGTTCGACGGCAAATGGCTGGCCGTACTCCGCTCTTGCGCTACTTGGTTCTCGTCCATGCCGCTGCAACCGGAACAACATGCCGAGCCCGGCGGCGCGTTCCGTGCCACGGTCGAAGTGGTCTACTTCGCCATGCGGCTGTCGGGGGACAGAAGTTCGCGGCCGACCAGCCCTCTGAGCGCCGCCGCCGCCTCGAACCCCAGTACCTGCACGCACTCTTTCTGGCCGCGTGCTGTTCCTGGCTCGATGAACCCTGCCGGCACTTCCACTTCGTGCGCGAGGATACCGGCGAGCAGTGGGTGCCCGCCGCGCACGGCGCGTTTCATCCGTGGCTTGCGGGCAACCCCTACCGCGTGATACGTCTGGCGGCGCCGCTGCCGGTGGAACGCATGCGCAGCGCCCTGTTGGCACGCTCGATCCTTGGCGCCGACGCGCTGTCGTGGCTAGATGGCCCCGTGCTGACGGAGCTGTTCGGCGCGATCAACCCAGCCCCGATGCCGACCGGGTTCGAGGCACAGTTGCACAAGATTGTGCGCCAGGCAGTCGCAGCCACCCGTGACTACGAGCAGAAGGCACGCCGGGCAGTCTTCGCCCCGGACACCACCGTGCCGCCGTCGGCCGAACAGCTTGCCGCCGCGCCTACCCCCGGAGCGTCTGCTGCTAACCCCAAAGTCGGCCCTGCTGCCAAGGCTGCGGAACCGGTCGCGCCGCCGCCCAGCGCGGCAGCGGGCGCCGCCTCCCTGTTCGAGCCATCCGCCACCGCGCCTGTCGCGGCCACGACGGCCACCGGCCAGCCGGCAGCGGCAGAGCCCGTAGCAACGACCATCGCGCCTGCCACGCCACCGAGCGCTCCGGTAGCCGGCGCCATCGATGCCGCCGCCATCGGCCGGGCACGCCGCGACACGCCGGACCCATTCACCTTGCTGCTGGGAGGATCGCGAATGATGAGCGAGTTCTTCCGGGCGCTCGCCCAGGACGTCACCGCCGGCAAGGTCAAGGTTGCGTGGGCCGAGAAGGGTCTGGTCCTTCCCAAGAAGGTGCTTGGCAACTACGGCATCGCCAGCGAAACGCTGATCGAAAAGCTGCGCAAGGAGAGCTTGCTGTACGCCTTGCAGGGCACCGACCTCGTTCTCACGGAGCGAATCGGCACGCTGATCCTGCCGCGCCCCAACCACCCTACCTGATCCCATGGTTCGCTACATCAATCACTTCCGCCCCATGTTCGAGGCCCGCGCCGCGGTCGGCTGGGCGCTGGGCCTGGTGCTGATCTCCGCATCGGGGATGCCGCACGCGGGCCACTTCGCCGTCCTCTGCGCCGTCATGCTATTGCTGCGCGGCACGCAGGTATGGCGGGCGCTGGCCTTCCGCATGGCCATCTCGACCAAGTGGCTCGCCAAGATCCGCATCGACCAGCTGCTCGATGAGAGCGTGAAACTGCGCGAGCGCGACGATGCCATGTATCTGGGTACCGGCTTCGAATGGACGCAGAAGCACTGTCAGATCGCGCACGACATCCTGCGCATGCCGACTTCGGAAATCCCGGGCCTGCCACGTTGGCTGCCCACGGACATTACCCGCGCCATCGAGGCCAGGTTTGCCCCCGCCAACAGCATCCCGGACCGGACCCCGCAAGGCCAGTCGTGGATTCACGGCATGGAACCCAAGAAGGTTCGCGTGCCTCTGCATTACAAGGCGCTCGGCGGTCATACGGCGGTGGGGGGCACCACGGGCGCAGGCAAGACGCGAACGTATGAGATCATTTCGACACAAGTGATCCATAATGCCGAAGATGTTTTAATTATTATTGACCCCAAAAATGATCGTGACCTCAAAGATCGCATAAAAAGAGAATGCGAGCGCACCGGGCGCAAGTTCCTGTACTGGAAACAGGCCGCGCCGTCGGAGTCGATCCGCCTGAACCCGCTGGAAAACTGGTCGCAGCCCTCCGAAATCCCCAGCCGCATCGCGCAACTGATGGAGGAAGGCCCGTTCCGCGACTTCGCGTTCCTCTTCATCGACCGCGCGGTCAAGGGGAATTGTACGTCGGCGACAAGCCCAACCTGCGCTCCATCCTCAATTACGCGCAGTCCGGCATCAACAGCCTGCTGGAGCGCTGCCTCAAGCGCTTCTTCCCCGAGTCCGGCATGGCCGACTGGGAGGACGAGGTCAACGGCTTCATGCAGAAGCTTGGCCAGAAGAGCGGCGCCACCCTGCTCGACGGCATGGTGCAACTCTACCTCCAGCGCTTTGCCAACGTCGGGCGCGGCCATGAGTCACTCGACGGCCTGGTCTCGACCTTTACGCATGACCGCGAGCACTACATGCGCATCATTGCGTCCGCCTTGCCCCTGCTGCAGATGCTCGCCACCGGCGAGACCGGCCTGATGCTGGCGCCCAAGGCCGATGACTTCGATGACGACCGGGAGATCTGGGACATCGACAAGATCATCAAGCAGAAGGCTGTGCTGTGCGTCGGGCTCGATTCCATGTCCAACAGCATCGTCGCCAAGGCCATTGCCTCGATGATTCTGTCCGACATCGCATCGGTGGCCGGCACGATCTACAACTTCTACGACAAGCCGCCTAGCGTTGTGCTCATCATCGACGAGGTGGCCGAGGCGATCAACGAGCAGGTGATCCAGATCCTCAACAAGGGCCGCGGTGCGGGCTTCAAGGCCTTCGTCGCCTTCCAGAGCCGCTCGGATTTGGAGGCGAAACTCGGTAACGCAGCAAAAATGCTGCAAGTCTTGGCGAACTTAAACAACCAAATCATCTTACGATTGGAAGACACCGACACGGCGCAGTGGTTCTCGGACAAGGTGGGCGAAACCGGCATCACCAACATCGTCCAGTCCAGCAGCACCAGCACTGGCAGTGAAGCCCACTTGGGCGAATTCAGCGGCTCGGTGTCCCGTTCCCGGCAGCTGGAAAAGGTGCCCTTGATTCCAATCCAGCTAATTACCCGATTGCCTAACCTCCAGTATTTCCTGCGGGTCTCCGGTGGCGCCGTCTACCTGGGCCGCATCCCCATCATCGAAGGATAAGTTCGCACATGTCCAGCCTGTTTCGCCAGATCGTCAAGCAGCACAAGCTGTCGGCCAAACTGTCTCCCGTCTTCCTCTGCTTCCCGGAACTGGACGACGTCTGCACCCGGCTCGTGGACTTCATCGGCCTGAACTTCATCGTGCGCGACGAGCCGCTGGTAAAGGAAATGCTGATGGACGCGCTCGCCGGCTACAAGGTCGAGCGCAAGGCCGACGACGGCAACGTCGCCTTCATGCGCGGCCTCTTTGCGCGGTCGCACGAGTTGTATGCCAAGCGTTATGCCGCCTTCAAGGGCGAGAAGTACAACGTCTGGGCCCCCTTCCTGGAGCCGATCCCGTTGTTCGAGGCGCGGCAGTTGCCGGGATATGTCTGCCGCATGGTCGATGAGCCGTGCCCCGAGCCGATCACGCCGCGCAGCGCCGCTTTTCAGTTGGCCGCTCGCGTCCTCAAGGGACCGACCTTCCGCCGCTATTTCGAGGAATACGATGCCAGTAGCCAACACGCTCATTGCTAAGCTCGCCCGTCTCGCGCCCAATGAGGTCGCGGACATGCGCGCGTGGGTGCGCGCCAACGAGGCCGATGCCCCGGTACCGGAAGGGTTCATCCAGGGCCGGCATGCGTTCGCCATGGCGCTGGTGAAGTTCGAACAGGATCGCCCCGCACAGTTCTGGGGTGGCCTTATCGCATTCATCGCGATTCCGTGCCTGGTACTTCATTCCCTGCTGCGCTGATATGTCCAACAGTCGTTTCGCTTCACACATGCGCCTGTGGCTGGTCGTCACGCCCGTATTACTGGCGACACTCGCGCCCGTGCTGACCGATGACAGGCACTTCGAGATCGATGCCACTGAGCAGGCTTCGGTCGAATCCGTGTTCGGGGAAGACCGGGCCAACGACCTAGCCAGTCGCGCCAACGACCGGTTCCGCGCGTGGTTCGTCGACTCGGGCGCGATACGCCGCTCCTATGCCGGTTCCGCGAACCAGACTCTTGTCAGCGATGGGGGCACAGCCGGCATCGCCTCGAACTGGATGCGGCACCTCTGGATGGAACTGTACCGCGCGATCTATCGGGCCACGGTCGCCGGCAACTGGTTGTGGGGCGCGATCTTCTTCATGGCATCCATGCTCAACGACGGCGCGGTGCAGCGCCGCATCAGGGCCGCTGCGGCGGGGGTGGCCAGTCCCGTGGGTTTCCACCTCGCGGCACACGGGTTGCTGGTCGCATTTGGCGTTAGCGGCTCAGCCCTGCTTATGCCTATGTCGCTGCCCGCCGCAGTCTGGACGGGCGCGGCCGTCTGCATCGGAGCCCTCGCCTGGCAGCTTGCCGCCAGCTTCCATTCGAACCGGTAGCCGCACACACATCAACCACAACGCAACCATTCAACGCGGATCGCCCAACCTTGGGGGTCCATTCAGGAGAGAACAGCATGACCACCAACACTGACACCGCCGTTGTCGCCACACTGGACGACGCGCCACTCGCCGCAGCAACCGATACCCTGGCCGCAAGTGTCCCGGCGATCGAGCTGGCCGACATGGCTCCCGGCACCGGCACCGGCACCGGCATCACCGACGGCGCGGACGACGGTTCGCTGGAGCGCGAACTGCAAGAAATGGATGCGGCGGCCGAGACGCTGCGCAAAGAGGGCTTGATCTCGTTGGAGGAGGCCGCTGAGAAGAAAGCTGAGGTCGACAACACCCGCAAGCGCTTTCGCGAACTGAAGCCAGAGGACCGCGCCGCGATTATTCGCCGGCGTCGTGAAATCGGCGTCCAGATTCTGACCCGCCAACTGGCCGGCGCCGCGGTCGTACCGGTCGCCATCAAGCTCAACCACACGCGCCTGCGCCCCCTGTTTGAACAATGGTGGCCGTTCATGAACCGCATGAGCATCAACCTGCAGCGCTTTGGCAGCGCCACCTATGCCAAGTCGGAGCTGGCCGCCGTGGAAGAATATTTCGAGCGTGCGCTGTCGCGCATGGAGGACTACGTCGACGAACAGTTGCGCGTCGCCGAAGCGCTGCGCACGCAGCGCGAAGCAGAGATGCGAGCGAAGAGCGACATTGTGTTTGAGCCGACGGTCACGCTGCCATCGTTGAGCCTCACGGTCGAAGCCTATTCTCGCTTCTCGATGCGCGTGCTGGGCGTGCTGGCCAAGTTCGACCGCACGATGGATCAGTTCGACTTCATGGTGTGGAATGGCATTCGCGACCAGACCGACATCAACGACGAGGTGGCGCGCTTCTTGCGCAGCTTCCACCCGCTCGGCCTACGCGGCTACACGACCCACCTGAAGCTGATGACCACAGTGCGCGGCGTCTGAACGTTACGTGCCGCCCCTCCTGTTCGCGGGCGGCATCCACCCCGAAACACCGACCGACCGATTGACAGGCTAAACCATATGGACTTGACGAACGCCAGGGTGGAATTCCAGACCGACTTCAATTCGTTCGGTGAAGGGATTGTCATCGCGCATGACAGCAACAACGGCCGTCTCGTGATCCGCGACGACGACGGCATCCACTGGCGAGGCTTTGATGATCACATCGAAGTCATTGAGCGTCCCGATGAGCGCACTTCCCATGCTTGATGAACTTAATCCGGCCCAGCGCGAAGTGGTGGAATTGCGTAAGCATTGCGTCGCCGTCGCGTGCCCAGGTGCCGGAAAGACCAAGACCATCGCCACCAAGGCCGCAATGCTGCTCGCGGATCCGAATGCCACGGTCGGCGCGGTGACGTTCAGCAAGGATGCCGCAGTGGAACTGCGCGACCGCATCGTGGCGTTGGCAGGACCGGGTGCGAAGAGACGGTTGTTAGCGGGGACATTCCACTCCCTCGCCTACAAGCAGCTTGGCCAAGCGGACAGGAAGCGCCCCGATATCGCAAGCGACGGGGATCGCATCGCCATCCTCACCCAGGTCCTCGAGGACATTGGTCTAGAGTGGAAAGTCGAAGACGCAGTCGCCGTCATTGAACGACTGAAGACTGAGCTTTCCAATCCGCCGCCTGCAACCATCGAGGCGCAACTCTTTGACGCGTATCAACGCGCTCTGGAGCGCAATGGGAGGGTTGACTTTCAGGACCTCCTGCGTCTCGCTGTTGACGGCATGCAGCGCGGCACGATCGAGCCCTATCGACTCCACTATCTACTTGTCGACGAATATCAGGACTGTGACGGACTGCAAACCATGTGGACCGCACAGCACGCACAAGCAGGCGCTGTAGTCACTATTGTTGGTGACGATGATCAGAGCATATACGGCTTCAGAAACGCCTGTGGCTCTAAAGGTATGGAGGCCTTCATTGCGCAGTTTGACGCGCAACCGGTTGTCCTTGGCCAGAACTACCGATCGCACTCCGAGATCCTGGCCGCCGCGGACAAGGTCATCCGCAACAACCAGAACCGAATCCCGAAAGAATTGGTGGCGCACCGAGGCCCCGGAGGCAGCGTTGGATTTCAGCGCTTCGATGACGAGTACGCAGAAGCCGTTGCTGCGGTTGAAGCGCTAGTGCCAGTACTAAGACAGGGAAAGACTGCCGCTGTACTCGCGCGGACCAACCGAATACTCGACCCAGTGGAGGCGGTATGCCGCTCGCACGGCGTGAAGTACTACCGTGCCGCCGGCCGCTCAATACTCGATCGACCAGAGGCCGCGTTGATGGGGAGCCTCCTGGAGCTAATCCAGAAGACGAAGAAGACTGGTCTAGACGCTCTGCTTGGCTACGCGGGCCTTGGATCTCAGGACCTTCAGCTACTTCACCGGAAGACTGGGCCGTCTCCGCAATTTGACCAGCTCAAGAAGAAGGATCTTGTGGCGATCGGGATATCAGAGCATGCCGCGGACAAGTATCGCGATCTGATTAAGAAGCTCTCCGAATGGCGTTCGCTCTGCGAGCGGCAGTTTTTCTCCCTCATTCTTGACGGCGTTCGGGAGTGGATGCTGCAGTGGGCAATGGCAGACCAGGCTAAGCGCGCGATCAACACAACCTATGACGTTTTATCCCGACTGAATGGACCTTTCTCTGATCGCTTGGAGTTCCTACGGCGTGCAAACAACGAGCCCTCCCCTGACGCGCTCGTGTTGACGACCATGCACGCTTCCAAAGGACGCGAGTGGTCGGGCACGTGGGTTATCCGCGCCGAGGAGACTGTAGTCCCAGATGAAGGTAGCACGGAAGCCGAGGAGCGCCGACTCTTCTACGTAGCGCTCACACGTGCCAAAGACTGGCTTTTCGTGAGTACCGCAAAGAAGAACCCGACTTCTCGATTTGTCATAGAGGCGGGGCTAAGCTGAACCGCAGCGCCTACCGATCAAGCGGGTTTCTACATCGAGCTCCGGTCCAGCATCGGATCCTGATTCGATTGGCAGAAATGATCCGTTAGCACAGTTACTTGCTTATCTTCGTTCGCAATGTACCTTGATCCACTCCTGTCGATCCGCAAAGTCGCAAATTAAGAAATGAAATCTCGCCGCCTCCATCAATCCCGTGCCATTCATGACGTCCTTTCCGGCTTCAAGCGCGCTAGCCGCGGGCAGCTCGTGATGGCCTGCGGAACGGGGAAGACTCTAACAACGCGCTGGATTGCCGAGGATATCGGTGCAGACTTAATACTTGTGCTGGTACCGACGATCGGGTTGCTAGACCAATTCGCCTCCGAGTGGCGGGACAACTGCTCCCCACAGCACCGCTACGCGACCCTATGTGTCTGCTCTGACAGCACTGTCGGCTCACCTAGCGTCGATGACGATCCTGTGGACGTCTCCACCGCAGATCTTATGGAACATAGGTTCGAGGTTTCTGCAGATACACAACGTATTGCGGAGTTCATGAGCACGGCGGGCCGCAAAGTGGTCTTCTGCACCTACCAGTCCTCCCATTTGATCGCCGCTGTCCAAGTAGATGCTGTAGTGCCGGATTTTGACCTGGCCATCGCTGACGAAGCGCACCGGTGCGCCGGCAATATGGGCAGCGCTTTTGCCACGATCGTTGACGGCGATCGCATTCGCGCTAGCAGGCGTCTCTTCGCTACTGCGACTCCAAGGATATATAGGCGCGCATCTCGAAGGAAGGATAGCGTCCGCGAGGCATTCGACATGAATGACGAAGCGCGATTTGGTTCGCGCTTTCACACGCTCTCATTCGGTGCCGCCATCCAGCAGGGACTTCTTTCCGACTACCGCGTGGCGGTAATCCTGATCGACGATGCCGATGTGCAATCGATGCTGCAGCAGTTTGGCCAATCAGGTTTCGGGCGGTCCGCGAACGAAATGTGGCGGTGCGCCGCGCAGGTTGGCCTGTTGAAGGCAATGCGTGAATTCGACCTGCGGAGGGTAATCAGCTTCCATCAGCACGTGCGCGGCGCGAAGGAGTTCGCCGATGAGCTCCCGGCTGTAGCACGAGCAATGTGGGCAGATGTCCCCATATCCGAGATCCCGGCTACAGATCACGTATCCGGCGCGATGAATGCGAACGCTCGGAAGCAGAAGCTGTTGTCGTTTCGCGACGCGAGTGACGACCGCCGCGTGTTGACCAATGCGCGATGCCTAACCGAAGGGGTGGACGTTCCTGGCATCGACGGAGTTGCCTTCATTGATCCGCGGGGCAGCGAGATCGACATCATCCAAGCTCTAGGACGCGCCATCCGTCTGCACAAACACAAGGAGTACGGCACGATCGTTCTGCCCGTCTTTCTCGGTACTGGCGAGTCGGCGAGCGACGTCATTGCGAAAACCGATTTCAAGCCGGTTTGGGAAGTACTCAATGCCCTGCGCGCGCATGACGGTGACTTTGAAATGGCGTTGAAGGGGCGGCGCCAGGCTTTAGGTGCGGTTTCGAGAAGTGAGGCACTTCCATTCGCGAAGATCGAATGGGTTACCACTGGCCGTGTTATAGGGTTGGCCGAGGCGCTACAGCCTATTCTTGTCGATAGGCTCACCGATGGCTGGGAAGAAGGCTTCGGCGCCGCCAAGGCACATTGGGAACTTCATGGCCACTGCAATGTGTCTGGCGACACGAGGTGGCCGGATGATGGCCCATCAGCCTATCCGCTTGGGAGATGGCTGCATACCCAGCGGTACATGAGAAGCACCGGAAAGCTATCCAACGAACGAACTGAACGACTCTCAGCGTTGGGGGTTGTGTGGAATCAGCTTGACGCGGCGTGGGAAGAAGCCTACGCGTGCCTGTCCGCATGGCATCGTGTCCATGGTCATTCCAATGTCCGTCGCAGCGCGCGTTGGCCAGAGGATGACCCGGATGGTTTTCAACTCGGTGTGTGGGTCCGAGTACAACGCGTGGCGCAAAAGAGCGGCCGCCTATCTGACTCCCGTCAGACCAGGCTCAAGTCTCTTGGCTTCGTGTGGGACTCTCGCGCTTCTGCGTGGGGCGAGGCCTTTGCCCATGCAATCTCTTGGCGAACTCGCTATGGCACATTCACCCCCCTCAGGCGGCGACGTGGCCTGAAGACGATCCGAACGGGTTTCGTCTGGGCGCTTGGTTGAACGCGCAGAGAATCGCAAAGCGCGACGGTGAGCTTTCGGTCGACCGCATTGCGCAACTCGAAGGGTTGGGCGTCGTATGGAGTCCCGCTGCCGATGCGTGGGCCGATGCCTTTGAATGTGCGGTTGCCTGGTACAAGAGATATGGGCATTGCGATGTGCCTCAGCGTGCAACCTGGCCTGAATCAGAATCTGGCGCTTTTCGCCTGGGGCATTGGCTTGGTTGCCAGCGCGCAGCGAAGTTGAAGGGAAGTCTCGATTGCGAGCGCGTTGGGCGGCTAGAGTCGTTGAGTATCGTGTGGGATCCACTGCAAGCGGCATGGGACGAAGCATTTGCCAAGGCGGCCTCATGGCGCGAGACGTTTGGTCACTTAAGTCCGAGCCAAGACGCGACATGGCCCGTTGGTGACGCAAGCGGATTCAGCATAGGCGCGTGGGTCAACTCGCAGCGCCGCGCCCGGAGGGCGGGCAAACTGGCAAATGAACGACTGGTTCGGCTCGAATCGCTTGGGATAGTGTGGGAGCCGCGGTTAGAGCGGCTTGAGCGGCGCGCTGGATTGCCCGCCAACTCCACGCCCTCCTCCTCCGGGCCGGCTGTGCGCCGGGAGAGTCGCCGGCCGCCGGTAACCCCTGTCCCGCGCGGCAATCAGCGGACCCGCACTCTTACGAGGAAAGGCCGCTCGCTCCTGCACGAGTACCGCGCGGTTTGCTTTTGGTCTGAAGGGTTGCCTCTCCACTGTGCGCACGCACCCTTGGAATGCTGAGAATAGCGTCGTGCGCGCTCTCGCTAAGACGTGCACTTCAGTTGGCGATTGAAAACCGCTATTCGCGCAGCCGGCCGATTCTCGCTCGGCCGTAGGCGAGCCGCCCGTGGAAACCGCGAACGCTCCCGTCGACGGGCAGGGAGCCCGCCCTCGCCGACGGCGGCGTCTACGACAATCTCGGGCTGGAAACCTGCTACAAGCGGTATCACGCCCTGTTTGTTAGCAATGCCGGAAAGCAGTTCGCGCCGCAGCCCAAGGTGAGCAGGAACTTGCTGTCCCTAGTCTAGGCAATCGTTGCATCGACGTGCTGGATAACCAAGTACGGGTCCTGCGCAAGCGGCTGCTGCTCCACGCACCGACCAATGGCGAGCGCAACGGCGCTTTCTGGGATATCCAGCATGACATCACCATGCACCCCTGTAATCCGCGGCTAGTGTGCCCGCCGGCGAGCACCACCGATCTTGCCCAGGTACCGACGAACCTAGCAGTTAGGTACGCGCGATCCCAGGAGCGACTCATCAACAGGGGATACGCCGTAGCCGATGCGGCGATACGCGCTTGGTTTAATCCGACCCGCACGTCCCTCGCATCGTTCCCGTCCCCTGATACCCGGGTCTGAGATGCGCGTTCGCAGCGGCTTGGCGAACCGTCGTCAACCCCATTGGCGAACTATCAAGCCAGTGCCGCTGAGGCCTGCTCCGGGACCATTGGCGAACTATCAAGCCGGCGTCGCTGGGGCCTGCTCCGCGACCATTGGCGAACTATCAAGCCGGCGTCGCTGGGGGCCTGCTCCGCGACGATTGGCGAACTATCAAGCCGGCGTCGCTGGGGCCTGCTCCGCGACCATTGGCGAACTATCAAGCCGGCGTCGCTGGGGCCTGCTCCGCGACCATTGGCGAACTATCAAGCCGGCGTCGCCGGGGCCTGCTCCGGGACCATTGGCGAACTATCAAGCCGGCGCCGCCGGGGCCTGCTCCGCGACCATTGGCGAACTATCAAGCCGGCGCCGCTGGGGCCTGCTCCGCGACCATTGGCGAACTATCAAGCCGGCGTCGCCGGGGCCTGCTCCGGGACCATTGGCGAACTATCAAGCCGGCGCCGCTTAGGCCTGCTCCGGGACCATTGGCGAGCTATCAAGCGGTGCCCCTCATCCTGGAGCAATGACGAACCGATCAAACTGGCAGGGGACGGCACATGCCCTTGGTCATTGAAGGACTGCCTAGGGCCTCCAGGTGGCTCGCCAATCATTTCCTCAGACTGACTTGTGGAAATCTCTCGATGCTGCCCTGCCTCGGTTACGGGTGATTGGCGAACTATCAAGAAAGGCCCCGTTGAAATATGCCTGTTAGAGCACACTACAGAAGGATCGGCCCTTCCCCACACGTACGCTCCCGCGAAAGCTACCTGTTTTTCGTCGCCTTTTGATACTTCGCCAACAGTCCGGCCACCTCAATCGCTAAAAGCCTTATAAACAAAAGAAAGCAACGAGAGTGTCTGCTCACTATCGATAGGTGAGGCATGCTCATTGGAGTCGAGCCCGCACCGATCCCGCGGCCCCGCATGGGCCTGGAGCATAGGTGAACCATCAATAGCAGATCGCCGAGATGTCAATAGTGGATCGGCGATCTGCTATTAGTGACATAGCCGTACCATTAATAGGAGAATAGCTATGTCACTATTGATTGTTCGCCGATCAAAATCAGGGCTAACTATATGATTTATAAGGGGAAACGGGGTTCCCTAATCAGTCTTTAATCTTTTTCTTAATCATAGAGCAACCAAGCCTCGACCTCTCCACTCCCGCCGGCACCGAACCGCGGCACAACGGCTGTTGTGAGAACTATTTTCAGAACCATCGGTGAACTATCAACGATCATCGCTGAATAACCAATAGTGGCACGTTGACATCGGTCCTTAGCACTTCATAATGCAGCAGACCAACACGCAGTCCACAGTGGACCCCAATGGAACCAACCGACCCCGACCAGTTCGAGCTTGTAGCTCAAGACGACACTTCAGCTGCCCGCAGCGGCCGGGTGGCTGGCGCCGGTGTCCGAGCAAGCAGCTCTGCCAGGCTCATGGGGGCAACCGAGAAACTGCTCGCTAGTGCCATGGAAAGGCGCTCGAAAGGTATTGTCAACGCGCCTGTCCCTCTCGAACTTCCGTTCTGGATTGAAGACAAGCGGGGGATGCCGAATGCAATTGCGCGAGGGGCACTATTTACGGCCACGAAGGACGACAATCGTGAATATTACAAGGGCA
This sequence comes from Cupriavidus sp. D39, assembly GCF_026627925.1. Classification (NCBI taxonomy): domain Bacteria; kingdom Pseudomonadati; phylum Pseudomonadota; class Betaproteobacteria; order Burkholderiales; family Burkholderiaceae; genus Cupriavidus; species Cupriavidus sp. D39. Next base: position 402,351 of record NZ_JAPNLE010000006.1, read on the forward strand.
CGAAAGTAGCCACGCTCGCAAACGTGGATATCGTTTACAAGGGTGAAGAACTTCGCCAGGACGACATGAGCGTCCTATTGACCGTCTTTCACCTGGCGCGGCAACGTCCTCTTTCAAAGGATGAGCCCGTTGAGTTCACCGCTTATGCTTTTTTGAAAGAAGTGGGTTGGACTATCAACGGCCAAGAATATAAGCATCTACAAGAGTGTTTTGACCGCCTCTCAGCGAATTCGGTTAAAGTGCTCGCCGATGGTGGGAAAGCAGGGTATGCGGGCTCTCTCATTCGATCATTTGAATGGCGAGACTCAGCCGGCAAATCGCTAAGCAAATGGCGGGTGTGGCTTGAACCAAAGATCGCAGGCCTGTTTACTCAGGATTCATTCACACTGATGGAGTGGTCGGAGCGAAAGAAAATCGGTCAGCGCTCTCCCCTTGCCCTCTGGCTTCATAGTTTCTTGTCAACCCACCGTGAGCCGCTGGCACTAAGCGTTAGTAAGTACCGCGAGCTTTGTGGAGCAAAGGAGAAGTCCCTGCCAGGCTTCAGGCTTCGCCTAAAGGCTGCTCTTCAGAAACTGGTCCTATCTGGGTTTCTGGCAGGATTTGAAATTAAGAATGACCTGGTGTACGTTAGTCGATCATTAAATCGTGAGCGCTTGGCAGCAAGCCAGACCCGTCCTAAACAATGACCTGCTAGTGGCTAATGCCACCGTACTTTTCGGCTAACGCTTTCAAATCTTCAAGAAGCGATTCTTTGACCGCGGCATCGGTCTGGGTGACTTCGAATACAAGACGTCCGGAATCCCAATCCTTGATATATCCGATCTCGGTATCGCCGCTGCGGATCTTATACTGCCGAGATATCTCCTTCGTCTTCCGACTGCGAACCATCTCTTCGTTCTTACGAATTGACGCAACATCGCGGGTGCTCAAGTCGTCGCGAATGATCTTCTCCAACAGCGAGAGCGATTTGCTTTCGTCATGCTTTTGCTCGTAGAGGAAGAGTTCGTAGAGCATTTCAAGTCCGAAGCGCGCCGGTGTCGCGGTCGCCTTTTCAAGAACTGAAGAAGAAAGCTTTCCGATAGATACTGTCTTGGATACTTTTGCCTTCGAAGCACCTGTGACCTGACTGATCTTATCGAGATCAGCCTCGCCGTTTTCCAGGAGCGAAGTCCAAGCAAGCGAATCGTCGAGCGCCGTTTGCGGGCTACGTTGATCGTTTAGCGCATAGCTTAGCCGGTAGAGATCAAAGCGATCGTTGATGCGCTTGATATCTATTTTTATCTCGTTGCGCCCCAGGGATAGAAGCGCTCGTCGCCGGTAATGACCGTCGATGAGGATGAAAGTACCGGGTTGGTCCTTATTTGGGATCACCGGGACGGGTGTCAGTTGCCCGTTCGTGGCGATGGACGCAGCACGATCCTTTACCACTTCCTCGTCGTAGAGTCGACGTGCGTTGAGGGGTTCTCCAGGACCTTCTCGATTTCTACGACCCGAATATCGCCCTCTAGCATAGCCACATGAGTCACTGCCTCAGGACGCGGCTGTTCTACGATTACGCCACCGGCGTTTTCCAGTTTGTCGGCGAGCCGGAAGCGGTCTCGCGCTTTCTGCGCGTCATTGGATACCAACTTCGCTTCTTCGGTAAAGGATTCCGAGAGTGCACCGGCCAGGCGATTTTTTCTGTTTGACATAGCTCAGTTCCTAAAGAGAAATGATGCGAGTGACCTCGTCAACGAACGCGTTAATCTCGGAGATCGCTTTCTTGTCACGGCTGCCGTACGCGGTCCCTGTCGGAACGGTGAAGTCGGAGTATGCGGTTCGCTGCGCGAGTGAGACCTTTGCCAACGGGATGCTCTGGTTGCCAAGTTGCTCGACAACCGCTGAGGCCACGGAAGTCCGTGTTACCCGATTGGCCACTACCAGCGCCATCAGTTCGGTATTCTTCTCTCGAGCGCTCTCAACTAGGGTCAGGGCTTTTGGTAAGGCCCACATATCTTGTGGAGTCGGTTGAACCGGGATTACAGCGATATCGGATACAAGAAGCGCGCTGGAGGCTACAGGCGACTTTGCAGATGGCGGGCAGTCAACAATGATGACGTCATAATCTTCGATCTCCTTTTCGATCTCACGATGAATCCTAGTCTCGAAGTTGAAGACGTTCTTGATATCGCCAGGGAATTGCTTGCCGGCGGTGTTCGCAGAATTTGCGGAAGCGATCCACCGAGAAGCTGTTCCCTGATCGTCGGCATCGATCACCAGAATCCTCAGTTTCCGTAGTGCGAGGCCTGCACCTACGTGCAGGCTGCACGTGGTTTTCCCCGCCCCACCCTTCTGGTTAAAGACCGTGATTACTTTCGCAGTCATGCGCAACTCCGTTTCGGCGCCGAAATGGCTCACTGGGCATGGTAGCTTAATTAATTTTTTCCGTTAAAGATAACGCATAAAAACAACACAAATTTGTAGAAATTTTAAATAAAAACCATGAATGTCGTCCGCTTCCGAGCGGAAGACCGTGGCTATCACGTTTCGGCGCCGAAACGGGTGGAGGATTAGTCCGATGCGAGAAAGTTAGGATCAATGCCTCGGGGGTGAAAGCCCAGTTACGATTGGTTACTTGGCGCTCAACCCGTTTCGGCGCCGAAAAGGGGCCTCGCGGAGCTACTCCCTTTAACAACCGTGGATCCTCCCGCTGCTTGGTCACCCAGCAGGTGGGAAATGGAAGGCACCTCGTGCTAAGAAGAGTTTCCGCTCTGATCTGAGCGGCTGGCGGCATGGCGGTCACTGGGAATTTGCCAGGTAGCGGCAGTGTTTCGGCGCCGAAACGTTACCTGGGCATTTCCATCTGACTACACGAGGTCGACCGTGGTTGGGTCGAGAGTCCAACGTCATCGAGGCCGTGGCACGATTCCGAATCGTGGTGTATCGCGTTCAGTCGGGCTGGGCGTTCGACAGTAAGGTTCTGTCAGAACTGCCAGGTGGTTGCTCCTTGTCGTAGGTCACGCTTCCGCGCTCTGGTCCAGCCTCGTTTCGGCGCCGAAACGCTGTTCTCTAAGGTCACGAGTAGGCGGCCGGGAGTTGGCCCATATACTCGACCTTGCTTCATTGGCTTAGCATCAGGCGTTCACTGGAACTCTGTAGCTGCGGTTTCGACGCCGAAACAGGCGATGCCACTTGTCTCTCGTCACGCTGGTCGTTTCTTGGCATCGTTTAGCTTCCATATCTGGCGCCGGCGTTCTTCGGGTTTTTCATGTCGGACAGGATTCGCATGTGTGTTCGAGCAGAGCGTTTTCGGCGCCGAAATGCCTGGTGACACTTTCCAGTTGCGGTCCCGGCTGTGATAACGCATCTCGTCGCATTGACCTTCGACTTGGTCTGGTTTGACGAGGAGAGGCGCCGGCGGATGAAGCTCAAAGCGTCTTTTCGCTTTTCCTGTCGTCTCTCAGCTCCCGCGTATGGAATGGCCTCGGTGGTCCTAGTACCGTGAGTGACCCAAGCTTTTACTCGTTTCGGCGCCGAAAGGCTGTCCGTCGAGTCGCCATTGAATGTTGCTCAATGAGGAGACGGGCTGTCTACGCTATAAACCGTGAGTGCTAGCGGGTTACCATCTCGAACGGACTGGTGGCTCACGTTTCGGCGCCGAAACGGATCCCAACGCGCTCCGCGAGGCGGCAAAAAGTATGCAATGCCAGCTACATGTATGAAAGGCGGGCAAGGTTTCGTAGCCAAATGCACAGACAGTGTCTTTTGTATTTGTAATTTTCAACGAACACAAAAATTTACGCTGTGCGTAATCGTAGTCTGCATGACCCCAGAGAGTGAGTGGAGAGGGGAGGGCGCTAGATTGGCCCGCTCTGAATCTACTATAAGCTTGTTGGGAGCAGTCGAAATGGACGCACCAACAAGAAAGACTGACGCTGGCCGGGCGAAGCCATCGCAGGCAACGCTACACTGGCAACTAAATGCCATCAACGGGAGCAGTTTCCGTGGATGCCGGAGGTGACGAAGAACGCCCTCACTTGCGCGACCGCGTTACGCTCAATGAACGACCAGTTCGTTGTCGACGTTTCGCTGGGGAAAACTATGTGGCCCACAGTCTCCCGTGTGGCCGAAAGGTGGTTTGTCAGTCTCACCGTTGGCGGCCTGGATCATTCTCAACTGCCCGAAGCCTCACAAAGCGTGCTTGGGCGCCTGAGGCGTCTATCGCGCAGCCTTAGTCGCGTGCCGAAAGGCTCGGCCAACCGAAAGAAGGCCAAAGCAAGCTCGCACGGCTGCATGCCCGGGTCTCCTGTATTCGTTCCGATGACTTGCACGAGCTCACGAGCGACCTCACCCGCCGGTTTCACACCATCGGATCGAGGGTCTGAACGTGCGGCACCTGGTTCGATCGGTGGCCGACATGGGCTTCTTTCGAGTTTCGCCGCGGTTGGAGTACAAGGCGACGTTGCGGAGTGGCGTAGTGGTGGTGGCGGACCGTTGATCGCCAGCGGCAAGACGTGTTTGTGCTGCGGAAACAGGATGGATGCACTGCCGCTGTCAGTCCGGGCGTGGACGCGCCCGACCCGCGGCACGCCTCATGCCCGCGACGTGAACGCCGCGATCAACTTGCGCGTTACCCCGTGAGTTCCACGGGTCAGCTTGGGAGAGGAAGGCTCTGGTCCCGGCTGTAATGCCGGGATGAAACCAGCCTCGACGAAGCAGGAAGTCAGCTTTGGCCCGTTTGAGCAGGAATGAGTAAGTCTGACGGAACGGCGAGTCACGGGTTGCGGCAGCGTAACGGGCGGGATTTATATACTGAGTGCGCCGGGAGACGGGCAAGGAGTTGGTAGCGCAAGTCTACTACGGTGAAGGAATAGCGAGCCACATCGGCCCCGAGCCGTGCGCAGGCCACCGCGAGGTGGTCGGCGAAGCGTCGGTAGGGCAGTGTTTGGGCCAGCCATTGAGCCACGATCGCGCCAGGCGAAGCCTGGGGGTGGAGGAAGTCCAATGCATCGGAAACCACCCATTGGGATCCAGAGGGATCGTCTCCCTCCCGGGAAAAGCTAACCACCGACCGGAAGCGAGCCTTGCATGCGATCGCGGTAACGCACTACTTGACGCGTAGACAGCGGGTACTGAAGCCGTGTGATGGAGTCTCGATATCAATCAACTGCTGGCGGGGCATGACTGCCAAAGTACCTAAGACGGCATTTGTGTTCAACTCCGCCCCGCGGTCCGATTCGCCATTCGTCATACGTTGATGTAATACACAAATCTGCTACAATTAACGCACTGGACGGGAGTGCGTAATATGCACTAACGAACACTTATACTCTGGAGCACCTATATGAGCGCAGCTGTCCTGACGTTCCGTGCGGCGCCGGAATTAGCGTCGCAGACAAGAAGCCTCGCCAAAGCGGTGGGGATGTCGAACTCGGACTATGTCCGGGAAGCCGTTCGCGAGAAGAATGAACGCCTCATGGCCGAGCGCATTGCCATGCTCTCGCGCCGCCTATCGGCCGAACATCTCGCCTTCAACGAAGCCCTCGACGATTCCGCAGGAGATGGGCTTGCCTAAAGTAAAGCGAGGTGAGATCTGGGAGGTCGATTTCGAACCCCAGGCGCCAAAAGTAGAGCCGGGCAAGCGTAAGCGCCCGGCTCTCGTCATTCAGACCGACCTTCTGAACGACGCAGGCCACCCCACGACGATAGTTGTGCCGGGCACTACTCAGGTGAGACGGGACCAGGACTACTTTCCTCTGCGAGTAGCAATTGGCAAGCCCGGCGCCATGCCCGAGGAGACGGACCTGTTGATCGATCAGGTACGGGCTATCTCGAACAACCGATTGATGGGAGGCGCTGCAGTTGCGAACCTCTCTCGCACCCACATCAAACGAGTGGAAGAGGCGCTGAAGCTGCTCCAGGGCCTATGACACCCCACCGAGCGGTGGAGGGGCGCCGTCAGTACAATCGTTTTTGAGACGGGGAGTCCGGGATCCCGGCCCTCCCCCATCGGAACCCCGCGCATGCGGGGTTTTGGCTTTTCAGAGCCGCATCCCGCCGACAACACCGGCACCAACATCGATCGCCGCTTGGCGGCAGCAGGCCTCAGGTCAGCATTCAAGCTGCTACTCTCATTGACGGCGAACCATCCGCGAGTTGCTAAGTGCTTGAAAAGACGAATAATTTCCGTCTGCCGCAACAATCTTGTCCGGAAGCCGCTGGTATGAGCCATGGTGGGCGAACGAAGACAACCGGTCTTAAGACCAGAACAAAAAAACAGCTTGCTCCAGGACACTTCTGAAGTGAATCAGTCCGGATCAGTCGAGCGCACTCGCAGCTGGGTGGGTGTGAAACCCTCGGACGTTATGCCACGCGCTTCGCAAAAGCCTCGCCATAGGCGCCGTATCAGCTGATCCAGCCCGCTGGCCGAGTAGCCTGCCGCGTCGCCGGCCAAACGTTTATGAAGCCCGCGCCTGGTGGAGGGAAGTACAACGGGAGCGAGCAGGGCGGCCTGTGGGGGCGGAGTTGTCGTGGTCCAGCCGCGATCAGCCCAATGCGCCTGCAAAGCCGTCCAAGTCGCCCCGTCTAACGTCAACGGGCGCCGGCGCGAACTGAGAAGTTTGAGGTTCTTCGCCTGCTCTGTGACTTCCAGACTAGCGCAGCACAGCCCAGCCAAGTCTGTCACCCGCATGCCTGCAACACGCAGGAGCAGCGCCACGGCGCGCGCGGCCCGGTGTTGCGCGCCATGTCCAGTGTTTCCCAGCCAGTCCAGGAAAGCTGCAATGTCGGAAGCGGCAGGCGGCGGCCGTCGTGTTTGCGCCCGCGTAGCACGGTTAGCAACTGCTGGCAGGCGCAACCGCCGTCCGGCCTTGGCCATCGCCCGCAACAACGCGCGAATGACTCGCAAAGCAGCAGCGACCGAGCCGGCGCTCAACGGGCCTTCAAAGGGCCGCCAGTGCATTTTGTCGCGCGGCCCACTGGGTCCGCACCAGAAACGAGAGGGCTGGGGATCGGCTAAAAAGCTTCATACGCAACAATATCTTCCGCTTCCAGCATTCCCAGGTCTTTGCCGCGCCCGGCACTCCACAACAGTAGCCTCTCAGCCTCGCGCCGATAGCTGCTGCGGGTATGCGGCGCGCGGGCCTGTAGCCAACCTTGCACAAACACCAGGTCAGCCGTCAGGGCACGCTTGACTACTGTATCCGGATCCGGCGCAAGCATGCGCTCAAGCGGCACCGGATAGGGCATGCGGGGGCCCAATGTCAGCGGCAATAGCGCCTCCCGCTGTGCGTGCGCTGAAGGGGGAGAACGTAGGCGCAGATGGCCACTTCGCCCAACGGTTGGCGTTGCCGCATCAGCCAGTTGGTGATGATCTCCGCCGACTGTGCCCCAATACGCGGCACCGTTCGCCACCAGCTGCTGCCGCGCTGGTTTGCCAACGCCGTCAGATCGGAGATCTGCCGGAGGTTGGCTGCCTTCAGCCGGCGCGCCAAGCTTGGTTTGAACCACAGCGAAACCTCATGGTGGGCTTGTGGGTAGCCTTGGCCAAGTTGCTCGAGCGAGGACAGGGCGTCAACGCGCCGGGTCATGCCCACGTCCGAGCGCGCGCGCAACGCCTCGAACATGGCTGCGATCTCGGGCTGGTTATGCTGTAGGGCGAACTGCACCAACCGGTCGCGCAGCAACAGAATGCGCCGGATCGCTTCCGGTTCGCTTAAGCCTTCGTCGACATCTGAGTCCAGCAGATAGCGGTTGGCGATGTCCACGGGCCGCATACCCTGAGCGTAAGCACGCACCACGGCAAATTCTGTGCGTGTGAGCTTGGTGGTGGCAAGCTTTTCGAGTTCTTGAGCCATGATGGGGAAAAGTTGGGGCTAAGTGCTTGAATTACAACAAAAGTCAGCGAGCGCAAATCCGAACCGACCTGAAATGGCGAATAAAACGCAATGTAAATTATTTTTCTGCTCACCGCTACATCCACTTCGATTTTGCACCGCCTTTTTCCCCTCCAACTCGGCTCCCGGTGCCGAATCGCCGCAATCGCTGCCCTGCCGCGCCAACTCCTATTATGAGTAAGTGTGCTTGGCCCACGCCCATAGATAGGGGGCCAGGCGCGCTGCCACGGTGCCCAGCGCGCCGAATTACCGGGGGCGCCATGGCCAAGTCCCGACCGTTGTCCGAACACGCTTGGTGGCTCGCTGCCTTCAGCGCGGCCCCGATGACCAAAATCGTTGGCGAAGCCGGGCTCGTGCCGTGGCGGCTGTTGAGCGCCGCTTGCCGAGTCAAGCCCGCGCCAAGAGGTGAAGCCGATGCGGGCTACGCCGGCGCCTTCTCGTGGCTGTTGCGCAAGTACCCGAGTGTCGAAGCTGCTATGCACTCGGTGCTCACCAATTCCCATTCGCGCCTTCGCCCGGGTAGCGGCACCCATGCCACCCAGGCCGTGCATGCCTCCTTCCTTGCAGAATGCGCACGACTTGGGTTGCAGGAGGAGGCGCCTACCCCTTCAATACCCAGTCCCTGGCTGTCAAAAGCGTGGCCGCCTACGTGCGCCGCTACATCCCGAGTCATCTGGGGCAGCTGGCCGGGCCGATGCTGGGCAGCACCGCCGCGTCCAAGCTGCGAACCGGCGACGGACGCCAGCGCCCGAGCCTGGCGCTGTTCGAGCGCGTCGAGTGCGATGCGCACCTGATCGATCACGCGATGTGTGTCATGGTGCGCCACCCCGATGGTCATTACGTTCAGCGCAGGCTGCACCGACTATGGGTGGTGGCATTGGTGGAAGTGCGCTCACGCGCGGTCCTTGGCTATAGCGTGGCCCTCGGGCGCTAGCCGAACAGCCGCGATCTGCTCGATGCACTGCGGACCCAGTGGGCCGCGCGACAAAATGCACTGGCGGCCCTTTGAAGGCCACCCCTTTCAAGGTGATCAAACGACACGGCCAGCCTTGATGACACGTGCGGTAGAGACATGCCGCCGTGCCACACAGCCTGCAACATAACCTTTCTTCTTGGGCGCTTTGGGTCCCCGCGTATGTTTGCGCATCGCGCGGGGATCAACGCGCGCCGCTATGTTTAGCAGTGTCCGGCCAAGCTGGGCCGGCGTGAGTGGGTCATAGGCCTGCCACACCTCGGGCGGCACCGCGATCATCATGCCGGCATACGTCGCCCGGATTTCGCTGGCGAGGTAATACGGAGAGAGTTCAATGTCACTGGTATCCAGTTCATGGCGGATTCTCACCGCAGTCGCAATCACGCTCAGCACGTTGTACGCCAGCGCCGCCACGCCGAAGGCCAGCAGCGCCGCGCGTGGCTGGCTCAACGAACGGATTTCACTGTTGAGCACCGATTCGAGTCGCTGAAACATATTCTCTATGCTCCAGCGTCGCCGGTATAGCTGCGCAATTTCCTGGGCCGTGAGTTGTGAGGCCGGGACATTGGTCAGCAGGCGGATCACAGTGTCGCCGTCCTCGGTAGCGCGATCCAGCCGCAATTCGATGCGCCTGAGTACAAGCGGCGCATTCGATTCATCCTGAATGCTGACGGCTTGCTCGTACACGATGCCGGTCTCGACTCTCCCCATTTCGACTGCCTGCTCCAGTTCACTGGGGCTCGGATTGCGGCCGTGCTCACGCACGATAAAGGCACTGTCGCGACGCTGCCAGCCGGTAAGAATCGCACGGGTACTGAAATTCCGACCGGCGATCCACAACTCGCCAGGCTGGGCTGATTCGAGCAGCGTTTCCATGATGGCCCGCTCCTGAGCATGCGCATCTTCGCATGGCACAAGATCGACGATCATCGCCGTATCCGGGTCATAGACGACCAATGACTGCCCCGGCAAGGCCGCGCCCCGAAACCCACGCAATGGTTTCAGGCGCTTTTCGCTCGCCGGCAAATGGCTGCCATCCACGATGCGCAGGCGATAGCCGTCCACCGAGGGCGGCTGCTTGCGCAACATCGGTTGCACGACCGGCCCCAACCGCTGCGCACCGCCTTGCACCAGGGCACGAACCAGCCCCGGCTCGGTCCGGCTGAGCTTGTCGTACAGCGCGGTGATGGAAACCGGCAGCGCCGGACTGGCCTTGGCTGCCGCATGCACCGACGGGCGCAGCCCCACGGCGACCAGCGACATGAGTTCCGCCGTCGTCGAGAACAATAACTCCCGCGTGTACTGCGTTTCACGCTCTTGCTCGAACAACTCATCGATCCAGGCCGGATCAAGGGCGCGTTGCAACCCCAGGCGCGCCATCACGCTGATCGGGCTGTGTTCGATAAAGCGTTCCACCACTGCGTCCAGTACCACGCCACTGACTCCATTTTCGGTTCGAGAACACGGAGGGTGCCCTAATTTTCGTCACCTTGAAAGGGGTGCCTTTGAAGGCCCTTAAGCGCCGGCTCGGTCCTCGAGCACCATGCAGCCTTGCTGCGCGCGCGCCTTTGCGAACAGGGGTTCCCGCATTACCTGGCGTGGGCAACGATCCTGCGCGGCTGGGCGCTCGCCAGGCAAGGTAACGGTGAGGAGGGAATCGCATTGATACACCAGGGACTTCGGGCCCACGAAGCGACCGGGGCCGCACTGGGACGACCATCCCTATTGGGACTGCTCGCCGATGCCTATGGACGGGCTGGGCAGATTGAAGCGGGGCTGCGCGTGCTGGGTGACGCGCTGGTGCTCGTGGATGTCAGACAGGCAAGAGCGCTACTGGAGAACTGGTCGTAAGCGGCCGGGCGGTCGGAGGTCGGGCACACTTCGGCTGTCATGATGGCAAAAGCGTTATCTCCTCGCACCACCGCCGCACGGGCTGTGCGTGTTGGAGCGATTTGCCCACGGCCATGGTGTGATTGCTCGCTGTCTCGCGTCACAGCCAATCCACCAGACCAGCATCGCCGAACTTGCACCGGTCGCCGAACAAAACACGCCGTGACATGCTCACGGAAAGTCCGGGCGCCTGACGAAATCGGCCTCCCCATCTTTTGCACCTCTCCTTCACGCCCACGTTCGTCAACAAGAAGGATGGTGGTGGTGCGCGTGGAGACGAAGGCCGTTCCCGACTCGGCCGTCACATAAAGTGCGGGAGACCCCAACGTTCACCCGGCTCCACCGCAATGCACGTTTTGTCCCGGTGGACGCCGTCTCTGTCCGTTGATGGGAATACCGTTCAGGCTCTAAATTCGCATCCTGAAACCCACCGGGCGCGCGAAGGGAGCTTGCGAGAAGCAAGGTTATCTCGCGCGCCACCCTGCTCGATCATACCGCCAGCGGAGCGGCATGTTTGGGCTGCTCTCGAGGAGACACCGCTATGGCCCATCAGATAACACTCCGTTTTGAGGACGGAGTGACCCGGTTCATCGAGTGCGAGGAGGGCGAGCGCATCACAGACGCCGCCATTCGCGCCAAGATCAATATCCCACTCGATTGCCGTGATGGTGTGTGCGGCACCTGCAAGGCGGACTGCGAGTCCGGCGAATATGTTCTGGGCGACTGCGTGGAGGATGCGCTTACTCCGGAGGAGGCCAGCGCCCGCAAGGTTCTCACGTGCCAGATGAGCCCGCGTTCCGATTGCGTGATCCAGATCGCTACGAACTCCGATGTTTCGGGTACCGGCCCGTCCTCCTACAGGGGAAGGATCGCCGCTTGTCAACGATCGTCCGCCACCACCATCGCCTTCTCGGTCGAGCTCGAGAATCGCGAAGATCTCGGGTTCCTTCCCGGGCAGTACGTCAACATCCAGGTGCCTGGCACCGATCAGACACGGTCCTACTCCTTCAGCTCCGGGCCGTCCGAGCCGCAATTGTCCTTCCTTGTGCGCAATGTGCCTCAAGGCGCGATGTCGACCTGGCTCTGCGAAAGCGCCAAAGTAGGCGACCCGATTGAGTTTCGCGGCCCGATGGGAAGCTTCTATCTGCGCCCCATCGAGCGGCCGGTGCTGTTTCTCGCGGGTGGCACGGGCCTCGCGCCGTTCCTCGCAATGCTTGACAAGGTCGTCGAGGACGGCGGCAGCCCGTATCCGATCCACATGATCCTGGGTGCGAACACCGATGAGGACCTGGTTGGCATCGACCGGCTTGAAGCTTATGCGCAGCGCTTGTCGAATTTCACCTATGCCTGCACAGTCGCCAGCCCCGAGAGTGCCTATCCCAACAAGGGCTATGTCACCCACCATATCGTCGCTTCCCAGCTCAACGGTGGCGATGCGGATGTCTACCTTTGCGGCCCGCCGCCGATGGTTGATGCGGTTCGCAGTTTTCTCTCTTCTGAAGGGCTAAGGCCGCGGAATTTCTACTATGAGAAGTTCGCCGGCACCGGCCTGGTGGTCCAGACCGGCGAAGAACGCGTCGCTCCGGTTGATGTCGACGAGGCGTTCGATTTGCGCATGGCTCTCGAGCTGGGGGCCGCGCAATTGACCATGGGCCGGCTGTCGAGCGAGCAGTTAATCACTTTTCGGAAGCTCGCCGAGGCGACGGCGCCGTTCGTCTCCGGGCGACGCTTTACCGACATTCCGCGTTACATCGAGGCAAACCACGCCTTCCACATGTTCGCGATCGAAGCTTCCGGGAACGCCCAGCTGATCGCGCTCTACCGGCAACTGGCCGTGCAGGACTACATCGCTCGCGCGCTGACCGACCAGATCGAGATCGTCGGCGATATCGTCCAGCAGCACCGGGACATTGTCGCCGCCTTCGAACTGGGCGACCTGAACGCGGCGCGGGACGTGATTGCGCTGCACGCGCTCCATTCCAAGGCCACGATGAGCCGGGCGCTGGAGCGTATGGCGATGGGCAAGACGGCGCCCATGGTCGCAGCGCTCCCCTCTCCCCGTCTGCTGTGCCGCAGAGCGCGCCGCAGGTCTGCCCATTCACGGCCAAGACCCTTCCGGCCTATTCACACGAACTGGACTGGCCCGAGGGGTTGGAGCCATTCAAGGTGGTCGATGACGGCTCGCAAGGCGACCCTTACGAGCACTACCGCTGGATGCGGGAGCATGCGCCGGTGCTGCGTTGCCAGTCGGCGACTTCGGACGTGTGGTTCCTCTCGCGCTATGACGATGTCTACCAGGCGATCCGCAACCCGAAGCTGTTTTCCTCCGAGGTCGTCAGCCCGCCACCGCTGACGTTCCTGACGCTGTTCGATGCGCCCGACCATACGCGGTTACGCAAAGTCGTCCAGCCATCCTTCCTGCCGCTGTCGCTCGATCCCTTTATCGAACAGATCGAGCAAAGGGCGGAGGACCTGCTCGACGCGATGATCGCTAAAGGCGGCGGTGACGTCGTCAACGATTTCGCCATCCCGCTCAGCATCTCGACCATCTCCACGATGATCGACGTGCCGAACGAGGATGAGGAGAAAATGAAATTCTGGTCGGACGAGACCTTTAGCTACTTCGGGCGCCTCGCCCGCAATGCGCCGGGGACCGGCACCGACGAGCAGAGCGCGCAGGCCTTCTTCGCTTACCTGAAGGAGGCGATGGAGCGGCTCGTTCGCACCGGCAGCCAGTCGATCGGCGGGCATATCGCGCGCATGTGGAAGGACGGGCTACTTTCGGAAAAGGAAGCAAAGGAGCTGTGTGCCTTCGTCTTCATCGCTGGGCACGACACTACGACGATCCTTGTGGCCAATGCATTTCGCATGTTCGCCGAACAGCCGAATCTGCTGGGACGTATCCGCGAAAACCCCTCCGACGCTGAGCGTTTCGTCGAGGAGGTGGCGCGCTATCGTGGTACCGTGCAGCGTGTGAGCCGCATCACCACCGAGGCGACCACTGTCGCGGGCGTTGATCTGCCTAAGGGTGCGGTGGTGCGATTGCTGCTGTCGGCTGCGAACCGCGATAGCCGCAAGTTTGCCAACGGTGAGACGTTCGACATCGACCGTGATTCCAGCGGCCACCTGGGTTTCGGCAATGGCATGCACAAATGCCTTGGCGCGCCGCTCGCCAAGCTGGAGACGCTGGTCGCAACGAAGGCTCTGGCCCGCAAGGTTGGCGATATTGCGCTCGATCCGGCAAGGCCGATCCAGTATGTGCGGGGCAACAATCTGACCAACTCCGGGCCGGAGCACCTGTTCGTGAAGCTGGGTAGGTTATCGGCCTAAACCAGGCCTAAACCGGATGAGGGGGCGAGGTCGAGTCAGCCCGCTCTCCCCTTTTCAGGCGGCAAGGATCGATCGTGGGCCGCAGAGCGGTATTCGGTTGGCCGGAGTCCCGTCTGCTTGCGGAAGAAACGACTGAAATAGGCCTCGTCCTGAAAGCCCAGTTCACTGGCGATCTGCTTCACGCTGAGCGTCGAATAGCCGAGCAGCCGCTTGGCCTCATGGATCGAGCGTGCATCGATCGCCTCGATTGCCGAGACCCCGAAGGTGGCACGGCAGATGCGAGAGAGTTGGCCGGTGCTCACGCCCATATCGTCGGCATAGCTGGCGACCGGCCGCCGCTCACGGCAATGGCGGTCGAGCAGGGCGCGGAACCGCTCGATCCGCGCGGCCGTTGTCCTCTGCTCGGAACTGGCTGAAAGCCGGGCGCTCTCGCTGAGGCGCCCGATCTTGATGAACAGGGTGATCGTCAGTGCTGCGCCTGCGGTGAACTGCCAGCGCTCGTGGCTCTCCGCCTCTTGTCTGATCGACTGAAACAGGGTCTCCAGAGGTGTGCCGCGTTCGACGTCGGGATCGATCGACAGCACCGTCGGCGTGCGGATGAATTCCAGCAGCTCGGGCGCGGCCGTCATCGCCAGCGATTCCAGCGCAGACTGCGCGGCGGTGATGACGTGACCGTCGATGTCGCTCTGGAAGTTAAAGGCGTGGACCGAGTGCGCTGGCACGACGATCAGGCATGGCGCTTCGACTGCCCAGGTCCTGCCGTCGATGAAGGTCTCGCCGCCCCCCGGTGACGTAGAGCACCTGGATCAGCGCATCGTGGACGTGCGGCTGGATGTCGAAGTCGAAACGGCCGGCACGCAGGGGAATGCGTTCGTAATGGACCATGTCGACCCAGGATTGGCCGGCTTCCGCGCCATAGAGCGCGAAATGCGGAACGGGCTGGCGGCGCTGTTGGTCATGGGCCATGATGCACGATATGTCCTATTACACGTGGTCTCTGTCCATTGTTCCACAGGCGCTCGAAGCGTTCAATGGCGATACAGACTTCAGGAGACAAATCGCATGGAAAATCTCAGGAACCATAATCGCGTGGGACAGGAACTTGAAAACCGCGCAGCCGCCTCGACGCCATACCGGCTGAACCTCGATGGAAAGGTCTGCGTGGTCACGGGTGCGGGCAGTGGCATTGGTGCCGGCATCGCGCGCGCCTTCGCCGATGTGGGAGCACATGTGGCGCTTGTGGATCGGAATCTTGCCGGCGCTGAAGCTGTCGCCGCCGAACTTCGGAAGGCCGGTGCGGTGGCGCAGGCGATCGGCTGCGACGTGTCGGACGAAGCTTCGGTTGCCGCAGCCGCTGGCGAGGTTCGCGCAGCGCTCGGGGCGGCCAGCGTGCTCGTCAACAATGCAGGGCTGCTGCGCGCCGGACCTCTTGAGACGGTCTCGATCGAGGACTGGAACCAGGCCATCGCCGTTAACCTGACCGGCTATCTTCTGTGTGCTCGAGCTTTCGGGCGCGACATGCTGGCGGCGGGCAAGGGCAGTATCGTCCACGTTGCCTCGATTGCGGCGCTCAATCCGCAGACCAATAGCGGTTCCTATAGCCCGAGCAAGGCGGGCGTGCTGCTGCTTTCGCGGCAGTTGGCGGCGGAGTGGGGCCCGCGCGGGGTGCGCAGCAACTGCGTGCTGCCCGGCATGATCCGCACCGCGCTGTCCGCCAAGTTCTACGAGGAGCCGGGCTTCGAGGCTCGCCGCGCCGCCGCCACCGCGAGCCGCCGCATCGGCGAGCCGGAGGACCTCGCCGGCCCGGCCCTGTTCCTCGCCTCTGACCTGGCTGCCTACGTCAATGGCGCGGAGGTGCTCGTCGATGGCGGACTCGATTGCATGCTGATGGACATGGTCCCGCGCCCCGGTTTCAACGCGACCCCGGCCGCGTGAGCTCCATCACACCATTACGACAAGGAGAGAAGATATGGCCAAGGAGATCACTTGCGATCTGGTCGTGGTCGGATCGGGTGCTGCGGGCCTCGCCACCGCGATCACTGCACGCAAGCGCGGCCTCGATGTCATCGTGCTCGAAAAGGAGCCCGTGTTCGGTGGTACCACCGCGCTGTCTGGCGGCGTCTTGTGGATTCCGCTGAGCAAATATGGCCAGCAGCAGAACCCGGCTGACACCGTCGAGCGCGTGCGCGAATACATGATGAGCGAGACGGGCAACAACTACGATGCCGCCGCGGTCCAGTGCTTTATCGAGAACGGGCCGAGAATGGTCGAGTTCTTCGAGCGCGAGACCGAGATGAAGTTCGTGCCCACGCTCTATCCGGACTATCACCCGGATGCGCCCGGCGGCGTCGACATCGGCCGCTCGATCCTCGCCGCGCCCTATGACATTCGCGGGCTGGGCAAGGACATGCGCCGTCTCAAGCCGCCGCTCAAGACGATCACCTTCATGGGAATGATGTTCAATTCGTCGAACGCGGACCTCAAGCACTTCTTCCGCGCCACCAAGTCGCTGACCTCCTTCCTCTATGTGACTAGGCGCCTGGCGACGCATATGAAGGAGCTGCTGCTCTATCGCCGCGGCATCAATGTGACCAGCGGAAACGCGCTGGCAGCGCGACTCGCGAAATCGGCGCTGGACCTCAAGATTCCCATCCTGACCGGGACTCCGGCCAAAGAGATCATCATGCATGGCGGCAAGGCTGTTGGCGTGCGCGCCGGCGGTGAGGGCGGCGAGCGCCGCATCCAAGCCCGGTACGGCGTGGTGCTGGCCTGTGGCGGCTTCCCCCAGGACGTGAAGCGCATCGCGCGCGCCTACGCCCACATCGCACGTGGCGGCGAGCACCTCTCGCCCACGCCGGCGGGCAACACCGGCGACGGTGTGGCGATGGCCGAGGCGGCGGGCGGCAGCGCTGACATCCGCTACCAGGACAGCGCGGCCTGGATGCCAGTATCGCGCGTGCCGTATGGCAATGGTGAATTCGGCGTGTTCCCGCACCTGCTGGACCGCTACAAGCCCGGTGTGATCGGCGTGCTGCGCAACGGCAAGCGCTTCACCAACGAATCGAACTCCTATCACGACGTGGGCGCGGCCTTGATTCGTGCCTGTGCAGGGCAGAACGAGACGGCCATGTGGCTGGTCTGCGACAAGGCCACCCTGGGTAAGTACGGTCTGGGTTTTGTCAAGCCTGCCCCTATGCCGATCGGCAAATATCTGCGCAACGGCTACCTGTTCGAGGGCCGCACGCTGGCCGAGCTGGCCAGCCATGCCGGCCTCGACCCGGCCGGGCTGGCGCAAACCGTGCGCGAGTACAACGTGGGCGCTGCGCGGGGCGAAGATCCGGCCTTCGGGCGTGGCAGCACCGCGTTCAATCGCTACCTCGGCGACCCCGAGCGCCAGCCCAATCCGTGCGTTGCACCGATCGAGAAAGGACCGTTCTACGCCGTCAAGGTCGTGATGGGCGACCTGGGCACCTTCGACGGGGTCAGGACCAGCGTGGCCGGCGAAGTGCTCAAGGGCGACGGCACGCCGATCGACGGACTCTACGCGGTGGGCAACGACCGCGCCAGCATCATGGGCGGCAACTACCCCGGCGCGGGCATTACCCACGGTCCCAACATGACCTTCGGCTTCATCACGGGCAACCACATCGCGGACAAGGTAGGAGCAAAGGCATGAACTACTTGGACAAGCCCCTGATCGACCACCGCATCTACACCATCGCGCTGCGCAAGATGCCCGAGTTCCTAGAGGTGTTCGACCGCTTGGCCATGCCGATCCTGCTGGAGACGCTAGGCCATCCGGTGGGCTTCTACGTGAGCCAGGTCGGACCGCTGAACCAGTTCGTGCATCTGTGGGCGTACCAGGACCTGGCTGAATATGAACGTCGCTGCTTGGCGCGCGACGCGCACCCGGATTTCCCGTCCTATTTGTCGGCTTCCGGGCATCTGATCACCGCGCAGGAAACGCGGCTCATCCGGCGCGTCGATCTACCAAGCCTCCTGTGCCGGTGAAGCATCTGAACAACTGATAACCAAGGAAAAGGAAACATGCGCACCACGCGTACCCAAGTAGGCATCATTGGTGCCGGCCCGGCGGGGCTACTGCTGTCGCACATTCTGCACCTGCAGGGCATCGAGTCGGTTGTACTAGAAAGACACAGTCGCGACGACGTCGAGGCGATCATTAAGGCCGGCGTGCTCGAACAGGGCACAATCGACCTCATGAACGAGATCGGCGCCGGCGAGCGGATGATGAAGGAAGGCTTCCGCCACGAAGGCATCATCCTGCGCTTCGACGGGCGCGACGAGCGCATCGACTTCCCGTCGCTCACCGGCGGCAAGTCGGTGATGATCTACGCCCAGCACGACGTCATCAAGGATCTCATCAAGGTGCGTCTGGACAGCGGCGGAGACATCCGCTTCGAAGCCAAAGACGTCAGCGTCTACGATCTCGACACCACCAAGCCGAAGATCCGCTACCGCGACAAGGCGGGCGTAGTCGAAGAGATCACCTGCGATTTCATCGCCGGCTGCGACGGCACCCAGGGTATCTGCCGGCCGTCCATCCCCGCGGGTGCGCTTAAGGTCCACGAGCGTCTCTACCCCTTCGGCTGGTTCGGCATCCTATGCAAGGCGCCACCCTCGTCCGACGAGTTGATCTACGCCATGCACGAGCGCGGATTCGTGCTCGTCAGCACCCGCTCACCCGACATCCAGCGCATGTACTTCCAGTGCTCGCCCACGGAGAAAATCGAGAACTGGTCCGACGATCGCATCTGGGCCGAATTTCGCGCACGGCTCGCGACCCAGGACGGGTGGGTGCCCCAGGAAGGGCCGATCTTCAGCAAGACCGTCATCGGCATGCGCAGCTTGGTGGTCGAGCCGATGCGTTACGGGCGCCTGTTCCTCGCCGGCGACTCGGCACACGTGGTACCGCCGACCGGCGCCAAGGGGCTGAACCTAGCTGCCACAGATGCGCAGATTCTCGCCCGCGCGCTCACTGCATACTTCAAATCCAACCGCAGCGACCTGCTGGACCAGTACTCGGAGACCGCGCTGCGGCGCATCTGGAAGGCGACGCGCTTTTCCTGGTGGATGACCTCAATGCTGCACACCTTCCCCGGCACCGACGAGTTCCAGAACCGCTTGCAACTATCGGAGCTGAACTACGTGACCAGTTCCCGCGCCGGGGCCATGGCCTTGGCGGAGAACTACGTTGGACTGCCGATTGAATAAGCCAGCGTAGCACGTTGATCGCGGCGCTTTCGGAGGGCGACTGCCATGCCCCGCACCGACGAGAAAGATGTATTCGGACCGGTGATCGGCGCCGGGCTGTTCGGCGTCGCTGTCGGCGCTCTAGGTCTGGGGCCGACATCGGACCGCAAGAGGCGCAAAACCGTGATTCTCTTCGCCATGGCATTGTGCGCCATTGGCACCTTCGGCTGCGCATTCTCCGGCTCGGTGATGTCGATGTCAGTGTGTGGCGTTTCATTACCGGAGTAGGGCTCGGTGCCGCCCTGCCGAACGCGACCACCCTCCTGGCCGAGTACAGCCCGGAACGCGACCGCGCGCGGCTGATTGCGGTGATGTTCGTCGGGGTTTCGCTGGGCGCCGCGAGTGCCGGAGTCACTGCCGCCCACCTGCTGCCAATCTTTGGCTGGAAAGGCATGCTCCTCCTGGGTGGCGAGCTGCCTACGATTTGCGCGCTGTTGGTATTCGTCGCGTTGCCCGAGTCGGCACGCTTCATGTTCGTGCAAAAGGCGCCGGCGGAGCGCATCGGCCGAGGCCTTTCGCGTGTGGGCAATCTCAGCTACGGGCGAGACACCGAGTTCACCTTGCCGGAGCTCAAGGGCGAACACCAAGCGTCGATCTCAGGCTTGTTCACTGGTGGCATGGGACTCGGCTCAGTGCTCTTGTGGGTGGCGTATTTCATGGACTTGCTCGTCTATTACCTGCTGACCAGCTGGCTACCGTCTCTGATCGTGCAGTCCGGGCATCCGATCGAAAAGGCGGCGGCAGTTGTATCGGCAATGCTCCTGGTGGGCGCCTCCGTTGGTACCCTCCTGATAGGCTGGCTGATGGACAAGATCAAACCGTGCTTATCCGGTTAGCTCCCATGTAGTGGGTAGCGATTTTTTGCATAGTGCTCGGCATAGGTCGGCGCGGTGACGTCACCAGCGATGCCGAGCAGAGAGCGAAACGCGTTGAAGGGATAGAAACGGCGGTTGAAGCGGAAGGTGAATTCGTTGAGATAGGCTTGTAGGTGCTGCGGGCTGACACCGTGATGAATACCGCGCAGCCAGGTCTTGAGATTGGAGAACACAAGGTGATTGATCGGCAGGAAGGTTTCGGCCACTTGCATGTCACCGCGCTGCGCGATGGCGATATGGCCATAGCCGGGGCCTGTACGGGATTTTGTGTGCAGGGCATAACATGTCGACAAGGAGCATGTAATGCCACGCAAACCAAAGGCCATACCCAGGGACCTTCCGACCATCCCTAAGGAGCTGATCGATCAGTTCGTTAAAGGTCCGATGACTGCTGAGGCGGTGCAAGACGCCGCCATGGCGTTCAAGAAGGCCCTGATCGAGCGGGCGATGGGCGCGGAGCTGGGCCATCACCTGGGCTACCCGGCGGGTGCCGAGCGCCCCGAGGATGCAACCAACCAGCGCAATGGCTCCAGCGCCAAGACCGTGCTTACGGACACGGGACCCTTGCGGCTGGCGATCCCGCGCGACCGCGACGGCAGCTTCGCGCCCATCCTGATTCCCAAGCACGACCGGCGTTTTACTGGCTTTGACGACAAGATCATCGCCATGTATGCGCGCGGCATGACGGTACGCGAGATCCAGGCGTTCCTGGTCGAGCAGTATGACACTGAGGTGTCGCCCGCGTTCATCAGCTCGGTAACGGATGCGGTCATGGAGGAAGTCACCGCCTGGCAGGCCCGTCCATTGGAGGTCATGTACCCGGTCGTGTTCTTCGACGCGCTGCGGGTCAAGATGCGCGAGGATGGCGTCGTGCGCAGCAAGGCGGTCTATCTGGCGCTGGGCGTGCTGCCCGATGGCACGCGTGACATCCTGGGCCTGTGGATCGAGACCACCGAAGGGGCAAAGTTCTGGATGAAGGTGTTCAACGACCTGAAGACGCGAGGCACCCAAGACATCCTGATCGCGGTGACCGACGGCTTGAAGGGCATGGAGCAGGCCCTGAACGCGGTGTTCCCGAGCACGACACTGCAGACTTGTGTCGTGCATCTGATACGCGGCAGCCTGGACTACGCGAGCTGGAAGGACCGCCGTGTGGTGGCGGCCGCGCTCAAGCCTGTCTACACGGCTGCCACGGTTGAGGCCGCCGAGGCGGCGCTGTTGGCCTTCGAGCAAAGCGACTGGGGCAAGCGCTACCCACCGATTGCAGCCTCCTGGCATCGCGCCTGGGACCGGGTGATTCCATTCTTTGCGTTCCCGCCGGCCATCCGCAAGATCATCTACACCACGAATGCCATCGAGAGCATCAACGCGCAACTGCGTAAGATTATCAAGACCCGCGGGCACTTCCCGAGCGATGAAGCGGCCACCAAACTGCTGTGGCTAGCCTTGCGCAACATCACCGGCAAGTGGGGCAGCGCCACGCACGACTGGAAAGCCGCCATGAACCAGTTCGCGATCCTCTACGAGGATCGCTTCACACAACCCCATCGCTGAGATAGGATCAAAGGCCTGCCTGCCGGGCAGCCTGCCCGGCAGGCAGGTTTTTAGCCTTGCACACAAAAATCCTGACACCCCCCATAGCCGCGCTCGCCCAGCTTGGCATAACCGCTCCAGTCGTCGGTGATGATGGTTGCGCCGGGTGCAACGGTACGCTCGATGAATCCGCCCAGCGACCGGGCACTTCGGTCAGGAACCAGAGCGAGCCGAACTCGTCCGGCATACCGTCCGCTCTTGCGTTTGTTGCGGCTGCCGACAAGCTTGCGTTGCCGAACCTCGACAGCGCCGGCCACAAGAACCATGTCGTGCACGCCCCTGCCTTTGCCGCGAGTACGCCCACCGACGTAGGCCTCATCGGCCTCGACGTGTTCCTCAGGCTTGCCACCGATCCGATCCTGGTCGGGGCGCACCATGCCGGCGCGCAACTTGTGGAGTATCTGGAAGGCGGTCTCGTAACGCGACAGGCCGAGTTGGCGTTGGAACTGAACGGCCGACATGCCAGGCGTCTGACTGGCGACCAGATACGCCGCCCAGAACCAAACCGACAGCGGTGTGTGCGTGCGCTCCATGACGGTGCCAGCAGCCGAGCAAGAGGCGAGGTGCGCGGCGATGATGGCCGCGGCTGTGACTGCGCCACCTCGACGTCCGCCCTTGAGCGGCCCATCGGTCGCGCTGCAGATTGATGCGGGTTACGTCAAGGCGCCGCGGCAGTTCGAAGGGACGCGATGCTGCAATCCCTGCGGCATAGAAGGCGCCCCCTATTTGGCCACTCCCACTCGCCCACTGCCACGCAGAAATGGGTACGGCGTCAGCCGTAGGTGCGATGCTCCAAATGGGCTGTGTTGCTTCGGCGGGCTTACCTGCGTCACACCCGCGATGTTCTCAGGGAGCGGTCAGCCGTGCCTTCTGAGCGGCCAGGATACCTGCCAGGCAAAGAAGGGCGGGGTGGTCATCGACGTAGTGCTGTCGTGGCAAAGGTGTCTCACTTCCTGTCGGAGCACGCGCGCCTTCTTCTTGACCGGTTTAACCGTCGTTGTGTGCGACCTGCGACTTGCCTGACCGTCCCTCCGCAGCCAGCTCCTTGATCTGCTCAACGACGTCCGGATTGGCGAGAGCGGACACGTCGCCGCGGCTCTGCTGATTTGAGATCGCTGCAAGTACGCGCCGCATGATCTTTCCCAAACGTGTCTTGGGCATATCGGGAACGATGACGACCCTACGCGGCCGTGCGATTGCCCCGATCTGGGAAACCACGGATGCCGAAACCTTGTCCGCGATCTTCGAGGAGGGGCCTGTCCCGGCTTCAGCGACACGTAGAGATCGGGCACCTTGCCCTTGAGCTCGTCCGCGACCGGAACCACAGCCGCCTCGGTGACATCGGGCACGAGAAGAGCAGCAGACTCGATTTCTTTGGTGCCGAGGCGATGGCCTGCGACGTTGATCACGTCGTCAATGCGGCCGAGGATGCGAATGTAGCCATCCGCGGCCTGCATCGCGCCATCACCGGCCAGATAAGGCCAGTCCCGCCAGTCCTTGCTCTTGGGGTCCTTGCAATAGCGCGCGTAGTACTGGCTCACATATCGATCTGGATCCTTCCAGACCGTCTGCAATACGCTTGGCCACGGGTTGCGGATACAAATGTTCCCCGCCTTGCCAGACCCGCCCGGGAGTGCTTTGCCTTCCTCGTCGAAGATCACCGGATGAATGCCCGGAATGGCGGGTCCCGTGCTGCCTGGCTTCATCTTGTGGATCGCCGGCACTGTGCTGCAGAGGAATCCGCCGTTTTCGGTTTGCCACCAACGAGGCCCGATCATGTCGCCGCAAGCCTGAATTCCCAGACACTCGATTTGGCGTCGTGGCCCAGCGTAGCATGAACGGGTCTTGACATCACATCGTGCGAGGTCGTCAACGTAAGAATGCAGGCGATCGAGCGTTATGCGCGCGGCGAGGCGGTCAAGGACATTGAACAGGTGACAGGCGATAACCTGGCTCAGGGGCCTCCTGTTTTTTGCATGGATAGCTGCTGAAAAGACTCTCTGGCTACCGACCAATGAAAACGGGGTCGCGCTTCTCCAGAAACGCGCGCAAGCCTTCCTGGCCATCGTCGGTGTCGTAGCAGACGTTTTGTGCCGCCGTTTCACGGAACAGTGCCTCCCGCATTCCCCCTGGTGATGCTGCTGAACTGCGCGCTTGGCTAGCCGGATCGGCAGCGGGGCATTCAGCGCGATGCGCCGCGCCAGGTCCATCGCGGCATCCATCAGATCTCCAGGCTCGACGACTTGACTGACGATCTGCAAGCGAAGAGCGTCTTCCGCATCGACTACGGCACTGGTGTAAATCAGTTCGAACGCCTTTGATTGGCCCACGATAGTTGGCAGGAGGTAGGTACCACCGTAATCGGGCATCAGACCTCGCTTGACATGGGATTGCGAGAAGATGGCTGTGCGCGACGCAATGCGAATATCCGCCGCCAGAGCGAGATTCATGCCGGCGCCCATGGCGGGGCCATTGACAGCCGCGATGACTGGCTTGCTTGCTTCATAGACTGCCAGCAGCGTTCGATCGCGAGGCGGTTCGATCTTGTCAGCCAGCGGCCGGCCCTCGGTTACGCGACCATAGATCTCGCGCAGATCACCGCCGGCGCAAAAGGCCTTGCCGGCACCTGTCAGGACTACCACGCGCACTTGATCATTGCCGTTCGCCATTGCCATGGCCGCGACAATGTCTTCGCGTATTGTGCCGCCGAGCGCATTGCTGCGCTCAGTGCGGTTGAGGGTAATGATCGCCACACTGTCTCGCTGTTCGTATAGAACACATCCAAAGACCTGGTGCATGGGGTTGTCTCCAATAATTGCCCTTTTGGCCACTACATCGTTGTTGTTACCGAGCCTGTTCTTCAGTCGGCCGACATTTGTACATGAGCGAAATCACCATGGAGTGCACGGTTTCTCCGCGTTGGTTCTTGACGATGCGATCACAGATCACGATGCCCTGCTTGCCGGTGCTGGTCAGCTTCTTCTCCGTTGGCGTGATAAAGACCTGGAGGGTGTCGCCCGCCTTCACCGGAAGGTGCATACGCCACTTGTCCAGACCGAGCATCGCAACGATCGTGCCGTCATTGATTCCGCTCAGGCACTGGAGTCCGCCCGCGATTGCCAGCACAAGGGGGCCGTGCGCAATCGGTTCTCCATAGGGTTGCGTCTTGCAGAACTCGTGATCGATATGTGGGGCGTTGTGGTCGCCTGACAGGCAAGCGAAGTTGACAATATCGGTCAGGGTGACGGTGCGGCGGGAAGTAACGATCGTCTCGCCGATCCCAAAATCCTCGAAATAGAGGCCACGTGGTTGATATTGCGCTGCGTTATCAGTCATTGCGTAATCCAGGAATTGAGGTTAGGCAAAAGGAGCGGTCCATGCATCCAAAGAGGTATGGACCATGCGAGGAAGGGTTTTGTTTGGTCGGGCCGGCGGCATCTACTGCTTTTCAATGCGAGCAAGCTCCGCAATGCGTTCATAGCGGGCTGTATCACGAGCGATCAAGGACGCGTAGGCCTCGGGCGTCGACGACCTGGCCTCGATCCCGAGCAGGGAGAACTGGCGCCGTACTTCGCCGGATTCAACCACCTTTACAATCTCCACATTTAGCCGCCGGACAATCTCTGGCGGCGTTCCCGCCGGTGCAAGCAGGCCAAGCCAGCCGGTGAAATCGAAGTCCTTGTAGCCGAGTTCCTGCATGGTAGGCGTATCGGGCAGTGCATCGGATCGCTTTGCGCTCAGCATTGCCAGAGGCTTGACGCGGCCACTGCGGATATGAGGCAGGATCGGGCCAACAGAGTCAGGGGCGACCGTGAGCCTGCCGCCAACCAGATCGGTTTCGGCTTCAGCGGGGCCTTTGTACGGGATGGGGGCGATGTCCGTTCCCGCCTGCTGATTGAGGGATTCCATCGCGAGCTGATAGAGGCCGGCCGAACTGCCATAGGTCGCGGTACCCGGTGCCCGTTTCGCCTGTGCGATGAGATCGGAAATGGAGTTGATCGAGGAGTCCTGGCGCGTCACCAGCAGCAACGGTGTGGCGGCGACTAGCGAGATGGGCGTGAAGTGCTTGCGGGGATCGAAGGGCGGCGCCTTGAGCAAGGCGGGTGGCACCATTGTCGAGGACGCACTCGACAGCACCAGGGTATAGCCATCTGGAATACTGCGGGCGGCAGCCTGCATGCCAAGCACGCCATTGGCGCCAGGACGATTTTCGATAATGACCGGCTGTCCGAGCGGCGGCGCAATCCGTGCAGCGACAGCGCGCGCGGTGATGTCGGACGTTGATCCCGCGGTGAATGGCACGATGATCCGGATTGGCCGGCTTGGGTAGGCGGGCTCGGCAGACACGCCAGCGCATGCCACGCTCATCGCTATTGCAACACCCGCAAAGAAAGCTGTTCTCATGTTTTGCGACCTCTCTCGTTCTCGCCTGGTGGCGTGTTACAGGGATCATTGCGCCTACGTCAGGCGCAATGGGCGCCTTGATTTGCTTGCAATGCGCAGACAAGCCAATCACTGCCCGGCTCGTCTTCGAGGGCCAACACGCGCTTTGCATAGGCAAGCGCGCTATCGGGCGAGATGCACCAGGAGACCAGTGAAACAAACTTCTCCACCAGATCGCTCGGGCTGAGTGGGTTCGAGGGTGCCCCGCGCGGCGCATCCTGGTACATAGACTGAGCCCGATCTGTGTGGCGATGCCGAATGGAGACGTGACAGCGCTCATAGTGGTGCAGAGCCGGATCGGCGACGGCAACGATGTTCGGCATGACCGCGTGCACATCGGGCCGGTTGAGATACTCGCGATGGTCGAGACTGTGTCCGGGCAGGATGACATCGAACCCGCAAGCCGCGAGCGCCAGGCAATAGCGGATATCGAAACGCGCCTCGTTTGCTGTGCGTGGCGGTTCGCTCTTGGCCACCGCTTCGTGCACATAGGCTGGCAGCCTGACCTCAATATCGCACCCGGAGAGGTCACCCTGCCAGTCACGCCGCAAGGCGACAAGTGCATCGACTGCGGAGTGGATATAGCCGCAGCAGGCGTGAAGCTTGCGACGTGGGGCGAGCAATGCCCAGCCTTCCGGCACTGCGCGCACGTTCTGACGGCCGTTTGTGGATACCGTCGAGAAATACCCAAGGTCACCGTCAAATAAACGAAGCGGCCCCGTCATGCCATGGCTGGCATACTGGACCGCAGTGACTGCGGTGGCCGCAGGCTGCGCCCCGAATAGCATGGGCTTGACAGTACCGCCCTGGCGGAAGATGACCTCCGCAGGGCACCAGCCCGCCAGCGACCCTGAAATCGCCAGCGCGTGGCGAGTCTGTTCGACATCCAGGCCGCGCAAGTGTGCCACGGCTGCCGCGGCGCCGACGGAGGATGGCAGCCCGACGGGTGTCAGACCTACTTCACTATACGGCTTCAGCGATGGATAGACCGCGGTGTAGACGGCGCTGGTCAATTCGATGGCGCGCACCACGGCTTCGATCAACTGGCGTCCACTCGCGCCAACTGCCTCGGCCGTAGCGACAGCCGCAGTGACGCAACCGATGCTCGCATGGCCGCCGATCAGGTCGTTCAGCTCCAGGATGTCGCCGGCATAACCGTTGGCAATGACGGCCGCTGCGATGGGCATTTTGCGGCCATGGACAAATACGGAAGCGTGATCATCGCCCTGGGTCGGTGCGCCGGACGACCTGGCTACCAGCCTGGATTCGTCGGCCTGCATGCCGGCGACGATGCAGCCGATGGTGTCAAGAATGCAAAGCTTCGCTTGGGTGACGACTGCGTCGGGCAGGTCATCGAAGCGACACTGTGCGGCACGCGCATGGAGCTGGTCAAGAAACATGGCGTCAGTAGTGTTCGAAGTCATGATGGTGGCCCATGAGTTCACAAGGAGCGGATGCGGCAAGTCTTCTTTTGCAGGTCGAGAGCAGTGGTTGTCAGACGGCCGCCACCAACTCCGGCACGACGGTGTTCAGATCGCCAACCAGACCGTAGTCGGCCACCGAGAAGATCGGGGCTTCGGCATCCTTGTTGATCGCCACGATCACCTTGGAGTCCTTCATGCCGGCCAGATGCTGGATCGCGCCGGAGATACCAACGGCGATGTACAGCTGCGGCGCAACGATCTTGCCGGTCTGGCCGACCTGGTAATCGTTGGGCACGAAGCCGGCATCGACGGCAGCGCGGGATGCGCCCATCGCGGCGTTCAGCTTGTCGGCCAGCGGCGTCAGCACCTTGGTGTAGTTCTCGCCGGAACCCACGCCACGGCCACCGGACACGATAATCTTGGCGGCGGTCAGCTCGGGGCGGTCGCTCTTGGTCACTTCGCGCGAAACGAATTGCGAGATGCCTGCGTCGGCCACGGCGGGCAGGTTTTCCACGGCGGCCGAGCCACCTTCGGCGGCGGCGGCGTCGAAGCCGGTGCCGCGCACGGTGATGACCTTGACCTTGTCCGACGATTGCACGATCGAGATCGCGTTGCCGGCGTAGATCGGGCGCTCGAACGTGTCCGGGCTGTCGACCTTGGTGATGTCCGACAGCTGGGCTACGTCCAGCTTGGCCGCGACGCGCGGCAGGATGTTCTTGCCGTAGGCCGATGCGGGCGCCAGGATGTGGCTGTAGTCGCTGGCGATGGCCAGCACTTGCTCGGCCACGTTTTCGGCCAGGCCGTCGGCGAACTGCGGCGCGTCGGCCAGCAGCACCTTGGACACGCCGGCGATCTTCGCGGCAGCGGTGGCGGCGGCGGCGGCATTGGCGCCAGCCACCAGCACGTGGACATCACCGCCGCACTGGGCGGCTGCCGTCACGGTGTTCAGCGTGGCGGCCTTGATGGATTGGTTGTCGTGTTCAGCAATGACGAGTGCAGTCATGTTTTATCTCCTGGCGCGCTCAGATGACCTTGGCTTCGTTCTTCAGCTTTTGCACCAGCGTCGCAACGTCCGGCACCATCACACCCGCGCTACGCTTGGGCGGCTCAACGACCTTGACGGTCTTCAGACGCGGCGCCACATCCACGCCGAGATCTTCCGGCTTGACGATGTCGAGCGGCTTCTTCTTGGCCTTCATGATGTTCGGCAGCGTGACATAACGCGGCTCGTTCAGGCGCAGGTCGGTGGTCACCACCGCCGGCAGCTTGAGCGACAGGGTCTCCAGACCGCCGTCCACTTCACGCGTCACCGATGCGCGGCCATCGGCCACCACCACCTTCGAGGCGAAGGTGGCTTGCGGCAGGCCCGCCAGCGCAGCCAGCATCTGGCCGGTCTGGTTGGAGTCGTCGTCGATGGCTTGCTTGCCCAGGATCACCAGTTGCGGCTGTTCCTTGTCGACCAGCGCCTTGAGCAGCTTGGCCACGGCCAGCGGCTGTAGGTCTTCATTCGATTCCACTAGGATGCCGCGGTCGGCACCGATGGCCATGGCGGTGCGCAGGGTTTCCTGGCACTGCGCCACGCCGCACGAGACGGCGACGACTTCGGTGACAACGCCGGCTTCCTTCAGGCGCACAGCCTCTTCCACGGCGATTTCGTCGAAGGGGTTCATGCTCATCTTGACGTTGGCCAGGTCCACGCCCGTGCCGTCCGCCTTGACGCGAACCTTCACGTTGTAGTCCACCACCCGCTTGACTGCGACGAGTACTTTCATGCGTATTCACTCAACTGTTGACAAAAACCGCCAGCCGCAGCGATTGGACGCACGCGGCGCTAACGATGACACCAAGACACATGGACCGAAGTCTTTTGTCCTTCTGACTTCATGTTTCATTGGTTGATCCAATGATATTTTGAGAGTAGATTGTGCGTCAATGAGTCAAACCTTAGTGCTTCCCCTTAGGACGGCGGGGTGAAGTCAGGAACGGCGTTACCCAGGGCTGGCTCAGACAGGTCATTGGTCATATCAATGGATGTATTGGCTGCGCTATACTAGAATCTCGAAGTGACCGGTAACGTGTTGCGAAAGCGCATTTCGCGAGAGCAAAGAGGGTAAAGCATTGGAAAGGCACCAGAACATGGACCAAACCGGGCAAGCTGCCGTTGCCGAAGAAGCAGCCTTTGAACCGATCTCGGTCAGCCGCGCGCTCGACGAGATCGCCAGACAAATCCGGCAAGAAGTCATGGCAGGGCGGCTGAAGCCGGGTCAGAAGCTTCCCCGGAGCGCGACCTTTGCGTGCGTTTCGGCGTAAGCCGCAACACTTTGCGCGAAGCGCTGCGCGCGCTCGAGATTTCCGGGCTCATCGAACTCAAGAAGGGGGCTACTGGCGGCGCGTTCATCAAGAAGGGCGACAAGGACGTCGTCATTACGGGCCTGCGCGACCTCTACTATCTCGGGTCGATCACACCGGAGCAACTGACCGAGGCACGGGTCATGCTTGCCGACCTTGTGGTTCGCGACGTTTGCGTGAAGGCAACCGAAGCGGACCTTGAGGCACTACAGGCTAACGTGGCCGCTGCCGAGGCCGCGCAGAAGGCTGGCAACTTCGAAGCGCGTGCACGGATACATCTCGAGTTCCATAGTCTGCTCGTTAAGATTTCCGGCAACCCCATCCTGATTCTCACGATGGAGGCGATCCTGAAAGTCATGGCTGAGTTCATTGCCCAGATCGGCTACAGCGAGAACCGCTTCGTGCTCCCCTCGCGGCGTCGGCTTCTCAAATTCCTGGCGGAGCGCAACGCGGACGAGGCCGCCAACGAGATGGCGGCTCATCTTCGGCGCGTGCACCGTTACTACCTGTCGCAGATCAAGAGTCAGGACTGAGTCCCCTCGCTTCTGGCCCAGGCCTCAGCCACGGGCCGCTTGCTGGCGTGTCGATGCCGGCGTGAACCGGTGTGGCGCTACCATTGGTGCACGCCACAGATCTGGCGTCCAAATGAGCCCTTCAGCCTGTCGCTCCTGCTTTGCCACTGTGGCAGCGAAGTAGCAACTGGCTGCAGGGTGCAAGTACCTGTGTGGCCTGCACCCTGCGATCGGCAACGACCGAGCAGCAGACGCCGCGTCCGTCACGCGGCCTTCGCAATCCAGCCCGATATGACCTGGTCACAGGTGAGCGGCCCTGACGCGTCGGTATGGGCGACCGACGAGGGCGTTCTCGAGAAGCGCGGCGCCGGCGCCGGATGAGGCACGCCGCCCACGTCGACGAACGCCTCGCGCGCCAGCAGATGCGGATGCTGTGCAGCCTCGCTCAGCGTCAGCACGGGAGCAAAACACGCATCGGTATCCCCGAGCAATGCCGTCCACTCGGCCCGGATGCGTTGCGAGAAGATCTGCGCCAGCTCCGCTCTCAGTGCAGGCCATCGGGTCCGGTCGTGTTGTGCGTCGCGCAGCGCCGGATCCACCCCGATGCGGTCGCACAGTAGCGCGAAGAACTGGGGCTCGATGGCGCCGATGCAGACGTATTCGGCGTCGGCAGCGCGGTACACCGCGTAGTATGGCGCGCCGCCATCGAGCATATTGTCGCCGCGGCGTTCGCTGTAGAGGCCACGCAGCCTGTGTCCCTGCGCCAGGCTCATCAGAGAAAGCGCGCCGTCGCAGATGGCGGCGTCCACCACCTGCCCGCGGCCAGAGCTGCGCGCCTCAATTAGCGCCGCAAGGATGCCCATCGCCAGGTACAAGCTGCCGCCGCCATAGTCACCGACGAGATTGAGCGGCGGCACCGGGGCATCATCTCGCTCGCCGATCGCGGCGAGGGCACCTGTGAGGGCGATGTAGTTGATATCGTGACCGGCCGTCTGCGATAGCGGCCCGTCTTGTCCCCATCCGGTCATGCGGCCATAGACAAGCCTGGGATTCAGCGCCGCGATGGTCTCCGGCCCGAGGCCGAGGCGTTCCATCACTCCCGGGCGGAAGCCCTCGACCAGCGCATCTGCATGGGTCAGCAGCTTCAGGACTTGATCCCGATCCTTGGCGCTTTTCAGATCCAGAAGCACGGTGCGCCTGCCACGTCCAATGAGATCTTGCGGGTGAATGGGCCTGGCTCCCGGCCGGTCGATACGGACAATGTCAGCGCCCATGTCCGCAAGGAGCATACAGGCGAACGGCCCTGGTCCAAGCCCTGCGAACTCAACGATCCGGACCCCCGACAAGGGGCCCTTCTTCAGTGAGGTGGTGTTTGTTTGATCCAAGATATGGCTCCATTCACCGGCGTCAACTGGCTTGCGTTGCGCGCACCGGCGCAGCACCCAACGCACCTGAACGCTCAAGTTCCGAGATCCGCGTTTCATCGTAGTGCAAGACATCGCGTAACACTTCGGCCGTGTGTTCGCCTACCGCCGGCGCAGGACGTGGGGCCACGGCTGGCGTTTCGGATAGCCTCATCGGCGATTCAATGTTGGGAATCCAGCCTTTCACGGGATGGGGGATACGGGTGGTCAGACCGCGTGACTGCGCCTCGCCAGAGCGCAACGCCTCGCCAAGCGTACGGACTTCGCCGTGTGGCACGGAGGCTGCGCGCAGCTTGGCCTGCCAGTGGCTCCAAGGCTGCGCCGCAAAAGCCTCGTTGAGGATCCCAAACAGTTCCTCGCGATGATTCAGCCGATCGATGCTTCTCACCAGATCGGGACGAGCCGCGAAATCCGGGCGTCCCAAGACATCGCCGAACAGGCGCGCAAAGATCTTGTCGTTCCCGCAATGCAGGTAAAAGGGGCGGTCCGCCGCGTGGAACACCCCCGATGGGCACGTATCCGGGGTGGAATTGCCGTGGCGCTGGGGATCCTTTCCGGTCAGCAGGTTCTGCATGCCGGCGAATCCCGTCATCATCACGGCGGTATCAAATAGCGATACCTCGACAAACTGCCCCTTTCCTGTGCGCTCGCGTGCCAATAGGGCAAGCAGCAGTGCATTGCTCGCCATCAGGGCCGTCCCCATATCCATGACCACCGGCCCGCTGCGCACGCCGGGACGGTCAGGGTAGCCATTCATGGACATGTAACCGCTCTCAGCCTGTACGACAGGGTCGAAGCCAAGCCGATCCGCATACGGCCCCGTACGCCCGTACGCAGACACGGAACAATAGATGAGGCGGGGATTGAGCTGTGCACAGCGCTCGTAACCCAATCCAAGACGCTCCATGACACCGCTCGAAAAGTTCTCGAACACGACGTCGGCAGTGGCGATCAGATCGAGCGCTACCTTCGCACCTTCCTCGGTTTTGATATCGAGCGCGAGACTGCGCTTGTTCCGATTGCACCAAAGGTACGGGCCGCCCTGCGCAGGCAGCGCCGGATCCAGTGGGGGTAATAGCGGAAATCCTCCCCGCGCCCAGGTCGCTCAATCTTGATCACATCAGCGCCAAAGTCCCCCAGGATCATTGTCGCCAATGGCCCCGCGATGAAGTGCGAAAAATCAACCACTTTCAGTCCGCTCACGGCACTTTCGTGTGGCTGAGCTGGCGCCTCACGCACTGGCAGCTCTTCGATATAGGTCTGGTTAAACATGGTCTCCTACCCTAATTGTGTCAATGGCCCAACCAATGTAACGTAGGGCCATGGCGGCGTCAACATGCACCTGGCTGACAGGCATCAGCTTCCGAGTGACATGAAGGGCTCATGCAGTCCCCGCCATGCCTGCGGGAAATCTCCCATTTGACAGATTATTCAGTTGGTTCTACCATTGCAAAAATGAAAGCGCCAGATCCGAACTAGCAGTTCGTTGCCGGCGCAAGCGGAGACAATGCAATGAGCAAGCCAAGACGCGTCGCGATCATCGGCGCAAGCGCCATCCCGGTCGGAAGGCACCAGACAGCTGATGCTGAGGAGCTTCAGACGCTAGAGCACGAGGTCCTGTTGCGGCTGGTACTTGAGGCGACGCGCGACGCCGGCGTGGACAAGCGTGACATCGAGAGCCTGGTCTTCACGCTGCCGCGTCCGTACACCCGGCAGAAGTACCTGCACACGTTCATGATCGGTAAGCTCAAGCTGCCATGCCGGGGCACCGTGCTCGAGGTGATGGGCAATGGCATGACCGCGGCCCTGGCGCTTGATCAGGCGTGCAACGAAATCCTGCTCGGCAGGGCCAAGGTCGCACTGGCACTCGGCATCAATATGGAAACGGCGGTTTCCGCGGCCGAGCATGCCATGAGCAGCATGCGGACGACCGGCGATGTCGACTTCCATGTCCCCGCAGGCTTCACGCCGATCTCGTGGTACGCCATGGATGCCGCGCGTTACATGCACGAGCATGGCGCCACGCAGGAGCAGCTGGCCGCAGTGGCCGTGAAGAACCGCTATCACGCTTCGCTGAACCCGCTGGCCCAGTACCGCAAGCCGCTCACGGCGCAGGAGGTGCTGGCACAGCGGCCGATCGTCGAGCCCCTGGGGCTGTATGACGTGCCGCCACGCGGCGACGGCGCGGCCTGCTTGGTGCTCGCAAGCGAGGATGTTGCACGGGCTACCGGACGCCCCTATGTGTTGATCCAGGGCCGGGGCTTCCACCATGACGGCTCGCATCAGATCAGCGACGTACCCAACGACATGATCGGCTTCGAGGCGGCACGTGTGGCTTCGGCGCAGGCATACGCCGAAGCGGGCATCACGGCTTCGGACCTTGATCTGGCGGAGCCCTATGCCCCTTGCACGATTGTCGAGATCCTGGTCAGCGAGGCGCTCAGTCTGGTACCGCGTGGCCGGGGATCGATTGCTGCACTCGATGGAGAGACCACGCTGGGCGGGCGGATTCCGATCTCCACGTCTGGCGGCCTACTTTCGCGCGGTCATCCATCCTATGTCACGTCGCTCTACAACTACGTGGAGATCGCGGAACAGTTGCGCGGCCGCGCAGGCGAGCGCCAGGTGAAGGGCGCCCAATGGGGTGTTGCAACAGGGGAACTGGGCAACTACAACGCAGCGCTGGTTCACGTGTTCGAAGGAGTTCAATGATGCTCAAGACAGTCGACATTGGCGCCGCGCGTGCCTATCCGCCGCGCGTATCGAAGGCGACTGAGCCGTTCTGGACCGCTCTTGCGCAAGGCAGCTGGATCACCACTGCATGCTGCGACTGCGGCAAGCAGAGCTTTCCGCCCCAGATCATCTGCCCGCATTGCTGGTCCGAATCGCTCGAATGGACCGATCTCAGCCCGCGCGGGGTCATTTATTCCTGGACGCGCGTGCATGCCGCGCCCACCGTCTTCGCGGCCGAGGCCCCCTACAGCGTCTGCATTGTCGACCTGGATTGTGGCATACGCATTGCCTGCAAGCTGCTGGAAGCCGAAGCGGCGGCGCCGAGTATTGGTATGGCGGTGGAGATGGTAAGGCTGCACTACCAGGATGGCGACCTCTTTGCCGCCCGCGCTCTCCAGCGCTGATGACTGGGCTGGCGACGGCAGCGCTGCGCCGCCGTCACTGCCACTACGTTTCTTGTTCCTTTTGTTCTACATCGTCTCAGGAGTTAAGCCATGCGCGACACCCCTTCGTCCGTGAACACGGTCGACTGCGATTTGCTGGTGATCGGTTCCGGTGCCGGCGGCCTCTCCACGGCTGTCACCGCCCGCAAGCACGGCCTTGATGTCTTGGTCGTGGAGAAAGACAGCGTGTTTGGCGGCACCACCGCGTTTTCAGGCGGTGTGCTGTGGATTCCCGGTAAC
Organism: Cupriavidus sp. D39; assembly: GCF_026627925.1. Taxonomy (NCBI): domain Bacteria; kingdom Pseudomonadati; phylum Pseudomonadota; class Betaproteobacteria; order Burkholderiales; family Burkholderiaceae; genus Cupriavidus; species Cupriavidus sp. D39. Next base: position 437,728 of record NZ_JAPNLE010000006.1, read on the forward strand.
CCGGTCTCCCGCCGTGCCAATCAGAAGGACACTCGCGAAGCTGCGCGCGCCTACCTTGCGGCAGAAACGGGATCCGCCTTCGATGCCGCCGCCGTCGATGCGTTCCTGGACAACGGACCGAAGATGGTCGATTGGTTCGAGCGCGAGACCAGCGTGAAGTTCGCGCCGACGCTGTATCCTGACTACCACCCCACGCAGATCGGTGGCGTTGACGTCGGCCGCTCCATCCTGGCGGCACCGTTCGATATTCGCGAACTAGGCAAGGACGTGTCGCGCCTGCGCCCGCCGCTAGCGACCATCACGTTCATCGGCATGATGTTCAATTCGTCGAATGCCGACCTGAAGCACTTCTTCAACGTGACGAAGTCGGTGAAGTCGTTCTTCTATGTTGCCAGGCGGCTCGCGAGCCACCTCAAGGAGCTGGTGCTCTATCGGCGCGGCATGAACGTCACCAGCGGCAATGCGCTGGCGGCGCGGCTGGCGAAATCGACGCTGGATCTCGGCATTCCCATCTGGACCGCGTCGCCCGCGCTCCGGCTCGTGGTCAAGGACGGCGCGGTGGTGGGCGCGATCGTCAAGCGCGACGGCGGCGAGGTAGAGATCCGGGCCCGACACGGCGTAGTGCTTGCCAGCGGTGGTTTTTCGCACGACATCCAGCGTCTGCGCAAAGCCTATCCGCATGTCGCGCGCGGCGGCGAGCACTTTTCACCCGTGCCGGCCACCAACACCGGCGACGGCGCACGCCTGGCGGAAGAGGCGGGCGGCACGGTGCCGCTGCGTTATTGCGACGCCGCGGCTTGGATGCCGGTATCGAAGGTGCCGATGGGCGGCGGGCGCTACGTCGCGTTCCCGCATCTGCTGTTGCCGACCATTAATTCGGCAAACGGTGACCACTAAATCCGCCAATGATCATCGATCTAACTGATTGATCCATAAGCGATTTTTGCTGCGTTGTGACGTGTACCACTGTTGTTCGTAGGCAACGCGTTTTGGGGCGCCGCGTCCACTAATTCCGCAAGCCCGAGTCGACCGTTCAGTAAATCGCCTAATGTGTGTAAGACCACGGTCTTGAACACGGCCATGAGGATTGCAACGAAGCGCGAACTGGCGATTGCGAGGGTCTTACGTCCGCTTGGGAGGGCTCCCTCACGCGTGAGCAAGCTGAGAACGCTGGCAAATTGCTTGGAATCCATTGGGCGACGGTCTATCACTTGCGCCGGCGCTTCCTCGCAGATCCTGTGGCGAGCGCGTTGATACCTTATGACAGAGGTCCCAAAGTGGGAAAGCCGCGTCTAGCAGCGACTGTCGAGGAAATCGTGAATGAGGTCCTGACCGAATGGCTGCCGCAGCAGCGTCATCTCGCTCATCCGCTTTTCGAGCTTGACGTCGAAATCCGGAAGCGCTGCGCAGGATCAGGTGTTCGTCCGCCAAGCAGATCTACCATTTCGCGACGCTGGGCGGCCCATCGGAAAGAAGAAGCCCTTCGGCTCGCAACGCTGCCGGGTTCTGAGATTCCACCAGGTCATCTGGTGGCGCGTTGTCCGATGGATATTGTGCAGATTGATCACACGCTAGCCGATTTGATGCTGGTCGATGATGCGAGCCGACGCCCCATTGGCCGGCCATGGCTAAGCATAGCCCTCGACGTTTCGACAAGATGCGTCGTTGGCGTATATGTCGGGATGGACCGCCCCAATGCGGCAACGGTCGCGTTGCTATTGACCCGCGTTGTCTTGCCAAAGGATGGCTGGCTCGCCAGCCTCGATGTTAGTGTCGATTGGCCTATGCATGGTATCCCACAGCTACTTCACCTCGATAATGCGGCAGAATTCAAAAGCAGGGCATCGCGATCGGGGTGTCGAGAATATGGTGTGGAACTGATGTACCGACCGGCAGGAAGGCCGTACTTCGGGGGACATATCGAACGCTTGATGAGGACCATCATGGAACGTGTCCACAGCCTGCCAGGATCGACTGGATCGTCCCCCAAGGGGCGCAAGGCCAGACCGCCGGAAAAGGAAGCCTCCTTGACGATCCGGGAATTTGAGCGGTGGCTAGTTCTCGAGATTGCCGAACGCTATCACCACAACGCTCATCGCGGGCTGCAGGGCGCCACTCCCTTTTCGGAGTGGGCAACGGCGGGTGGGAAGACGCCTCCACGCTTACTTCCCAATGCGGCGCCTGAACCCCTGCGCTTCCTAATCCAGTTCTTGCCGATGACCTATCGGACCGTGCAGTCAAATGGGCTGACGCTGTTCTATCTTCGATACTGGCACCCAATATTCGCAGCCTGGCGGGCGACAAAGCAGAAAGTCATTGCAAGGTATCACCCTGAGGATCTCTCCAGAATCTTTGTCAGTGTCGATGGAAAGCACTACGTTGAGGCGACATTTGCGGACTTGCGTCGTGGCCGAGTGTCATTGTGGGAGCAGCGCAGTGCGTTACGGCGCTTGCGATCGCAAGGCAAAGAATTTGTTACAGAAGCAAAGGTATTTGACGCGATTGATGAGCAACGTCGGATTGTCTCCCGCGCCAGATCGCAAACGTTGGGGGCAAACCGTCAAGGCGAAGCGCTGAAGGAACTGGCACCTCAGATTCTTGGCGACGCGCCAAACTTGGTACGTGCAAACGCGTTGGACAAGCGCTCTGAGCCGGCAGTGGATTACAACAAGCCGCCATCAGTGTTCAATGTCGAACTCCTGTAATCGCGATGCGCGCACTGCTAACACATCTGCTCCCGGCCGCGAGAGAACTGGCTCTGTGCGACGATGGTGTCAGAATTAAAGGCTTGGCACGTAGCCATTGGATAGACTACCCGCGCGCTACCCAGGCGTTGGAGATTCTCGAGCGTCTCCTGCAAACACCTCAGCGGGAGCGTATGCCGTGCCTGCTGCTGCACGGAGATTCCAACATCGGTAAGACGCAGATTGTCTCGAAATTCCAGCGTCGTCATCCACCCGAGTATGACGAAGAGAAGGGCGTCGAGTTGCGAAGTATTGTTGCCATGCAGATGCCACCCACACCCGAGCAGCCGCGCTTCTATTCTTCATTGCTCTTCGAACTGGGCGCTCCGTTCAACGCGGCAGCGAGGCTATCTGCGCTTGAGAACCTGAGTCGTGCGCTGCTTCGAAAAGTTTCGGCACGCATGCTGATCGTTGACGAGGTTCATCATTTGCTGGCCGGCAACTATCGGGAACAGCGTGCATCCTTGAATCTGATGAAGTTTCTCGCCAATGACTTGAAAATCGCTGTTGTCCTCGTTGGTACTCAAGACGCCGTCATGGCGCTCCAAACGGATCCCCAGATGGTCAGTCGGTTCGCCCGTCTCGAGGTACCGAGATGGCAGGAGACGGAGGCATTTCGTTCTCTTCTTGCTGCTTTCGAGATGGTTCTGCCGCTTCGACGTCCGTCGAACCTCGCACGGCGAGAGATGGTACATGCCATTCTGACCGCAAGTGGAGGGCTAACAGGGGAAGTGTCGCGCGTCTTGACTGTTTCCGCAGAACTCGCGATCCGGGATGGGCAGGAGGCCATCGACCTTGGTCACATAGAGAATGCAGCGCGAACCCTGGTCTCCTGAGGGCGTCAGGCCTTGGCCCGTTGCTCCGCGTCCGTTCGATGACGAGGCGTTTGGCGGTTGGCTCGGTCGCCTGGCGGCGAGGTATCTGATTAGTGTTGAACAGTTGTGGCAGATCGGAGACCTTGGTGCGTTTCCGGCGTTGACCAATATTGGCTGGCTTCTGTTCCCTCCGATGGACGGGAGCGCACTGTGCCGGCTTGCGCAGCTGACTCATGTTGGTATCCCGAGATTGGAGGCACTTCAAACGCCAACAGCGTGGGTGTCACACCGAGATCAGCTCCCTTACTGCTTCGACTGCCTTGTTCTGAATCCCGTCGACGTCTTCTCGCCTCGCTGGAAGCGGGATTGGCTAGATCCGCACACGGCTGTCTGCCAAGTCCCTGACCATAGACTGAACGCGCTGGCGCCATGCACGCTACGCATCTGCCGCAACCTCACTGCGGTGCTCCGTGAGATTGGAAAGCGTCAGCGCAAGGGTAGGCAGCCGCGTCCAAATCTCGGCATTGGCGGAAATTGTGACCACCATTGGCGGAAATAACGATCTGCAACAACCACCATTCTTCTTATTGACTAACGTAAGCGAGCCCGCCAGCCTGGTCCTGGCCGCACGAGCTCACGCGCCTGCGATGGCGACCGGACTAGCGGGTCCAGTAGGACAAGGCGGGCCCGATTAGCTTGGCTTCAACACCCGCAGCCGCAGAAGCTCGATATTCGCGCGGCCATACATTTGGCGCTTGAGGAGCTTGAGCCGGTTGACATGACCTTCGGTCTGGCCATTGCTCCATTGCAGCCTGAAGGCCGCCCGCACAGCCGGTAAGTCGGCGCGCAGGCTTTGCGCGAACCGACGCATTTCCACAGCGTCGCAGCACGACAAACGTTTCAACCATCGATCGAAATGTCGCACACTTCGCCGGTGCATGAGTCCGAGAAACTCCCGCGCGAGACTGCGCACCTCGCCCACCACGGGTTCGATCTTGCACAGCGCCTTCACGAATCGCTCGTGATCCGCGCTCCTTGGCTCCTCGATGGCGAGGTTCCTCCATCCGACAAGCCATCCGAACACGCGCCGGGCCGACGGAATCGGCATCGTTCGCACAGGCTCCAGGACAAGCGGCGTCTTGCCCAGCGGAAAGAGGAGGCGGACCACGCAACTCTGCACGGAGCCGCGACTTCCCAAGTAACCTCGCTGCTTGAGTTCTTGCCAGATCAGTTCAGGAAAGCGACAGCCCTGGACGATTCGTTCCTCGATATAGTCGCGATAGGGATCCAAAGGCGTCGGACCCCGCGCCTTGGGTGCGCGCTCGGGGAATAATCCCCCCAGTGACGAACCTGCGGACGGTTCGTTGGTCGATTGAAAGCTCGCGCGCGATTCCTTTCATCGAGCCGCCCTGGGCGCGTAGCGCCATCACCTGCTTGTACAACGCCAGCCGCGTGGCGCGTCGCTGATCGCTCAGACGCTCCCATGACGTTGTGAGTTTCGGCTCAGAATCCCCTGCCGGCCAAGGGTCACCTTACTGACGTTTACTTGCTGGGCGGCTTGGCGCAGTTGTGGCCCGAGTCGGTATAGCAGCCTCTCGACGTTGTCGCGCAGGTTGCTCACCAGATGCCAGCGATCCGAGACTTGCTTGGCTGCCGGCAGCGCAATGTCGACCGCTTCGGAATAGGCCCCGGCTCGGTCCCTGGCGACGATCTCGATCGATGGGTGCGCACGCATCCACGCAGCCACCGCAATGGCTTCCCTGCCGGCGAACACTTCGATCGGCTCACGTCGCTCCAGGTCGACGATGATTGTTCCGTACTGGTGACCGCGCGCGATCGCCCAGTCATCGATGCCGATGACCCGCGGTCGTGGTTTGCGCTTGCGCTCAGGTACTCTGCGCAATTCCCGCAGCACGGTGTCGGCACTCGTGCGCAATCCCAAGGCGTCGGCAAGCCGGGCTGCCGCCTCACCACCGAGGGCGTGGCCCAGCGCGTGCAACGCCCGAGCCTGCGATCGCGTACGACGTTGATACCGCCCGGCCAAGGCGTGGATGTTCTCGGCAAACGTACGACGGGGGCAGTTGGCGTTCATACACTTGAAGCGACGCACCTCAATAGCGAGAACGACCCGCTGCTCGAGCATTGGACGTTCTTCCAGCTTGCGCACATAGCGGCCGTGGAGTCGGTGACTCCAACTATGGCAGGCCGGGCACGGTGCTCTGCGAACTGTACCGCGGGCTTCGATAGTAATGGTCTCCCCTTGCACGTCGCTGGAGACGAAGCGCTTACCCACACGGGCGAGAATACGATCGATCCCACCGAGAACTTGCCTCATGGTAACGATCAACGTAGACCAAACCGGCCGGAAATCAAGGGCTTGACTCGGCCGTCACACAAAGTGCGGGAGACCCATCTTCACGACTACGATGCTGGCGAGCCCAGAGCGCAGACGTCTCTTCACCGGGTCGATCGCGACGGCGCAATCAGCGTTGCGGCGACGGGTCTGGAATTCCCGAATGGGTCAGTGATCGTCGCAGACGGCAAGACCCTGATCGTGGCCGAGACGTGGCTTGGAAGGTTGACGGCCTTTGATATCGACAGCCAGGGCGAACTCGGGAACCGTCGTCTCTATGCCAATCTGGGAGCGCGGGAGCCGGATGGGATCTGCGCCGATGCCGCCGGCGCAATCTGGGTCGCTTGCTTTAATACGGGTGAGTTCCTTCGCGTGTTGGATGGTGGGGCGGTCACGGACATCATTGAATTTGATGGCCGCGCCATATCTTGCACATTAGGGGGTGCGGATGGCCGCCAATTGTTCTGCAGCGTCTATCGCGGCACATACGACGAATTGTCGGAACGCAAGCGAAAAGGCGCCATACTCACTGTTAATGTAGACGTGCCTGCACCGTCTGAGTGCGCTCGATGCCGACCGCAGCATGGTCCTTCGAACTCGCACCTGAATCCGGATATCTTTACGCGAGTCGCGAGGGCCAGAGCAGGTCATCCAGCGACCGCCGCCACCTGGGGTGGGGGAGCGTAACCACATTGCAATCGGTACGGCACAAAGCGCGAGAAGCGCCGTGATGAAAAAATTGGACCCAGTCCGATCACATTGGCAACGAGGCCAAGAAGGGGGCGAATATGCCAAGCGCCAGATCGATAAAGGCTGTATAGACCCCCATAGCGAGTCCTCGGGCGTCCTCAGGCGTCCGCGCCACTGCTTCCATGCCGAGTCCCGGGTACACGAGTGCGTAGCCGAAGCCCGCCATTGCCGACCCGATGAACGCAAGCCACGCATAGGACGAAAGCCAGATGAGGGCCAGCCCAGCGCTATGGATGATGATGAAGATCATCGCGGTTCGTGCGCCGCCAAGCCGGTCTGGTAACGGACCGAAGAACACGCGCGCCACAATCAACGCGGCGGCGAATGCAGTGAAGGACAGCCAAGCCGGCTGCCAGCCCCGTTGAACAAACAACAGTACGGCAAAAGCCGTCATGACTCCGTAGCCTACACTGGAGAAAGCCATTGCCACTCCCGGCATCCAGACAGCTCTCAATACCTGTTTGGCGGCCTTCCAACTTTGCGGCGTGGGTCTGATGGCAGGCAAGGAAGCAACCAGTGGCAGGATAACCGCTGCACCCACACAGGTCGCCAGCCCGATCGACGCAAAACCAAAGCTTGCGAACAGAAAACTCCCCAGGGGCGCGCCAAGGGCTAGGGCCACAAACATCGCAGTGCCAATCCACGCGATCGTTCTGCCGACGTTGCCAGGTTTAGCGAGCGACAGACACCAGCTTTGCGCTCCGATCATGATGAAGCTCTCGGCGCCCCCGAGCAGCACACGCCCCGTCAACAAGACCGCTATGGACAGACCGGCGCGGCGGGTGGCCAACAGAGATGCGAGATACAGTAGCCCGGCGAGCACAGCCATCACGAGCCCGACCGTCACCGCAAACTTCGGCCCGCGCCGGTCTGAAATCATGCCAGACCACAGGCGACAAAGCAGCGCTGAGGCAAACTGGGCGCCGGAGACAAGGCCGACGGTAAATGTACTGAGGCCCAGACCGTCATGGATATGCAGCGGCAATGCCGGCAATGCTGCGCCCGTGACCAGAAACACGGCGAATACGCAGGCCATCAAGGAGAGGAGGGTACGATCGGTCGGAGGAATCGGGGGTTGAGACATTGTCATTGACGTTGGTTGTTCCTCGGCGGCGAGTCCGCCGGTGTCCTTGGCGGGTCGGCGTCCTGTAGGGCACCGTGCCCCTTCGATCCTGATCGGCGCCGCGCCGAACATCCCCCTCGCACATGAATGGGACGGGATTCAACTGCGCTGAACGGGCGGATCCTATTTCTGTTTTGATTCTGCCGGACTGGTCACGCGCAGCGCGTTTACGACCAGCGAAAACGCCGGTGACGGCTGCCGGCGACTGGGGTAATACAGGTAGTACCCTGAGAACGGAGCACACCAGTCTTCCAGGACGCGAACCAGACCACCTTCCTGAAGGTGGGGTGCGAACTCCTCTTCGGGGAGAAATGCTATGCCCAGTCCCGCCAACGCTGCATCCACCATGCTGGGAGACGTGTTGAAGATGAGCTGTCCGGCCACACGCACGTTCAACTTCTGGCCGCGTCGCTCGAAGTCCCAGACATAAAGCCCGCCTGAGGTCTGCATCCGCTGGTTGATGCAGTTGTGGTTCACCAGGTCACGTGGGCTCTTGGGGGCCGGGTGGGTAGCGAAGTACGCAGGCGAGGCCGTGACCGCCATGCGCAGCGGTAGCCCGATGGGGACCGCGATCATGTCCTTGTCGATGGTGTCCCCCAGACGCACGCCCGCGTCAAAGCGGTCGGCCACGATGTCCCTGAACCCGTAGTTGATGTCGAACTCGACCTTGATGTCGGGATAGTTGCGCAACAAAGGGGTGAGCTTGGGCAGCAGCGTGATCCGAAGGACATGTTCGCCGCAGGTGATCCGCACCGTGCCGGCTGGTTTGTCACGCATTTTCCGTCAACTCATCCAGTTCCGCTTCGATCTCGTCGAAGCGATGGCCAATGGCTTTCAACAGACGTTCGCCCGCGGCCGTGGGCGACACGCTGCGCGTGGTACGTCTGAGCAGCCGGATATCAAGCCGTGTCTCCAGGCCACTGATGGCCTGGCTGAGCGCTGACTGGGTCACCCCAAGCAGGGCAGCGGCGCGCGTGAAGCTGCCTTCCCGCGCCACCGTCACGAAGTAGAGGAGATCGTTGAGGTTGCGTCTGACCATGATGCAGTTTCCCACGGACGATTGATTAGTGCATCTTATATCCCTTTTAAGTATTCATTAGCTAGTCAACCGCTCACCCCTGCGAGAACATTCATGGCATGAAGAAGTCAATCCGTACGCCTTCGTGCAGGCTGCGGGGCGCGACCGTGGCGCTGCTCGTCGGTTCGATGCTGGGGCTGGCGGCGTCGGCAGGCGCCCAGACCGTGCCCTCACAGGAGTTTCCCATGAAGATCCGCATGCACGTCGATGGCCAGGTCGCGACCGCCACGCTATACGACAACGCAGCCGCACGCGATTTCGCGGCCTTGCTGCCGCTGTCGTTGACCCTGACCGACTATGCGCGGATCGAGCGCATCGGCTATCTGCCGCGCAAGCTCGCCCGCGAAGACGCCCTGGCGGGAGTGCCCGTCAAGGCTGGCGACCTCGCCTACTACGCCCCTTGGGGGAATCTGGCGATCTTTGTCGAGAACGGCGACGGTGACTACTCAGGCGGACTGGTGCAGCTAGGCAGAGTGGAGGCGGGCCTACCCGCGTTGCAGCGCCCTGGGCCGCTGAAGCTCAGGATCGAGCGCATGGCGGACTGATGGTCGCAACGCAACCCGTTACCCACCCACTTCATTTTGAGAGACATCGAATATGAGCAGGCAAGCCATCAACGGTTGTGAGGCCGCAGAAGTGTCCAGCCTGACCTCCGACCGGCGGGGTTAGTGGCCGGATGAACGCGACGCAGATGTCGCAAATCGGCAAAGACTGAGATCGGCCGGAACCGAGGTAGCCCTGCATCGGCTCCGGCGCTCAGCGCGTTGATCGCTACGGCCCCGCTCGGCCTGTAGCAGAGAAGCACGGCATTTTCCATAAGTATCAGGGCGGAACGAAGCATTTCATGACAACGCAGATAGGTGACGCCCCCGTTGGCGCTTTTTCCACCCAACCCGAGGCAAAGGCGCAAACCGCATATTGGAGCGGCGTCTTTGCGATGTCCCTGTGCGTCTTCGCGCTGGTCGCCTCGGAGTTCATGCCCGTGAGCCTGCTGACGCCGATGGCCGCCGACCTTCATGTCACCGAAGGGCGGGCAGGGCAAGGTATCGCGATCTCCGGCGCATTCGCGGTACTGACGAGTCTGTCGATCTCCGCGCTTGCCGGAACCATGAACCGCAAGACGCTGTTGCTGGCGCTGACGGGGGTGATGGCCTTATCCGGCGCCGTTGTCGCGCTCGCGTCAAACTATCTGACATACATGGCTGGCCGTGCGCTCATCGGCGTGGCCATCGGCGGTTTCTGGTCCCCGTCCGCTGCGACAGCCATGCGGCTGGTTCCGGCCAGCAAGGTGCCCCGGGCCCTGGCCATCTTCAACGGCGGTAATGCGCTGGCCACCGTGATCGCCGCGCCACTGGGCAGCTATCTGGGCTCGGTCATTGGCTGGCGCGGCGCCTTCTTCGCGCTGGTGCCGGTGGCGGCCATTGCCCTGGCCTGGCAATGGACCAGCCTGCCGGCCATGAAGGCTGTCGAGCGCACGCCGGGTTCCGGCAACGTCCTCAAGCTGTTTAAAAGCCGATCCGTCGCGCTGGGCATGGCCGGGTGCGGTGCCTTCTTTATGGGTCAGTTCGCCCTGTTCACGTATGTGCGGCCGTTTCTCGAAACGGTGACGCACGTCGGCGTTTCCACGCTGTCGCTCATCTTGCTCGTCATTGGCGTGGGAGGCTTCATCGGCACCACGCTGATCGGCACGTGCCTGAAGCGCGGTCTGCACGCGACACTGATCGCCATCCCGATCCTTATGGCAGTGATCGCCTTGATGCTGATTCCCTTTGGATCCTGGATCGCTGTCGTTGCGGTGTTGCTGGGCCTGTGGGGCCTGATGGCCACCGCGGCTCCGGTGGGCTGGTGGAGCTGGATCGCGAAAGCCATGCCCAGGAACGCCGAGGCGGGTGGGGGACTGATGGTGGCGGTGATCCAGCTGGCCATCGCCCTGGGCTCGACCGTTGGCGGCTGGCTGTTCGATAGCAGCGGCTACCAGAGTACTTTCGTGGCGAGCGCAGCCGTGCTGCTGTTCGCGGCCTTCCTGACCTATCTGACCTCACGCTCGCAAGCGACACAAGCCGCCTGAGCAGCCGCGGAGCAAGGAGAAAGCCATGACCATCAGCAGCCTCAGCGCCGGTACCGGCGCCCAGCGTCCCTTCGCCACGGAAGTCGAACATCGCCGAGCCCCGGGACTGCGGTTCTTGCGTGGCCTGGGCCTGCTGCTCGACCTGCTCGTGCTTGGTGGTTGCGAAGCGGGCCAGTCCGCGACGTCAGGTTGGCGCACTGTCGCTTCCGATGCCGGTGCGGCATCTGTAAAACAGGAGGAATCACGCCTGTGGATGACTGTCGGCGAACGTCGCTTCGCCATCACCCTGGCCGACAACGCAGCCGCCCGTGCATTCGTGCCGCTCACACTGGACATGTCCGAACTCAACGGCAACGAGAAGCACGCCAGCCTGCCCAAAGCGCTGCCCGCGAACGCGAGCCGGCCGGGAACGATCCGCAATGGCGATCTCATGCTGTATGGCACGCAAACGCTTGTCGTGTTCTACCTGACATTTGATTCGTCATACGCGTACACACTCGGACGCGTGGACGACCCGGCAGGCCTGGCACAGGCGCTCGGCCGGCGCGATGCACGGGTCGTGTTTTCCAAGGACTAGTTTTTGCGATTGACGCAGGAGCCCACACCATGACCATCAAAGCCTATGGCGCTCAAGCGAGCGACCAGCCCCTCGAATCCATGGACATCACCCGGCGAGCACCGGGCGCGCACGATGTGCAGATCGATATCGCCTATTGCGGCGTATGCCACTCGGACATCCACCAGGTGCGCGCCGAATGGGCCGGGACCCTGTACCCCTGCGTGCCGGGGCACGAAATCGTCGGCCGCGTGTCGGCAGTCGGCGCGCATGTGTCGGGCTTCCAGGTAGGCGATCTGGTCGGCGTCGGCTGCATCGTCGATAGCTGCAAGCACTGCGAGGATTGCGACGCGGGGTTGGAGAACTACTGCGACCACATGGTCGGCACCTACAACGGGCCAACGCCTGACGCGCCCGGCCACACGCTGGGTGGCTATTCTCAGCAAGTCGTGGTGCACGAGCGCTATGTGCTGCGCGTTCGTCACCCCGAGGAGCAACTGGCCGCGGTCGCGCCGCTGCTGTGCGCAGGCATCACCACCTATTCGCCGTTGCGCCACTGGAAGGTGGGACCGGGCCACAAGGTGGGCGTGGTCGGCATCGGCGGCCTGGGCCACATGGGCATCAAGCTGGCGCATGCCATGGGCGCGGACGTGGTGGCATTCACCACGTCGGAATCCAAGCGCGAGGCGGCCATGGTCCTGGGCGCGGATGAGGTCGTGGTTTCGCGCAATGCGGACGAGATGGCGGCCCATGCCAGGAGCCTTGACTTCATCCTCAACACCGTCGCCGCGCCGCACGATCTCGATGCCTTCTTCGCGTTGCTCAAGCGTGACGGCACCATGGCCCTGGTGGGTGCCCCGGCCACGCCGCATCCTTCGCCGCAGGTGTTCAGCCTCATCATGAAGCGGCGCAGCCTGGCCGGCTCGATGATCGGCGGCATTCCCGAGACGCAGGAGATGCTGGATTTCTGCGCCGAGCACGGCATCGTGGCGGACATCGAGATGATCCGCGCCGATGACATCAACGAAGCCTACGAACGCATGCTCAAGGGCGATGTGAAGTACCGGTTCGTGATCGACAACGCTTCGTTGGCCGTCTGACCTTATCAGGAGAAGCTCATGAGCATTACCTACGACTTCAACGGACAAGTTGCATTGGTCACCGGCGCTGCCTCCGGCATGGGGCTGGCGACGGCGCGGGCTTTGCCAATGCCGGGGCCGCCGTCACGTTGGCAGACGTCAGCGAGGCGGCCTTGCAGCAAGCCGTGGACGAGATCACGTCGGCCGGCGGCAAGGCAATTGCCGTGGTGTGCGATGTGTCTGACGAAGCCCAGGTGGCGGCCATGGTGGAACGCACTGTCGCCACCTTCGGCCGTCTGGACGCAGCCTTCAACAACGCCGGCATCCAGGTGCCATCCTCGGAGATTGCCGACCAATCGTCGGAGGACTATGACCGGATCAGCGCCATCAACCTGCGCGGCGTCTGGGCGTGCATGAAGCACGAACTGTTGCAGATGCGAAAGCAGGGAAGCGGGGCGATCGTCAACTGCTCGTCCATCGGCGGGCTCGTCGGGCGGGCACTGATTGCTGCCTATCACGGCACCAAGCACGGCGTGATAGGGCTGACGCGCAGCGCGGCGCTCGAATACGCCGCACGCGGGATCCGCGTCAACGCCGTTTGTCCCGGCACGATCGACACGCCGATGGTGTCGACGATGCTGGACCGGGGGATGCTGGCGATGGATGATCTCCTGCGGGACCTGCCGATGAAGCGCCTGGGGCGCGGCGAGGAAATCGCCGACGCCGTGCTTTGGCTGTGCAGCCCGGGCTCGACCTTCGTGACCGGACAGGCATTGGCCGTCGACGGCGGCTTTACCGCGCAATGATGGTCTGGAGGCACGAGTTGTCGCAGCATCGGAAAGTGCGGGCAGGCAGGGCACGCGGCGACGTGCCGGCCGGGAAAGCCAGAGCCGTCATCGCCATGGCATGCCTTGCAGCCGGTGTCTGTTTAACGGGTGCTGCTGCCAGGCAGCGAGCGAGGGCATAACCTGCAGTCGACCAACCTGGCGATCCGCTCCGATACGAGCGACCTCTACGCGGTGACCAGCGATGGAGCGGGTGGTCAGGGCGCGACGATCTTTCATGCAAAGGCGATTGCCCACGGCCTGCCGCCGACTTCTGCGAAATGAACCGTTCGGACGTCCGGTCTATCTCGATGGCCGTGCACAGGAACTCAAGAGCTATGAAACTTCAGATTAACGACAAGACCTACGAGGTCCAGGCCGATGCCGAGACACCTCTGCTATGGGTGATTCGCGACGAACTCGGCCTGACGGGTACGAAATACGGGTGTGGCCTCGCGCAATGCGGGGCCTGCTCGGTCCTGGTGGACGGCGTGGTGGTGCGGTCCTGTGTCACCCCCGTCGAAGGGATGGCCGGCCGGCGGATCACCACGATCGAGGCGATTGAGAAGGACGACGTCGGCAAGCGCGTTGTCGGTGCCTGGGTCAAGCATCAGGTTCCCCAGTGCGGCTATTGCCAGTCCGGCCAGGTCATGGCAGCCACGGCGCTGCTCAAGCAGGTCCAGCACCCGACGGACGAGCAGATTGCGGCGGCAATGGTCAACCTGTGCCGCTGCGGAACCTATAACGCAATCAGCGCGGCCGTCCATGATTTGGCTGGCGATGGAACCGGTCGAACCGCCGCCGCAGTTCTTCCCGAACATGCCCCGCAGCATGGGAAGGGCAAGGTAGCCGCCGCAGTGGCAATCGGGCTGACGGGCATTGGCGCCCTGGGCGTGATGCACAAGAGAAAGTCCGAGAAGGCTGATGACGAGGGGGACGGGGTATGACGAAGAGCACCGACAAGCCCATTGACGACGAGGCTTTCCCGACGGGGGAGCCGACCAACATTTCGCGGCGTCGTTTCCTTCTGGCTTCCGCAGGCACTGTCGCGGGCGCCTTCGTGCTCGGTTTTGGCCTTCCGCTTGGCACAGCGCGAGCCCAGGTCACGGTCAGCGCCGTCGTGCCGGGCACGCGGGTTCCCGCGTTCCTCGAGATCCGGCCAGACAATACGATTCGCCTGCAAAGTCCCTTTATGGAGGGCGGGCAGGGCATCTTCACCGCAATGGCGCAGATCGTCGGCGAGGAGCTCGATGCGGACCCGGCGAGCTTTATTGTGGAGAACGCACCGGCCGGCGCCGAGTACAAAGTCATGGAAAACGGTATGCGGATTACCGGCGGTAGCATGTCGGTCCGCATGAGCTATCCGACGATGCGCCGCCTTGGCGCATTGGCGCGCCAAATGCTACTGCAGGCTGCATCCGCCCAACTCGGCGTGCCGTTGGATGCGCTGACCACCGAGCCGGGCAGGGTCATCCATGTCGCCTCGGGGCGCTCGCTGAGCTATGGACAACTAGCTTCGCGCGCCATGGACCTGCCGGTGCCCGATCCGGCCAGCGTGAAGCTGAAGGATCCCGGCCAGTTCCGCTGGATCGGCAAGCCGGTCCAGCGCCTGGATGTCTACGAAAAATCGACGGGCAAGGCGATTTTCGGCATCGACTGCCGCGTGGATGGCATGTTGCAGGCGGCCGTGCAGCATGCGCCGCGACTGGGTCTGACCGTCGGCACCATCCGCAACGAGGACGAGGTCAAGGCGATGAAGGGCGTGCATTCGGTTCATCGCCTGCCTGGCGCGGTCGCGGTGGTCGCCGAGCGATGGTGGGACGCCAGGCGTGCAGCCGGGGCGGCCCAGGTCGACTGGCGGGATCCGGGGCCGGATTCCAACCCGCGCTACATGCCGGCGGACTTCTCCACGGCGGCGTTCGCTGAGCACCTTGCCAACGCCCAGGGGACGATCGACAACTCCGAAGTCGTCGGCGATGTGGCCACTGCGCTGGAAAAGGCGCACACGGTTGTCAGCGCGACCTACCACAGCCAGTACCTCAATCACGCGCAACTGGAGCCGCCTTCGGCACTGGCCAGGTTCAGCCCGGATGGCACGCTTGAGTTGTGGGTCCCCAACCAGGCGCCAGAGATGTTCCGGGACGACATCGCGAAGCGCACCGGCCTGCCTCCGGAGAAGATCCTCATCCACTCGCCGCTGCTGGGAGGATTCTTTGGGCGTCATTTCCTTTATGAAAACGCCGTGGTCTATCCGCAGGCGATCCAGCTGGCCAGGACGGTCGGGCGTCCTGTCAAAGTCATCTGGAGCCGCGAGGAAGAGTTCCTGCGCGATACCTTGCGCCCCATGGCCGCCGTTCGGTTTCGCGGCGGGCTCGACGATATGGGGATGCCCATTGCCCTGGAGGCAGTGAGCGCGACGGAAGGTCCCACCGAGGCAATCAGGAACAAGCGGGGCGAGAAGGTTGACTATACGGCCCTGGAAGGTCTGACCAACAAGACCTATGCGATTGCGGACCGTCGCATTGCCCAGCGCTATGTGAAGAGCCCTGCTGTGCTCGGCTATTGGCGCTCAGTCGGCAATTCGATGAACGACTTTTTCTACGAGACTTTCCTCGACGAACTGGCAGACAAGGGTGGGCAGGACCCGTATGAACTGCGGATGCGGCTACTGCAGGGCGACCAGCGGCTGACTGACTTGTTGCGCGCGGCCGGCGAGCTGTCGGGCGGCTGGAAGCGTGGACCGTTCACCGCTGCGGACGGCACGCGGCGCGCCCGGGGCGTCGCGATGGCAAAGGCCTTCGGCACGGAGACAGCGGCGATCGCGGAGGTTTCGATTGAGCACGGCCAGGTCAGGGTGCACGACATCTGGGAGGCGATCGATCCTGGCAGCATCGTAAATCCGGCCATTATCGAAGCGCAGGTCAACGGGGCCGTGGCGCTTGGGCTTTCGCAGGTGTTGCTCGAAGAGAGCGTCTACGAGAACGGCATGCCGGTGGCGCGGAACTACGACCGGTATCCGATCCTTCCGCCTGGTCGCATGGCGCGCGTGCACGTCCGGATCATCGAGAGCGGTGCAAAGATGGGAGGCATTGGGGAGCCGCCGCTACCAGCCGTCCCACCCGCCGTGGCGAACGCGGTTTCCCGGTTGACTGGCCAGCGCATCCGCAGCATGCCGCTCTCGCACTACAAATTCGATGCCTAGCAAGACTGTCATGCCGGGGATTGCGACAACACATGACCGAATGCCGTTTTGGCGGGAGTGCTACCGATGGTCTCCGACATAGCGCTTGCGCACTGGCGGCTGTTCGCCAATGTGAAAGGCAAGGCGTCGCTCGCGCAGTTCGGCGTCTGCGGCGGTAAATCGCTCTAGTCTGCGCTGGTGCTCGAGCCAGTTCTCATATGGAGAAAGTACTCGAGATAGCGATCCCTGGATCGCAGTGTCTCGGAACAGCCCCCAGGACAACGCGCCGCGACGCAGTCTGGCTGCGCGCGTGAGCTGCATCACCTCAACGAGCTCCGCGGCATGCGCAGGGTTGATGTGGTATTCGACCGTCACCATGACGGGGCCTTCATCTGGGTGAACCGGGGCCACCGGATCCGGCACCTCATTGGTGGGCGCCGGATCCAGGTTGACATCCTTGCCGCCCACGGACCAGCGTCGGACGATGGGAAGCAGCAGCACGCCTGCCGCCGCCGCGGATACGATGGCTGCCTGTACGCCAAACCTGGCTGCAACATTGCCGAACAGCATCGCGCCAAAGGCGGTGCCGCCCATCAGCGCCATCTGATAGACCGACATGCCACGCGCGCGCACCCAGTTCGGCAGAGCCAGCTGTGCCGCTGTCGACAGGGTGTTCGCTGTAGAAATCCACGCCATGCCAACCATGAAGATGGCCGGGAGGGCGATCCAGGTTACCGGCGCAAGCGCTACAGCAGCACTTGCCGCTGCGTGCAAAAGAGAACCCCACAACACGATCTGGTCCCGGTCGAGCCGTGCTCGCCATTGAGGCAACAGCAGCGCAGCGGTGATGGCGCCGGTCCCCATTGTCGCCAACAGCAGCGTGAACATACCCGGGCCAGCACCGCTCAAGCGGCGCGCAACCAGGGGCATCAGCGCCACGAGCGCGCTCATCTGCAGGGAAAAGAGAAAGACTCTCAACGTGACCGCCCGCACCCGCGGTGACTCGCGTACGTGCTGGAGTCCGATACGGACGGCACCCAAAAAGCACTCGCCGGGCAGAGTCGACGGTCGCTTGACCGAGCGCCAGCGCAGAATCACTACGAGTGCACCCGCGGCAACGACGGCATTGAGCACGAACACCCACGCGGTGCCGGCTCCGGCCAGCAATGCACCGGCGACGGTAGGGCCCACGACATGGGACAGATTCATCGAAATCCCGTTCAAGGCCAGTGCAGCCGGCAGCTGTTCCCTGGTAACCACCTCCGGCACGATAGCGGCGAATACAGGCCAGCGCATGGCCAGCCCTATGCCGTTAAGGAAGGTCAGGGAGAGGAGCAACTCGGCTGTCAGCGCGTCGGCGAAGGCAAGCGCGGCAGTGAGCAGGGACACGGCCGCCACCCATAGCTGGGTCGAAGCAAGATACCGGCGCCGGTCCGTGATATCGGCCAGCGCGCCACTTGGAAGACCAAGCAGGAATACTGGCAGAGTGCTCGCGCTCTGGACCAGCGCGACCATCACGGCGCTGTCAGTCAGCGTTGTCATCAACCAGGCCGATGCAACGTCGTTCATCCACATTGTCATGTTTGCCGCCAGCCAGGCGAACCAGAGGCTCCGGAATACAGGGCCTTCGAGTGGCATCAATGCGGTAGGTAGTCTCGACTGCGTTGCCTGTCAGCCGGGAAGGATAGGGGCGGAATACCCTATGACCGGGCCGCGCGGTCCATGGTATCATGGTTCCGAGTATCAGACCAAGTTCCGTTGTTCAGAACCAAGAATCTGAAGCAGGAGACCCGCCACAGGGCGGCAGAGCGAGAAGAATTTCTACGCCGGAGAGGGTCGCTAATGTGACCTGAACATCATGGAGAACGTGCGCGGTATCAATACCTTCATCCGCATTGTGCAGACCGGGAACTTCAGCCGTGCCGCACGGGAACTGGGCATCACGCCCCAGGCTGCCAGCATTCACGTCAAGCTGATCGAGGACTGGGTCGGTGTCCGGCTGCTCAACCGCAGTACCCGAAAGATCAGTCTTACCGAAGAAGGCGCCAGTTTTTACCATACCTGCGTCGACGCGTTTCGCTCGATTGACGATGAGGTCGAGCGCATGCGCGACGCCTCGGCGGAAGTGTTCGGCACCGTAAAGCTGGCTGCGCCGGTCGGCATGGCTTCGCGCTTCATCGCGCCCGCGCTGGGACGGTTCCTGGAGAAGTACCCGCGCGTGTCCGTTGACCTGATTGTGCAGAACAGGATTCCCGACGTTGTCGCTGAAGGCATCGACGTCGGCGTCCTTCCTCACCCGCTGCCGGATACCACGTTGATCGCGCGACGCGTGGTGACATCGCCATTTGTCCTCTGTGCTTCCCCGGCCTACCTGCAACGCCACGGCAGGCCGATGACCATCGCGGATCTGGCGCACCATCGCCGGATCGACCTCCGAAGCTGGGTCACGAACGCGGTGCGGTCATGGCGCCTGCGATCCGGAGACGAAATCGTGACCAGCCAGGCCCCAGCGTGTCTGGTGACCAACGATGGCGACAGCCTCATCGAGGCGATGCTCAGTGGCGCCGGCATCGGGCTGCTTACCCGCTACCGGGTCGTTCCCTACCTGCGTTCCGGACGCCTTGAGACGGTGCTGGACGGACAGGTCGAGGGAGAACTCAGCTACTCGATCTACATGCAGCAACGTAACCAGATACCAAGAAAGATCCGGGTCATGGCGGACTTTCTGTATCACGTGCTCAGCTTGCACCCCGATCTGCGCCAGGAGTGAGCCGCGATTAGCCAGGAGCGTGCGCGTTGCGATACCTGCATGCCGACTCCGGAAGATCATGCCTCCACTATCAATCTGCAGTTGAAGGTGCTTAAAGGCCGGCTCGCAATTTTGCCGGGATCACGACCCTAGAATGGGTTCGTCATCCGCCGGTTCCGGAACGATAGGCCAGCCAGCGCGGGCATCTTAACTGCAGGAAAAACGGGGGTGCATGAAATCTATCCATACCGATGTCGTCGTTGTCGGCGCTGGGATCGCGGGCCTGACGACGGCCGTGCGTTTGTCGGAACAAGGCGTCAATACGCTGGTGCTGGAACGCGGGGAGCCGGAAAAGTACCTGTGCAACACGCGCATGGCTGGCGGCGCGTTCCACGTCGCCCACCAGGACGTGGCAGACGATTCACAGGTGATCCTGCGCGCCATCACCAGCCGCACCGGTGACTCCGCCAGCACCGAACTGGTCGAGGCGCTGGCCAACGACATCGGGGAGGCCACGCAATGGCTCAAGCGGCAGGGCGTCCGGTTTATCAAGGTGGGGCATGAGTCGTACCGCAAGCATACGCTGGCACCGCCGATCGCAACGCGGGGCCGCGAGTATTGGGTCGGCCGCGGTGGCGATGTCCTGCTGCGCACCCTGGCCAGCAGTCTGGCGAAACACGGCGGCAGGATTCTGCACGGGGCTCGCGCAACCGCCCTGACCATGCGCGACGGTGCTTGTGTCGGCTTGCACGCGGCGTGCGTCACGGGCCCGGTCGACATTGAGGCACGCGCGGTCGTGATCTGCGATGGCGGATTCCATTCGAACATGGACTTGCTGCGCGAGTTCATCAGCCCCGCGCCGGAGAAGCTCAAACAGCGCAACGCGCGGACCGGCCACGGCGACGGGCTGCGCATGGCGCGCGAAGCGGGTGCGCAACTGGTGGGGCTCAATCGGTTCTACGGTCATGCGCTGGCGCAAGACGCCATGCACAACGATGACTTGTCGCCATTCCCGATGATGGATTTCGTCTGCGCAGCGGGGATTGTGGTCGACATGTCGGGCCGGCGGTTCGCGAACGAGGGCCTGGGCGGCGTGACAATGGCCAACACCATCGCGGCGCAGGCGGATCCGTTGGGCGCAACCGTGATTTTTGATGCGGACATCTGGAACGGACCGGGCCGCGAGTATCTGATTTCCGCCAATCCGACCTTGGTGTCAAGCCGGGGCACCCTTTACTCCGCCACCGACCTCGACAGCCTGGCAAGCCAGGCTGGCCTGCCCGCTGACGTCCTGCAGCAGACGGTGGCCCAGTACAACGCCGCCGTAGACAGCGGCTCGACCGACAGCCTGGTGCCGAAGCGCAGCACCGGCGGTTACCGGGCCTGGCCGATCCGCAAGGCGCCGTTCTACGCGGTCAAGCTCTGTGCCGGCATCACCTACACCATGGGCGGGATCATGATAGACGCCGACGGGCGAGTGCTTGATGCGGCCAACCGGCCGATTCCGAACCTCTATGCGGCCGGCTGTGCCACAGGGGGCATCGAAGGCGGCGGTGATCGTGAACAGGTCGCGTACATCGGCGGGCTGAGCCGCTCCGCGGTCTTTGGCCTGCGCGCGGCGAATGCAATCGCGTCGACGCTGGTCCCGGCGTGAACCGTCGACCATCTTCTGATGTCACCAAACGCTGTGATGAATTTGCGTCACAGCGCCAGATTTCCCTCTCGATAGCGGAGTACCACGTATGCAGGCTCACACCGACCACGCGGCCCCGACATTTCCGGCGCTGCACTTTCTCGTCAACCACGGCAACTTACTGGCGCTACTGCTTGCCCTGTGCCCACCGTTCGGCGGCTTGTTGTTCTGGGCCACGGGCAGCTCGCCTGCCTTCCTTGTTGCCGGCGCGTTAGGCGGAGCGTTCCTGTACCTGATCATGCGCAGCTATGTCGACCTGGTCAGGATCATCGTTGACATGCTGCTGCCAAAGTGAGTGGTGTCGCGCAACGCATGGCGCCAGGTCAACTGACACGCAAGACTTCTGATGGGGTGACCAAGAATGATGGGATTCTTCTCTGCGGCCAGCGCCGGCGGTGCGCTGCTTCGTGCAGTGGTTCGGCGGTTGATGGCGGCTGCCTTCGCCTGCGCCCTGGCGACGACCGCGACGGCCGGCGCGGCACAGTCCTATCCGGACCGGCCCATCCGCTGGATCGTCCCGTGGCCGCCGGGTGGGGGTGCTGATCTGCTCGCGCGGATACTGCATGCGCGCCTGGGGCAGATCCTTGGCCAGTCGGTTGTGATCGACAACCGCGGAGGGGCAGCGGGCAACATTGGCGCCGCGGCGGGTGCGAGAGCGGCGCCGGACGGGTACACGCTGACCTTTGCATACTCGGCGACGCATTCGATCAATCCGCTCGTTTTCCCGAGAATGCCCTTCGCCGAACATGACTTTGCGCCGGTGATCTTCCTGACGCTGGTCCCGCAAGTGCTCGTGGTCAACGCCAACCTGCCGGTTCACAACGTGCAGGAACTCGTTGCGCTTTCGAAGAAGCGACAGGTTACCTATGCGTCGTCAGCGCCGGGGTCTATTGGCCACCTGGGCGGTGAGCTGTTTGCGTCGATGACCGGCGCAAACATGCTGCACGTTCCCTATCGAGGCGGCGGTCCCGCCCTGACAGCGGTGCTCTCCGGGGAAATCGATGCGCTGATCGGCATACCCGTCGTCCTCGGGCCGCAGATCAAGGCCGGAAAGTTGCGTGCGATCGGCATTACGACGTCGAAGCGAACCAGTGTTCTGCCAGGTGTGCCGACGATAGCGGAGTCTGGCGTGCCGAACTTCGACGTGAGCTCATGGAATGGCGTGCTGGTCCCCGCCGGGACGCCGCCAGAGGTGATCGCGAAGCTCAACGCGGCATTCAACAAGACGATGGCGGATCCGAAGGTGCGTGCGCAACTCGCCGAAGCCGGCTACGAAATCGTCGGCGGCGAGCCCGAGAAGCTGTCCCGCTTTATCACGAGCGAACTGGCGAAATGGAGGCCGGTAGTGAAAAAGGTAAATCTCCACGTGGACTGAAGCAGTGCGCGGTCAACGCTCACATCCCCTTGCACCACCTCAACCTCGATACTGGATTCGATACCATGACTGAAAAGCTGCTGGATACCGACAACGACAACACCATTCGCATGAGCGTGAGCGAGGCAAGAGCGCTCGGCGAGGGCGCCTTGGTCAAGCTCCGGTACACGCCGGAAGAGGCTGCTGTGATCGCAACGCACCTGGTTGACGCTGCCACGTGGGGCTATGAATTCGCGGGTTTGCCCCGGATTCTCGTGATCGCTGGAAGGCCGGAGCTGAAGCAGCCGCGTGCGCCGGTAGCGGTCGTGCGGGAGACGCCGGTGTCAGCGTTGCTCGATGGTGGAAACAATGTGGGCTACATCTCGCTCAATCGTGCTGTCGAGGTCGTCATCGAGAAGGTACGCCAATCCGGCATTGCCATCGTCGGCCTGCGCAACAGCTGGTTTGCCGGGCGCAATGCCTATTACCTGGAGAAGATCGCCAGGGAAGGGTTCGCCACGCTTTACTTTGGCAGCAGCAGTCCCACCGTGGTGCCACCCGGTGCCGTGCGCAAGGCGCTCGGCACCAATCCGCTTGCCATTGCGCTACCAGGCAAGGTTGATCCGTTCATCTTTGACATGGGTACGGCCTCGGTCATGTCGGGCGAGCTCCTTATGAAAGCATTTCTCGGCGAGACGTTTCATAAGGTCGTCGGCATCGACAAGCACGGCGAACCGACGCGCGTAGCGAGCGAACTGCTGGAGGGCGGTGTGCTGCCCTTCGGCGGGCACAAGGGGTATGGCCTGTCCCTCGCCATCCAGGCGCTTGGACTGATGGCGGGCGCCCGGATGCGAAATGGCGACGTTAGCGACTTTGGCTACCTCTTCGTGGCGTTCAATCCGGAACTCCTGATGCCGACTGAACAGTTCACATCGGAAATGGAGGAACTCCTGGCCACAATCAGGGGACTTCCGCGGCAAGCCGGGGTCGCGGAAATTCGTATTCCGTCTGAGCGCGGCTTTCGCGAGCGGGAACTCCGGCGCACGCAAGGTATCCTCGTGAACAAACGCGTCGTAGAACGCTTGCAGCAGTTGACCAACTGACGTCCGGCAGGAGACAGGCATGAGCAAACTTATTTCACGCAGAAGGCTATTGACCACAACACTGGCATTGGCGGTCGCTTCGACAGCCGGCGGCGTCTGGGCGCAGCGCCCTTATCCCAACCGCCCTGTCAAGATCCTCGTCGGATTCGCGCCGGGAGGCTTTACCGACATCGCGGCACGCCTGATCGCGCATAAATTGTCCACGGCACTAGGCCAGCCCGTGGTGGTGGAAAACCGGCCTGGCGCGAACGGATTGATCGCGAGCGATGCGACCGCGAGTGCCCCACCGGACGGCTATACGCTGATGCTGTCTTCGATCGGGCTCACGACGAATCCCCTGTTGACGAAGCGGGTGCACTACGACCCGGTCAAGGGCTTCACCCCGATCTCCCTGCTTGCCATTGTCCCCAATGTTCTGGTCACCAATCCCGGTGTGCCGACGAAGAACCTCGGCGAACTGCTGGCCCTGGCGCGCACACGTCCTTCCCCGTTGACGCAGGCTTCCGCGGGCAACGGATCCCCGGGACATCTGTCCGGCGCGTTGTTGCAGGTGATGGCCGGGATCCGGTTGGATCACGTTCCCTACAAGGGCTCGGGGCCGGCAATCAACGACCTGATCGGCGGGCACGTCGATCTCTCGTTTCCGACGATTCCAACCGCCTTGCCGCTGGTCAAGGCTGGCAAGGTCCGGGCGCTCGCGGTCACGGGCGGCAAGCGCTCGCCGTTGATGCCCGATGTACCGACCATCGCGGAGGCGGGTGTGCCGGGCTATGACACTGGCGGGTGGTACGGGCTGGTGGGGCCGACCGGCATGCCGAAGGACATTGCCGCGCTGCTCAGCAACGAGGTCGCAAAGATCATGAAGATGCCTGATGTCAGGGAGCGCTTCGTCGCCGAAGGGGCCGAACCGATCGGGTCGGATGGCGCGGGCATGAACGCGTTTCTCGTCAAGGACGTTGAGCGTTGGACTGGCGTCGTGAAGGCGGCGCATATCGAAGTCAGGTAAGGCAAGGCGCGCGCGCCGCCATTCCTGTCGATCATTTGGAACCTGATCATCATGACACCTATCACAGAGACGCCACATCAGACGCAAGGCCACGCACGCGGGCTCATCGAGTTCCTGCACGGACTTGGCAGCGAAGCCCCTGGCGCTCCCATGGAGAAAGCCCGTTGGTGCCTGCTCGATGCGTTGGGCTGCGCACTGCTCGGAGCACGTCAGCCCTGGAGCGAGATCATGGCCGCGGAGGTGCTGGGGGACGGCACCCACGGTCCTTGCACCATCGTTGGCAGGGTCGGGAACGTCGCGCCCAGTCACGCGGCGCTGTGCAACGGAACGGCGATGCACGGGTTCGAGCTGGACGACTTGCTATCCGAGGCCCTGATCCACCCGGGGGCGGTCATCGTGCCAGCCGTGCTGGCCGCAGCCGAAGCGGCGGAGGCCTCCGGCGTGCAGATGCTACGGGCCATCGTGGCGGGATACGAGGCGACCGCGCGCATCAGCATGGCGTTGAGCATGGACCCCTCGCAGCGCGGCTTTCACAAGACCAGCGTGGTCGGCCCCGTGGCCGGGGCGATTGCAGCGGGCGTGGCGATGCGCCTGCCGCTGGACCAACTGCTCAACGCGGCGGGGTTGGCGTGTTCCTGCGCATCCGGTGTCAAGAACTTCGCGGTCGGCTCGGCAGGCATGGTAAAGCGCATGCACGCTGGCCGCGCAGCCGAAGCGGCGGTTCGCATGGCGATGCTGGCGCGACGCGGCTTTACCGCGCCGCCCACGGCCATCGATGGCAAATTCGGATTGCTTGAGGCATTCAGCGGCGACTCGGCACGACCGGCGCTGCTGGATGCGGACCTGGGTAGCAGGTGGGCCATCGATGACGTCTGGGTAAAGGTATATCCCATCTGTGGCTGGATCCAGGGGGTGGTGCAATTGCTTCTCGCGATGCGGGAGCAGGGCGGCGTCGAAGCGCACAAGGTCGCCAGGATCGTCGTCGCGACCAGCGCCTTTGCCGTACGGTACAACGGCAATACGGAGGTGGCCGACACCATGGATGCGCAGTACAGCATCCCTTACTGTGCATCGGTCGCGCTTACCGGGGATCCGGGAGATCCGCAGGCATTCAGCATGGATGCGATTCGCGACCCGGTCCGATCCGAGCTGGCGAAGCGGGTCGAGTTGTTGGTGGATCCTGTTGCCGATGAAGTCTATCCAAAGCAGTTTGCGTGCCGCGTGGAAGTCCACTTGAAGGATGGAGAAGTGCGGCATGCCGAGACGCGCGACGCGCACGGAACGCCTGGAAATCCGTGCGATATCGGAGAGCAGATCGCCAAGTTCAATCGGTTGGCAAGCTTGTCTGGCCTTCCAATTCCTGCTCAGGAAGTGGTCGCCGCGGTGCAGAGACTGGAATCACTGAAATCGGCGACGACGTTGACGCGACTGCTTCGTCCGTAGCGAAGGACTGTGCGGGGGGCGACGGCAGACGGTCGACTGGCCTCTGCCGCCACGCCGCCATGCTGACGCGCGACCCGCCTCGGAGCGGGTCGGCATTTAACGTTTAGCCGCTCACACGGCCTCAGCCACCTGCGGATGGAAACGCCCTTTCTTCAGGCGGCGGATATTTACCGATTCAAACACGCCCGCAGCGTGAAACGTTTCGCCTTCGATGAAGCGCTGCGCCTCCGTCCGGCTCGGCACGTCGATAATGAAAAAGCTGCCCACGAACACCGAGCCATCGTCACTTTGTTGCGGGCCGGAGAAAAAGATCTTGTCGTTCCAGCCATCCAGATAAGCACGATGTGTGGCCAGGTATTGTTCGCGCAGGGCAGCGGAATTCGGCTTGTCAGTGCAGTTGATCATCCACAGCATTTCTTCATCTCCTAGTGGTGGTATTCCAGCATCGAGTTCCGGCCTTGCCAGCCGGCCCGTGATCAGCATCATAGGGCGATGCATTTACCGTCTTTGCAGCGTGACATTGAATGACTTGCAATGCAGCGTTGAAGATGCACGGCCCATTACCGCAACTTCGGCACCTACAATTTCCTCAGTTCGATCAGGGAGAATGAAGATGCGACTGAAGGAAAAGGTGGCGATCGTCACGGGCGGGGCCTCCGGCCTCGGCAAGGCCATTGCCTTGCGCTTTGCCAGCGAAGGGGCCATGGTCATCATCGTCGACGTGAATGATGCGGCGATGGCGGCGACCGCGGAAGAGATTCAGGGGCTGGGCGGCAAGGCACGTGCGTACAAGGTCGACGTGACGCAGCAGCAGGAACTGCGCAATGTCATGGAAGACGTGGTTGCCGCCGAAGGGCGAGTGGACATCCTCGTCAACAACGCGGGCGTCACCCGCTACCGGCCGTTTGGCAGTATGGGTGATGCGGACTGGAACGCGGTGCTCGACCTCGACCTCAAAGGCGTGTTTTATTGCGCCCAGGCAGCGGCGCCGTACATGGAACGACAGCAGTACGGCAAGATCGTCAATATCTCGTCGAGCCTGGGTACCGGGACCACGCCGCATATCGGCGCACTGACCGCCGGTGCCAGCGCGCCTTATGCCTCTGCCAAGGCTGCAGTGATCCAGTTGACCAAGACGCTGGCGAGAGAACTTGGCCCGAGCGGTGTCAATGTCAACTGTGTGGCGCCGGGCTTCTTCCTGACACCGCTCACGGGCGCCACGCGCAGCCCGGACGAGGTGGCGGAGCATATCCGTGTTCGCACCAGCATGGCTGTCCTCAATCGGCCAGGGCGGCTGGAAGAGCTTGCCGCAGCGGTACTGTTCTTCGCCAGCGACGATTCCAGTTTTGTTACCGGCCACACGCTCTATGTGGACGGTGGGCGAACCGACCGGATGTAAGCGGACCCGAGCAAGATTTGAGCACCGTGCCGAAGTGATTCGGCATGTGGCCTGTCAGGACAGACGCCGCAGCAAGCGGCGCGCGCAATCCCATCCCACCCTCGAGGACAGAATCATGGAGACAATGGTGCCATCGCAGTCCAGGCGTATCCGTCGTTTGCTCATTTCACTGCCTTTGCTCGCTGCCAGCGCGGTATTGATGCAGCCGGGCGCGGCCCATGCGGGCTATCCCGACAAGCCGATCAAGCTGCTGATCGGCTTTCCCCGGGCGGATCGACCGACCTGATCGGGCGGCTGGTCGCGGAAAGGCTGTACAAGGCATTGGGCCAGCCAGTCGTCATCGAGAACCACGGCGGCGCCAATGGCATGGTCGCGGCCAATGCGGTTGCGGCCGCGGCTCCCGATGGCTACACACTGTTGCTGACTTCCATGGGAATGACGACCAATCCCTACCTGTACACGAAGTCGGCACGTGACCCGGTCAAGGATTTCACTCCGATTTCGCTGCTGGCCAATGTTCCTAACGTGATTGTCGTCAACCCGAAGCTACCGGCGCGCAATCTGGATGAGTTGCTGCGTCTGGCCCGTTCGAGCAAGACGCCGCTGACGTCGGGTACGACCGGCCAGGCGGCGCCCGGTCATCTGGCGACGGAGCTGCTGCAGCGGGCGGCCAACGTCAAATTTTCGTTCGTGCCTTACAAGGGTTCGGCCCCGGCATTGAACGATGTCATGGCCGGCTACGTCGACATGTCGCTGCCCACCGTCGTCGCCGCATTGCCGTCGATCCGGTCCGGCAAGGTGCGAGCCATTGCAGTCACCGGAGCTGGCCGGTCCAGCCTGCTGCCGGATGTCCCGACTTTGGCAGAAGCGGGCGTGAAGGACCTTAGTGGCAGCTCAGGGTGGTACGGCCTGGTCGGCCCGGCAAAGATGCCTCGCGAGGTTGTCGAACGACTCAGCCAGGCCGTCGTCAAAATCATGAACAGCAGCGACGTACGCGAACGCTTCCAAGCCAATGGGGCCGATCCCGTCGGATCCAATAGTGATGAAATGGCCGCCTTCGTCGCGCAAGACTACCGGCGATGGGGCGAACTGATCAGGGCCGCCAACATCAAGGCCGAGGCCCAATAACCCGGAAAGGGCAAGAGGGTCAGGTTCATGGACAAGCCGGGGCGATGGCGTGCGGCTTGGCACGCAACTCGGGCGATGCTAACATCAGTTCTTGGTGTCGGCATTGATTCCGGGTAGTGGAACTAATAGCGTTGTTGAGGAGATAGTTATGTCTGGCAGTGTGACGGTGTTGATCGGTGGAGATTGTGGTCCTGCGCATGGGCCGCGGGATGGTTTCCCGATAGAGGGCTACACGGAGTTGGTGCGTCCCGTGCTCGAGCAGGCGGACATGCGGTTTGTGAACTGCATGCGGACCTATTCGAGCCGGGGCATCCGGGCGGAGCATGCCCCACAGGTCGGGCAGCCAGTCGAGATGGCGGAAATCTACACCAACGGCATGTTCGACGCCGTCACCATGGCGAACAACCACACCTATGACGCCGGGCCGGACGCCATGCTGGATACTCGCGAATTGCTGAATTCGCGCGGTATTCAGGTGACGGGTGCGGGTCGGGACCTCAAGGAAGCCCGCCGTGCCGCGATCGTGGAAAAGAACGGCGTGAACGTGGCCTACCTCGGCTATACGTCGGTCGCCGCAGCCGGCAGCGAAGCTGGTCCAGACAAGCCGGGCGTCACCTCGATCCGGATCCGGACGTCCTACGAAACCCGCGGCCCGCACCAACCGGTCGGTATCCGGACGGAGCCCGATCCTGAGGATTTGGCCATGCTGGTGGAGGACATTCGTGCGCTGCGTGAGGAAGCGGACATTGTCATTCTCGCTTTTCACTCCGGCGTGATTCGGCTGCCACGGGTTATCGCTGACTACCAGGTAGCCGTTTCGCACGCCGCCATCGATGCAGGCGCCGACCTCGTCGTTGCGCATGCGCCGCACATTCCGAAAGCGGTGGAAGTCTACAAGGGCAAGACAATCTTCTACAGCCTGGGCGTGTTCGCCATGACGAAGGGCTTCCCCGCGCCGTCCTGGGCGGAGCCGGCATGGGCGCACGGCGCGGTCCGGAATCACACGGATCTCGACCCCGATTTCCCGCTCATGCCATACGGCAAGGCCTGTACCCTGAGCCTGCTGGCGAAAGCGGTGGTGTCGAAGGAGGGGTTGTGCGCGTCGGATTCCTGCCCATGGCCATGGACCAGCGGTACCGGCCGGAAGTCCTGCGCCGCGGGCACCCGAAATTCGACGAGGTTCTCAACTATATGGAATGGGCATCGGTGGATATGCCGCATACCTTCCGTGTGGAAGGGGACGAGGTGATCGTCACCGCCTGAGGCGGGCCCGCGCTACAAAGTCCTGGCCAGTCGCGCTCCGGCGCCCCGCATTGTGCAGTGCGACTGGCGAACGGCCCTGATGCAGGTAATGCCGTTCCGTCAAGCCACAGTCATTGCCGCGGGTGCGGGGCCGACTGTGGCTTTTTCGCCTTCTTCAACGGACAAAAATATTCCCGCAAACGCGGGAAAAGGCCTCGGATCAGTTGTGTGCATCCCCGAAGGTGAGACATTGCGGTAGAGGGGGCGTGCCCCCCGCCAATCACCAACCCGCCCGATCCTCCCGCGGATACTGCAGCACCATCGCCTCCAGGCCTTTCGCGCCGGCACGAATCTCAAACTGCTCTTCATTCGGCTCCACGACCACCATGGACCATTGCGGCAGTTCTTCGTCGCCATGAACGAGGCTGCCGTTGCCGACGAAGATGTAGTAGCCGCCAGCTGCACGGGGATCAGGGCCCTGTACCGTCATACCCTCACCGAGCCGCACCACTTGCGCAGCCATGCCATCGGATTCGTCCGCGAACAACGTCTCCCATGCCACTTCCTTGCGGGACTTGAGAACCGGCTCGGTGGAAAAACCCACCGGGTCCGAGGTCAGGTGCCGGCGCTTGCTTTGCTCGAGCTTTTCGCGGTACCCGGGCTTGTCGAGATAGATCGGTTCGGAATTGGCGGTGTACATGCGCATCGCCACGAATGACAGGCCTTGGGGGCCCGAAATGATCGGGCCATACGCAGTGTGGTGATCCTTGAACTGAACGGTCAGCGGCTGGAGCACCTGGCCGCGGTTACCAATGGTGCCGGAGCCGGCGACGAAGAGTTGAAACATCGTCACACCGTGAAAGTGCGGGACGATCGTTTCGTTGGCGTCCAACTCCGACATTGTGGCCTGCGGCCCCGGCTGCCGCTCGTTTGAAGAGCGCGGGCCGAAGTACACAGTTCCCCAATGCGTATTGCCAGTCCCAGGGGAAACCACAACATTCCGTTTTGCCAGGGCGTCGGCGCCACTTCGCGTGTAAATCATAGTCATTTCTCCTTTGCGTCTGCCGCAGGTCGCGGAAGATCTCCGCGCTGGTTTGCGGGTTGCTCAGAGCAGGCGGGCAACCCATAGACTAATCGTAGCAGAAGTTTTGATGAACAGCATCAGTTTCGATCATCGGAACCAAAAACACTTGAGACGTTGGGTTCTGAACAATGGAACCGATTCCAAAAATGTTGACTGTCGAGGCGCGTCGGGCTAAAGTCAGGACTATCGGAGCCGGCACCGCGCCGGGCCCGCAGGGGCTGCTCGTCGCAGACGTTGTCGCGCATCAGTGCGCAGTTTTGTCCCGATGTTGTCGGGAAGGGATCACTCTAGGTATGAACAAATTCAGTCATCTATTCGAGCCTCGCTCAATCGCCGTGGTGGGTGTTTCTGACGACGTCGCGCGCCCGGGTTCGCAGGTCGTGCGGGCACTCCTGAAGAACGGCTACAGCGGCAAGATCTTTCCGGTGAATCCGAAGTACGAGCAGTTCGACGGCATGAAGTGCTACGGTTCCGTTGCCGATATTGAGGAGGACGTGGATCTGGTCGTCATCGGTGTCCCGGCCAAGGGCGTGCTGCCGGTGGTGGAAATGGCAGCGCAGAAGCGCGTGCCGTTCGCGCTGATCCTCAGCGGTGGCTTCCGCGAAAGCGGACCCGAAGGGGTGGAGCGAGAGCGGCAGATGCTGGAGATCGCGCATGGATCCGGCATGCGCATCGTGGGGCCGAATTGCCTGGGCTTTGCCAACATTCACGCCAATGTCTATGCCGCCTTTGGCAGCATTACCCGCGAGCCGAAGCTCAAGCCGGGTTCCGTCTCGCTGGTGACGCAAAGCGGCGGCTTTGGCTACAGCATCGCGCTGGCATGCGAGGCGGCCGGCATCGGCTTCCGGCATGTGATCGCTACCGGCAATGAAAGCGATATCGATGCCGTCCAGCTGATCGATGCCCTGATCGATGACGACGAAACCAAGATCATCCTTGCCTATATCGAAGGCACCCGGGATGGTCGGGCGCTGCTCGACGTTGGCCAACGTGCCATGGCCCGTGGCAAGCCGCTGCTGCTGTGGAAGGCAGGGGTGACCGAGCAGGGCGCGCGCGCCGCGGCGTCGCATACCGCAAGCATGACCAGCAGCTATGACTATTACTCGGCGGCCTTCAAGCAAAGCGGTATCGTGGAGATCCGGGAAATCGACCAGGCGGTTGACTACCTGAAGGCACTGGAAGGCGGCAAGTATCCGGCCGGCGGCGGGGTGGCGGTGATGGGCGTTTCCGGCGGCTCCGCGATCGTCTTTGCCGACGCCGGTGAACCGGCTGGCCTGTCTCTGTGCGAACTGACCGAAAAGACCCAGGCAAGCCTGCAGGCGGTCATTCCGAACATCGGGGCAGTGCACAATCCCATCGATCTGACCGCAGGCTACTTCTCCGCCGGCAATCGCGCCAAGCTGGAAACTGCGGTACGTGCCACGCTGGAGGATCCCAATGTGCACGCGGTATGCGTGAATATCGCGACGACCGGGAAGGCGGGGAGCGTGGTGGCTGCGGAGGTGCTGGGCGAAATCGCCGGGTCGACCGAAAAGCCGATCGTGGTCTTCTCCTCGGCGCCAGCCAGCCAGATCGGGGAAGCGCTGTCGGTGTTCGCGCGGTCGAGCATTCCTGTGCTGCCTTCGCCTTCGCGCGCGGCCGGTGCGCTGGCAATGCTGGCCAACTACCGGCAGGCCCGCGCGCGTGTCGAACGCGCCACAGCCTCATCCGCTTCGCGAAGTGCGGCGGCACCGCGCGAGTTGTTCCCGCGTAACGCGGAGGGTGCGTCGCTATCGGAGGCCGATGCAAAAGCCATTCTCGCGGCAGCCGGCATTCCCGTGTCCAACGATGTGATCGTCAGTGGTGTCGAGGACGCTGTCGTATTCGACAAGATGACCGCGCCGCTGGTGGTCAAGATCGTCTCGCCGGACATCGCGCACAAGACAGAAGTGGGGGTGTCAAGGTAGGGATCCGCACGCGCGCCGAACTGGAGGCAGCGATCGCCGAGGTTCTTGACAATGCGCGCCAGAAGGCGCCGTCCGCCCGCATCTCCGGCGTACTGGTGACGCAGATGATCCAGGGTGGCTTCGAACTGATTGCGGGCGTGGTCAACGACGAGGTCTTTGGTCCGGTCGTGGCGGTCGGCGCGGGCGGCATCTATGCCGAACTCCTGGGCGACACCATCTGCAGGCTGGCACCGTTTGACGACGTGACCGCGCGCGAGATGCTCGATGAACTGAAATGCCGGCGCATCCTTGACGGTGTCCGGGGCAAGCCGGCGCTGGATGTCGATGCGGCGGCGCGCGCGCTGGCTGCGCTGTCGCAGTTTGCCTGGGAAGCGCGCGATCAGGTGGGTGAGGTCGACATCAACCCGCTGTTCGTCCTGCCCAATGGCGTGGTGGCAGCCGATGCTGTCATCATTCCCCGTGGCCACACGGCATCACAGCCGGTCTCCGGGGAACGGCCATGAGCGAGCCCGTGATGGAACTGCCGACGCACCCGGTCACGTTCGAGCCGGTCGGCCACACGCTTGCGGTGCGCGAGGGCGATACGATCCTTGCCGCCGCGCTGAGCCAGAATTTCCCGCTCCCGCATGGCTGCCGCACCGGCACGTGCGGCACCTGCAAGGCCAAGGTACTGGCAGGCGATGTGGATCACGGCGACTCCGACGACTGCGTGTTGTCGGAGGCGGAGCGTGAGCAAGGCTATGCGCTGCTTTGCCAGGCCAAGGCGCGCTCCGCGCTGGCGATCGCAAGCAGCGTGGTCCGTGAAAACATGGACATCCCCATCGTGCGCCTGCCTTGCCGCGTACATCAACTGGAACGGCTGGCGCACGACGTCATGCGCATCCGGCTGCGCTTGCCTGCCACGCAACGCCTGAAGTTCCTGCCAGGCCAGTACATCAATATCGTGATGCCGGGCGGTATTCGCCGCAGCCTGTCGATGGCAAATTCGCCGGAGGATGAGGACCTGGTCGAGCTGCATCTGCGCAACTACGGCGGCCCGTTCAGCACCCACGTCTTCAATGTGATGAGGAAAAAGACCTGCTGCGGATCGAAGGTCCGGTAGGCGCGTTCTTTGTGCGAGAGCAGAGCGCCAAGCCGATCATTTTTGTGGCCAGCGGCACGGGCTTCGCGCCGATCAAGGCCATGATCGAGCATGAGGCAAGCAAGGGAAGCGGCCGTCCGATGACCCTGTACTGGGGTGGCCGCCGTCCTGCCGATCTCTACCTGGATGCGCTGGCAACGACGTGGCAGGAGAAGCATGGCGTCCGGTACGTGCCAGTGGTGTCCGAGGCCCGCGATGAGGATGCCTGGGAAGGGCGCACCGGCTTCGTCCACCAGGCCGTGATGGAAGATTACCCTGACCTGTCCGGCCATCAGGTCTACGCGTGTGGCGCGCCAATCGTCGTGCAATCCGCCCGCGATGACTTTACCAACGTTTGCCGCCTGCCGGAGAGCGAGTTCTTTGCCGACATCTTTGTGTCTGGCGGCGGCAAGGTGCGGGCGGCGGCATAGTAAAAAGACAGGAGACAGCTTTCATGGATAGCAGGCAAGACAATCTGGTCGTCGAACGCGCGGATGATCTTCTGTGGATCACGATCAATCGTGCGGAGAAGGCGAATGCGATGACAGTCGCCATCATGGAGGGCATCACCGCTGCGATCCGGGCAGGCGCGAGCGATCCCACCGTCAAGGCCGTGCTGCTGACGGCCGCGGGGGCCCGCGTGTTCAGTGGCGGCGCGGACGTGCGCGAGCAGCCCGAAGACGGCGACATGGCGCGTCAGCGCGAGCGCCGTTCCCATGCCCTGGCAGCGTTGCAGGATGCCGTGATGGACAACCCGGTCCCGGTCCTTGCCGTACTGAACGGCATCGCCAGCGGCGGCGGCGCCATGCTGGCATTGCTGTCGGACGCCTGTGTCGCGGCGGACACGGCCGCGCTGTCTCTGCCGGAAATCGACCTGGGCATTCCCACATTTTCCGGGGCCAACATTCTTGAGGTCATCGGCGGACGCGCGCTCGCGCTGGACCTGATCCAGACGGGCAGGCGCATGCCGGCACGCGAGGCGTTGACGCGGGGACTGGTCGCGGCCGTGGTACCTGCCGACGAACTGAAACATGCGGCGACGGTGCTTGCAGGAACGTTGGGCGGCAAGGAGCGGCGCGTGTTTGCGGACAACAAGCAATGGATCAACCGGCAACTGAAGGCGGCGTTGCTGGAAGCGCGTGCCCAGCATGCCCGGCACCGCAAAGCCGTCGCGACGGCCGAATCCGTGTCTCGTTAACAATCAGGAGGGGAAAGTGGCAGATCTGGAAATTGAAACGATTGGCCGTGTGATGGTTGCGCGCCTGAATCGACCGGAAAAGAAAAACGCGCTGAGCGAGGAAATGCTTGAGCTTCTGCGCACTGCACTGAACACGGCGAACGACGACCCGGGCATCGGCAGCTTTGTCATCACCGGCAGCGGCGACGCATTCTGCTCGGGCGGGGATCTTGGGCGACGTGGCTCGGAGGCTGACCCGACACCGCTGGAGCGCAAGCAGCGGCTCCAGAACGTCACACATCAGGTCGCGCTGGCGGTGGAAGCGTTCGAGAAGCCGCTTATCGCCGCAGTAAACGGTGCGGCCGTCGGGGCAGGCATGGACCTTTCGCTGATGTGCGACCTGCGCTTTGCGGCGAGCACCGCGAGGTTTGCGGAGGCGTACATTCGTGTCGGCCTTCTGCCAGGCAACGGCGGTTGCTATTTCCTGCCGCGTCTGGTGGGCCCAGCCAAGGCCTTGGAGCTGCTTTGGACTGGTGATTTCGTCCCGGCCGAAGAGGCTCTGCGGATCGGGCTGGTCAATCGGGTTTGCAGCGCGGATGACCTGATGCAAGAGACGATCGCTTTCGCGGCTCGCCTGGCCGACGGCCCGCCGATCCAGACGCGCGATATCAAGAAGCTGATGTATCAATCGCTGCGCACGGACCTGCGCACGAGTCTTGAAACGGTTGCGTCGCATATGGCGGTGGTGCAGTCGACCCGTGACTACAAGGAGGCAATCCTGGCTTACAAGGAGAAGCGCAAGCCGGTATTCGAAGGCCGCTGAACGACGCTCTCCATACGTTATAAGCGCCTTATGCGTTACTTATAGGGTTGATGTAGCGTTGCCCTGTGGGTAGTACACGGCGGGGGTAGGTATCGGGCCTCGGGGGCATAGCGCCAACCCCGCTGCCGTGATGTACCATACAGGGTTTGAAATTATGGATGGAACACCTCCAAATGATGCGCTCGGTGCAACGTATTCTTGCTGTATTCGAAAGCTTCACCGCCGAACGGAGCAGCCTGACGCTACAGGAGATTGCTGACCGCATCGAGCTGCCGAAGTCCACGACGTTCCGCATTGTCCAGAGCCTGGACCAGGCGGGCTATCTGGTTCGCCTGGAGGACCAGCAGTACTGCCTGTCGTTCCGCTTCACGCGGCTCGCCGGCCTGGTCAAGAGTACGCTCGGCATCCGCGAGATCGCCCGCCCGATCCTGACCGAGCTGGCGGAGAAGACCAAGGAGACGATCTCGCTGCATACGGTCAGCGGCCAGCATCGCATCTGCATCGACGCGGTGTCGACTGACGCATCGCCGCTACGCGCCGTGGTCCAGTCGGGCGAGCAGATCCCCTCCTTGCAGGTTCCGGTTCCAAGGTGCTGATGGCGTATATGGCCAAGGATGAAGCGGCTCCTTTCGTCAGCGCTGTCGCCAAGGCGACAAAACGAACCAAAGCCGATGTGCTTGCCGAGTTCGAGAAAGTGCGCGAGCAGGGCTATTCGGTTTCGCATGGGGAACGCCTGCTGGGCATTTCGGCGATCTCGGCTCCCATCAAGGACGTGAACGAGGAAGTGCACTATTGCGTGTCGCTTGGCGCGCCGACGGTGCGCTTGCAAACGCGGGAAAAGGAACTCGTCAAGCAAGTGGTCAGCGCCGCCGCCAATATCTCGCTTCAGCTCGGCGGCAAGGTGCCTTGAGTGGGGCCGCTGGTGCAGCGGCCCAGCGACTGTCTCTTGCTTAAACGGGCAGGCCGCGCTGCACGCGGCCTGCTCACCACTCTTCACCTCGGCTCGCCGGGCGCTTGCGCGTCAAAGCAGCGATCCCACCATCCCGCCCTCCACTGGAATCGTCGCGCCATTGACGAATCCCGCCTGCATCGATGCCAGGAACGTCACCACGCCGGTTGTCTCCTGCTGGGTACCGAGCCGGCCCAGCGGAGTCAGTTTCTTGCGGGCTGCCGTCTTTTCCGCCGAATAGGCGGCACCGCCGCTGCGATGTGACGTGTCGATCAGCGCGGGCGCAACACAGTTCACCGTAATGCCACTGGTGCCGACCTCATTCGCCAGGTGTTTCATATATGCCGTAACGCCGGCCCGGAACACGGTGGACAGACTGTGATGCGGCATCGGCTGCTTGACTGAAGCCGACGTGATGGCGATGATCCGGCCCCAGTTGCGGTCGAGCATCAGTGGAATGACGTGGGTAACCACCTGGATGGTGCCCCACAACTGACTCTGGTACGCCTCCTTCCAGCGCTCCTCGTCGTTTTCTTCTAGCGTGGCGCGGATCGGGTTGGGGGGCGTGATGTATTCAGGACCACGATGTCCGGTCCACCGCCGTGCTGCCGGAGCGTGGAAGCCAGACGTTCCACGTCGGCGCGAACCAGCATGTTGCCGGGGACCGCAAGGGCCTTCACGCCGTGCTGCTGTTCGATCTCATCCGCAACGGCTTGCAGCTTGTCAGCGGAGCGGGCGAACAGCACCACATTGACGCCCTCCGCTGCCAGGGCGTGCGCAATGTTCCTGCCCATGCCGCCGCTGGAGGCCGTGATCAGCGCAGTCTTTCCTTTGATTCCTAGATCCATGTTTCTTACTCACTAAGGTGGGGCCGATGTCCCTTCGCGACGATTGCCGGCCACTAGTCAAGACCTGCCATTCCCATCCAATACTGGAGCTGGCTGCCTGAAGTTTCGACGTCATACTTCCGGCAGAACTCTAGTCGCCCATCGGCCTCGATGCGAAAGACCGAGAGTGCCGCCAGGACGTGCCTGGTTTTTTCGCCATCGCGTTCATTCAGCGCCTTAATGCTCGCTGTCACAAGCAGGCGCCCGCCTGGGTCGCACGCAAATGTGCGGATGTGAAAGGATTGCGTGTCGGCATGCTGGAGAAGCGTGGGTTCACCCGTTTCCTCGTCGATCCCATACACCGCGATGTTATTTTCCCCGCCTGCGAACACCTTGTGGTCCCCGTCGGCGACGGCGTGGTCCGCCCGATTGGCAACGTAGACACAATGACCCGCTGGATGGACATGAATGGGACCGCCCAGTTGCCTGGGGCGAACCAACTCAGGCTGGCGCAGTGTTGGACAGGTGAAGGCCGGCGCCGCTTCGATGCCGCCTTCGCTGTAGCGAAACATATAGAGCCGGTTGGTGCGTTCGTCCGAAGCATATAGCCAGGGTTTTGACGGGTGAAACGCGATGTGACGCGGGCCGAAGCCATATCCCCCTGCGGGGCAACCACCCCGCCCGTCGAAAGCTGGCCATCCGTGAAGCCGAAGGTCCGCAGCGCGCCGGGCTCTTCTGGCTTGTCGCCCTGCGCCTTGTTGCCGCGGTCGACGATCACCGCCGTGCGGCCCGACGGCGTGACCATGACCTGATGCGGATAGATGCCGTAGTCCAGGGCGGTGGCTTGCACAACGCGATCGCCGATCTCGCCATTGGCTTCCACGCGATGCACTGTGATGCCGCTCGACGGATAGTTGTGCCCATTCAGGATATAGCGCCCCGAGGGATCCACGCACATATGCACGGCGCGACGCGGCAATGCCTTGCTTTCCCCATGGGGAAGCAATGCGCCATTCGCGCCGATGGCAAATGCGCTGACGTGGTTGCAGTGTGATTCGACCCGTGGGCCACCGTTGCTGGTGGAAACATACAGGTACGGTTTGGCAGGGTGCCGCCAGGCATATTGCACCTTGGCGGGAACCCGGATGGTTTCCTTCCTGACAAGCGTAGCGGAATCGACGTCCACCGTGTAATGGGTGAGCATGTCGTCAACGGCGCTATATAAAGCGACGGATCTTGCCATCGGATTCTCCGGCGAGTATTCGGGTCAGGGCGCAGGTTCGGCAACCGGCGTGAACATCGGGATCGATGTGCCGCCTTCGGACGTCTTGAAGACCACCCTGACGCGCTGGCCGATCCGGACCGTGTCCAAATCTGTGTCAACGATATTGGTCAGGATGGTGGGGCCCTCATCCAACGTCACGTATGCGATGCAGTATGGCGTGCCGGCGCCGCGGCGCGTAACACTGTAGGTGTAGATCACGCCGGTACCTTGGCTGTCGGCCCATTGCACCTCGCTGCTCCAGCAAAAAGGACACAAGGCACGCGGATAGTGATGCGATTCGCCGCAGCTGCTGCAAACCTTGAGCAGCAGCTTTCCCTGGGCAGCGGCGGCGAAATAGGGTTCGTCACCCGGGTTCAGGGCCGGGTCGCTGATCTTGCGGGCTTCGGAAAACGTCGGCATGTCATTACTCCCTTTCCATGATGAGCGTGGCGGCGCCGTGGCGGTGACCAATGGCACCGCCGATGCCGGTGGCCAAGGCAAGTGCGCAATCTGGCACTTGCACGCTGCGGTGGGCTTCGCCGCGCAGCTGGCGCACCGCTTCGATAATCTTGGTGATGCCGCCCCGATTTGCCGGATGGTTATTGCACAGGCCGCCACCGTCGGTGTTAAACGGAAGCTTGCCAACGCCGGAGATCAGGTTGCCGTCAGCGACGAAGCGGCCGCCTTCGCCCTTCTTGCAGAAGCCGAGATCTTCCAGCTGCAGGATCACGGTGATGGTGAAGCTGTCGTAGATCGACGCATACTGAATATCGGCAGGGGTGACGCCGGCTTCTTCGAAGGCACGCGGACCCGTCCACGCCGCGCCGGTATAGGTCAGGTCCACCTTGCCTGCCATCTGGTGCTTGGTCGATTCGCCTGCGCCCAGCAGTTTGATGCGGGGGCGTGCCAATGCCCTGGCAATTTCCGGGCGCGCCACGATCACTGCGCCACCGCCGTCGCTGACGACGCATGAATCGAGACGATGCAGCGGGTCAGCGATCATCGGCGAGGCCAGTACGTCGTCGACCGTGACAACGTTGCGCAGCATGGCGTTCGGGTTGTGCTGCGCATGGTGCGACGCAGCGACCTTGACCCAGGCGAGTTGCTCGCTGGTGGTGCCGAATTCATACATATGTCGCATGGCACACATGGCGTAAAGGTTCAGCGTAACCGGGCTGTAGGGCATTTCATAGGGCGTCTCCGGCATGTTGACGCCGCGGACCCGAACCTGTGTGCCGGAAATTCCCTCGGAATTCGGCCGGCCGGCAAGGGTGATGAGCGCCACGTTGCACTTGCCCGCCGCGATCGCCTCGGCCGCGTGGGCCACGTGTGCCAAGTATGAGCATCCCCCATATCCGTCGAATCGACATGCCTGAGCCGGTTCAGGTTCAGGTAGTTCGCCATCGACCACACGTTGGCACCCGGTGCGTCACCGGCACAGAAAAAGCCGTCGATGTCATCCCGCGACAGCCCCGCGTCTTCGATCGCGCCTTTGGCGACCTCCGCATGGAGCTGCGCCACGGAGTGCACCGGCGCTTTGCGCAAGGGGTGTTCGTACGCCCCGATGATGTAGGCCTTGCCTTTGATTGTCATGCCGAGTCTCCTTGCAGTCCGTCACTGGACAACTGCTTAGCGGTTTCATACACTGGAATCGATGCTATTCAGTAGAACCCATGATATCATCGCTTCCAAGGTTGTGGGGGAACCTGAAAGATGCCAGGGCAGGGCCTGTATGGCTCGTTGTGTGATGGGAAGGGGCGCTGTCCTGACACAGTGCCACTCTGAGTTGAGCCCACAGTGGGCAGGTATGACGAAAGGAGCAGGACCATGGAGAACCAATCCGCGAGCGCTGACCATTCTGGCGCGGGTGCTGTCTTTGCCGACTTCAAGGTCTGGCAATGCGCGCTGTGCGGCTTTGTCTACGACGAGGCGATGGGGATGCCCGACGAAGGCATCGCCCCGGGCACGCGCTGGACTGACATTCCCGACGACTGGATGTGCCCGGAGTGCTCGGTAGGCAAGAGCGACTTCGAGATGGTCGAGGTGTAGGGCAGTTGAAGTCGGCGCGGTTCGAGGCAGGAACGCAATGGAGCAGGCGAAATGGGAATGGGTGGAATGTCCCTGCGCGGGTTAATGGAAAAGTGGCTCGGGCCAGAGGCGCCGACGATTGCACGCATTACCCGCATGCGCGACGACGCAAACCAACGCGGCTATGTGCAGGTCGAGGTTGAACGAGCTTCGGGGGCGCTGTCCCTCCTGTTCTTCCGCCACGCCGACGGCTCCTGGTGCGTGTTTCCGCCGCGCGACCGCGGCGGGCGACAGACGTGACAGTCAGATCCTGGCGGCCGGGCGCGGCGCTATGACGGAGAATTGGATGATCGATGTACTAGTGATAGGAGGCGGCAATGCCGCGCTCTGCGCCGCCCTGATGGCGCGCGAAGCCGGGGCTTCGGTGTTGCTGCTGGAGTCGGCGCCTCGTGCGTGGCGCGGCGGCAACTCGCAACACACCCGCAACCTGCGCTGCATGCATGATGCACCACAGGACGTGCTGGTGGACGCCTATCCGGAAGAGGAATACTGGCAGGATCTGCTCAAGGTGACAGGGGGCATCACCGATGAACACCTGGCACGGCTCGTGATTCGTGCCTCGTCGACATGCCGGCCCTGGATGCGAAAGCATGGCGTGCGCTTCCAGCCGCCGCTCTCGGGCGCGTTGCATGTGGCGCGCACCAACGCCTTCTTCATGGGCGGCGGCAAGGCGCTGGTCAATGCCTATTACCGCAGCGCCGAAGCGATGGGCGTGCAGATTCGCTATGAAACGCCCGTCGACGCGATCGAGATGGACGGCAACCGCTTCGTCGCCGCGCGCAGCGGTAACCAGCGCTTCACCGCGCGCGCCTGCGTGCTGGCCGCGGGTGGCTTCGAATCGAACCGCGAATGGCTGCGCGAAGCGTGGGGCCAGAACGAGCGCGGCGAATGGCCGGCCGACAACTTCCTGATCCGCGGCACACGCTTCAACCAAGGTGTACTGTTGCGGCACATGATTGAATCGAGGGCGGACGCCATCGGTGACCCATCGCAATCGCATTGCGTGGCCATCGACGCACGCGCGCCGCTGTACGACGGGGGATCTGCACGCGCATCGACTGCGTGTCGCTGGGCATTGTCGTCAACCGCGACGCTGAGCGGTTCTATGACGAGGGTGAGGACTTCTGGCCCAAGCGCTATGCGATCTGGGGCCGGCTGGTAGCACAACAGCCAGGGCAGATTGGCTACTCGATCATCGACAGCCAGGCCATCGGCCGCTTCATGCCGCCGGTGTTTCCCGGCGAGAAGGCCGACACGCTGCCTGAACTTGCGCGCAAGCTCGGGCTGCCGGAAGCGCAGTTCGTGCGCACCGTGCAGGACTACAACGCCGCGTGCCGCGTCGGCACGTTCGACCATACTGCGCTGGACGACTGCCATACCGAAGGCCTGACACCCCCCAAGACACACTGGGCCCGTCCGCTGGACCAGGCGCCGTTCTATGGCTACGCGTTGCGGCCGGGCATCACGTTCACTTACCTGGGCCTGAAGGTCAACGACCTGGCGCAGGTGCACTTCGGCAGCAAGCCGAGCGGGAATCTGTTCGTGGCAGGAGAAATGATGGCGGGCAACGTGCTTGGCAAGGGATATACGGCGGGCGTCGGCATGTCGATCGGTACCGCGTTTGGGCGTATCGCCGGCACGCAGGCCGCTAAGGCGGCGGGCATCAAGACGGGAGCGGTCCATGCAGAAGCTTGAAGCGCTTGCGCGCGAGGCCACGGAGCTGGCTGGCCAGGAGCCGGGCGCGACTGCCATGCCCAATACCGGGCGCGTGATCCGCGTCCTGCCGCTCACGGAGAACGAAGCCGAAGTCGCGCGGCAGATGCAGATCTGTAATGCCTGCCGCTATTGCGAGGGTTTCTGCGCGGTGTTTCCGGCCATGACGCGCCGGCTCGAATTTGGCAAGGCCGATGTGAACTACCTGGCGAATCTGTGTCACAACTGCGGTGCGTGCTATCACGCGTGCCAGTACGCGCCTCCGCATGACTTCGGCGTTAACGTCCCTCAGGCGATGGCCAAGGTACGGTTGGAGACGTACAGCGAATATGCGTGGCCGGCGCCGCTGGGCAAGCTGTATAAGCGCAACGGCCTGACGGTGTCGGTAGCGCTGGCGATCGGACTCGCATTGTTCCTGGTGCTGGCCGTGACGATAGGTGGCGCGCTGTGGCGTACGCACGAGGGCGGAAATTTCTATGCGGTGTTCCCGCACAACACGCTGGCAAGCATGTTTGGCGCGGTGTTCGGCTTTGCAGTCATCGCGCTCGGCATCGGGGTGCGGCGCTTCTGGCGCGACGTGTCGACCGGGACGGCCTCGGCGCCTGCCGTGGCGGAGGCGACGAAGAACGTGCTGACGTTGACCTACCTGGATGGTGGCCATGGGGATGGCTGCAATGAGGCGAATGATCGCTTTACGCTGGCGCGGCGGCGCTTCCACCATTTCACGTTCTATGGTTTCATGCTGTGCTTTGCTTCGACGGCGGTGGCGACGGCTTATCATTTTCTGTTGGGATGGCATGCGCCGTATCTGGTATTCAGCCTGCCGGTGCTGTTGGGCACAGCTGGAGGCATCGGCCTGTTGATCGGCCCGGCCGGATTGCTGTGGCTGAACCTGCGGCGTCATCCCATGCACGGGGATGTGCAACAACGGCCGATGGATCGGGGCTTCATTGCGTTGCTGCTGTTGATCAGTGGGACAGGATTGGCCTTGCTGGCGGGACGTGAGACGGCTGCGATGCCGTTGCTGCTGGCGCTACACCTGGGCGTGGTGATGGCCTTGTTCGCGACGCTGCCGTATGGCAAGTTTGCGCATGGCATCTTCCGCACCGCGGCGCTGTTGAAGTCCAACATTGAAAAGCGCAGGCCCAGCGAACTGCGTCTCGGCGACGACTGACCCTGGTCTCCATTGTCCGCCCTGAGTGTGGGTCCGGAGATGCCAGCTACATGTGCGAGATTCTCTCTGCTGGCTCCTAAGCGCCAAGCGCAGCTGAGCCAGCCTCCTTTCTCATAGTCCGACAGCGATTGCACGGCGCAACGATTCCGGAGGCCGTGCGCTCGGATGGGGAGAACGACTGCGTGAATTGTTACGACTACATTATCGTTGGGGCTGGCTCGGCAGGCTGTGTCCTGGCCCGCCGTCTGAGCGACGATCGCAACACGCGTGTGCTGCTGGTAGAGGCGGGACCACCCGCCGATGATTTCTGGATCCGCACGCCCGCTGGCATGGGCAAGTTGTTCAGGTCAGCGCACTACAACTGGTGCTTCGAGACAGAGCCAGTGCCGACCTTGCGCAATCGCCGGATCTACTGGCCCCGGGCGACACGGCAAAAGGCAGCGAGTCGCACGGGCTTTTGACGGTAAGTGATCCGTCGGTTCTCCATCCCGCGGCGCTTGCCTTCGTCGAGGCGGCGCAGCGCACTGGCCTGACGCGCCTGGATGACTTCAACGACGGTGAGCAGGAAGGCGTTGGACTGTTGCGCGCCACGATCCGCAACGGGGTGCGGCAATCCACTTATGACGCATTCGTGGCCCCGATTGCCGCGCGTCGGCCGAATCTCGACATACGGACTGGCGTGCACGTGCGCAGACTCCTGTTCAGCGGAGTTACCGCGACCGGTATCGAGGCTGAGATCAATGGGCAGATTCAGCGTTTTGAGGCGGTGCGTGAAGTGGTGCTGTGCGCGGGCGCGCTCAGCTCCCCGCACCTTCTGATGCTGTCCGGCATCGGCGATGCAGAGCAACTGCGGCGGCACGGCATCGCAATGGTGGCGCACCTGCCGGGCGCGGGCAAGAACCTGCAGGACCATTTCGCCGTGCGGGTGCAGGCGAGGACCACGCGAGAGGGCTCTTACAATCAGCATCTTGCCGGCTGGCGCAAGTACGCTGCGGGTGCGCGCTATCTGCTGACAAAAGGCGGCTACCTTGCGCTGGGCTCTTCGATCGCTGCCGCTTTCTTTCGTAG
This sequence comes from Cupriavidus sp. D39, assembly GCF_026627925.1. Lineage (NCBI taxonomy): Bacteria > Pseudomonadati > Pseudomonadota > Betaproteobacteria > Burkholderiales > Burkholderiaceae > Cupriavidus > Cupriavidus sp. D39. Next base: position 482,649 of record NZ_JAPNLE010000006.1, read on the forward strand.
CGGGCCGCAGGTGGCCTACGCGGACATGGAAGTCAGCTTTCGTCCGATGACCTTCTCGTATGCGGGAACCAGTGAAGCGGTGGTCGACGATTTCCCCGCGATCAGCGCATCGGTCTATCGCGTGCGTCCGGACTCGCGCGGTGAAGTGATCCTTCGCAGCGCCGATCCGATGCAGTCTCCAGCCTTCGTACCTAACTACCTTCACGCTCCCGAGGATATCGGCGCAATGCTCGCAGGCCTGCGGCGATTGCGCCAAATCCTTGCAATGGAGCCGCTGGCTTCGTTCGTCCTTGAAGAACTGGTGCCAGGGAAGGAAGTGCATACCGACGCGCAATGGATCGACTATATGGAGCGCGAAGGCCAGTGCGCGTTCCATCACGCGGGGACATGCAAGATGGGCAATGACCGCATGGCGGTCGTTGATGCACGCCTGCGCGTGCGGGGCGTCGAACGTCTGCGTATCGTCGATGCTTCGATCATGCCTGTCGTGACATCCGGCAATACGAATGCCCCGACCATCATGATTGGGGAGAAGGGCGCGGACATGATTCTTGCAGACCAGCGCGCAGCAAGTCGGGCGGCATAGCCCCCGCGGTCATGCTTGCGCCGGCCCAATTTCGTCGTTTGTAAAACCGAAACCGATTTCGGGAAGTGAAATTAAGCGAATTAAGCGATCTGCCGCGCTGTTTGTGGATTCGATCGAAAGTCTCTTTTGGTGCTCCCAAGGCGTTTTCGATACCATGAGCCTTAAGTTCCACTGATAGAAACCTATGCCTTGCAATGAAACTCGTGCTACTATGGATCCGAACATGCAACCACGTCAGACATACCCCTGCACAAGCAGCGGCTGGAAGGAAAACTGATGAATCAAGCACAGACTGTCACTTACGCCGTTGAGGACGGCGTCGCGTTGATCGCCGTGAACAATCCGCCCGTCAACGCGCTGGCCGCTGGCGTGCGGGAAGGGATCATGGAATGCGTCATGCGCGCCAACGCCGATGCGGAGGTGGATGCCATCGTTCTGCTGGGCGAAGGCAAAAACTTCATCGCCGGTGCCGATATCCGGCGGTTTGGTAGCGTCCGGCCGGTGTCCACTCGCAAGAGTGCCGCGACGCTTGAGGCGAGCGACAAACCGGTGGTAGCCGCCATGCATGGCTACGCGCTAGGCGGAGGACTCGAGCATGCCCTGGCGTGCCACTACCGCATTGCGAGCCCGGACGCGAGACTTGGCCTGCCCGAAGTGAACCTCGGCATCATCCCGGCGGGCGGCGGAACGCAGCGGCTGACACGCATCGCCGGGCCGGCCGCGGCCCTGGACGTGATTCTCAGTGGTCGCCATGTCGGCGCCGAGGAGGCACAGCGACTCGGCATCGTCGATGCCATCATGGACGGCACTGACCTGCGAACGGCGGCGATCCGTTTCGCCAGGGGCGTCGCCTCACGCCGCCCGTTGCCGCGCGCGCGCGACTCGGCGCAGGGCATCGAATTGACAGGGGCGGGAGCGACCGCACTGGACGCTGCGCGCAAGTCCATCACAAAGAAGTCGCGCCATCTTAAGGCGCCGGCGTATGCACTCGAATGCGTGGAGGCGGCGCTCACCAGGCCGTTTGACGAGGGGTAGCGCTGGAAGCGGCCCGATTTGCGGAGCTTGAGAGTTCCGAGGAGTCGAAGGCGCTTCGCTACGCGTTCTTCGCCGAGCGCGAAGCCGCCAAGATCCCGGGGGCAGAGTCCACCGGCAAGGCGCCTCGTATTCAGTCTGCTGCCGTGATCGGTGCAGGCACGATGGGCAGCGGCATTGCTATGTCCTATGCGGATGCGGGTATCCCCGTCACGGTGCTCGAAGTCACGCGCGAGGCGCTCGACCGAGGCATGCTGCGCATCCGTGACACGTACGCAGTCCGTGTCAAGCGAGGCAGCTTGTCGCAAGGTGAAATGGACGCACGACTGGCCTTGATTGAAGGTGTGCAGAGCTATGAAGCCATCGCAGACTGCGATGCCGTCGTCGAGGCTGTATTCGAGCGGATCGATATCAAGCAGGAGATCTTTGGCCGCCTCGACGCCGTGATGAAGCCGGGGGCATTGCTGCTGACCAACTCGTCGGCCATTGATATCGACATCATGGCAAACGCCACCAGCCGCCCGCAAGACGTGGCCGGCGCGCACTTCTTTGCGCCGGCAAACGTGATGAAGCTCTGCGAGGTCGTGCGTGGCAGCAAGACGGCGCCCGTGACAGTGGCGAATGCCATGAAGATGGCGCGCGACATGGGCAAGGTATGTGCGGTGGCCGGTTCGTGCGATGGCTTTGCCGCGAACCGCAGCCGTGCCCCGATGATGACCGAGATGATGCTGATGCTCGAAGAAGGTGCGACGCCGGAGCAGATCGACAAGGTCATGGTCGACTTCGGCTACCCGATGGGGCCCTTTGCCGTTAACGACATTTCCGGCCTCGACGTGAGCTATGAAGGGCGCAAGCGCCGCGCCGCGGCCAATCCGGAGTATCGCAAGTTGCACGTGCCGGACCGGCTGGTGGAAATGGGCCGCAAGGGCCAGAAGACCGGCGCCGGCTGGTACGCCTACCGCGATGGCGATCGCACCCCGCATCCGGACGACGTGGTGAAACAGGTCATCGCGCAGGTCGCGGCGGAGTTCGGCATTCCGCAGCGCTCGTTCACCGACGAGGAAATCCTGCACCGCTTGCTGTTCGCGTCGGTCAACGAGGCATGCAAGATCCTGGAGGAAGGAAAAGCCTACCGCGCCAGCGACATCGACGTCATGTGGCTGTACGGCTTTGGCTTCCCCGTCATCGGGGCGGGCTGATGTACTGGGCCGATACCGTCGGCGCCCAAGCAGTCTGGCAGCAGGTATCCGAATGGCATACGCGATATGGCAAACGCTGGCAGCCCGGCAGGCTTCTCGGCGAAATCGCCGCGGTCGGCGGGGCGTTGCGGGAGGCGAAGGGCGCATCACTCTGATAAGGCAGTGACCTGAGGGTCTCGCGGTGCGGCTGCGTGCAGCAGGGACCACGGTGAGGAGACGGATCTTGAAGATTGGATATATCGGCCTGGGCGCACTGGGCCGGGAGCTCGCCCGGCGCTTCTTGCCGGCGCATGACCTTTGCGTGTGGGACCTGAATCCTGCCGCATGCGAATACTTGTCGTCGCTTGGCGCCAGGGTGGCATCGTCGGCGGCGGACCTTGGGCGCCAATGCGATGTGGTTCTGGTGTGCCTGCCCCGCAGCGCTGATGTGCACCGGCTTGCATTCGGACCTGACGGCCTCGCCTCAGGCTTGTCGGAGGGCAAGCTGGTGATCGACCAGACCAGCGGCGCGCCCGGCGAGACGCGGCAGATCGCGGAAATGCTGGCCAGCCATGGCGTGGAGATGATGGATGCGGCGGTGTCTGCCAGTCCGCATGTCGTCGCCGAAGGCGGCGCGACACTGATGGCGTCAGGCCCGGATGCCGTATATGAACGAGCCTTGCCGGTTTTGCGCGTGATCAGCGAAGCCATCACCCATTGTGGCCGGCGTGTCGGCGACGGCCAGGGGATGAAGATCGTCAACAACGCCATGAATGCATGCGCCCGCGTGGGTACGTTGGAAATGGCGGCCCTTGGGGCAAAGGCCGGCTTGTCCCTGGCGGCGATGAGCGAGCATCTGAATCGGGGAAAGGCAAGAAACCAGACGACCGACAAGATGCTTCCGGCCCTGGTGCAAGGCAAGTCTTCGACGAACTTCGCGTTGGCGCTGATGGTGAAGGACGTGGCGCAGGCGGTCGCGTTGGGAGCCCAGACGCGGGTTCCGATGCCGATCACCAGCGCGACCCTGGGACTGCTGCAGGCCGGCGCCAATACCTTGGGTTCGAGCGCGACGCTGGAGGACATGGTCGGGGTGATCGCGTCGCTTGCGGGGACGCAATTGGCGCCTGCGCCCACAGTTCAGCCCGCCGGTATCGCAACGCCAGAGGCCGGTCAGATCCTGACTCTGCTTGAAGATGGCATTTCGGCGCTCTGCAGCCTTGTAGCTTACGAGTGCACCGCTGTCGGACTTCGTCATGGCCTTGGCCTGGCCGATATGGCGACTGTCATCAACCGGAGCTCCGGTTGGAGTGAAGCCTCGCGCACTCTGTTGCCCGCTCTGGTATCTGGTGGAAGGACGGAAAACGCCAGCCTACGATCGGTCATCGATGGACTGGGCGCCACGTGCGCCCTCGCGATCGCGGTAGGCGTACCCGTGATGCTGGTGCAGCTTGTACGCAGCCTGTTCGAGCAGGGGGCCAATCAGTTGCCTGATTCCGCCGATATTTCGCAGATGCGCAGCGTGTATGAATCGACGGTGGGTGTCCGCTATGGAAGCTGAGCGCACAGAGAAGCGCTGATCGCGATCGGCAACCCGATTACAAATAGTATGGGAGACAAGAAATGAAGCAATTTTTCCGGAATCTTTTCGCCATCGTACCCGTTGCCATGGCGGCCACAGCCCCAGCGCTTGCAGCAGACGCATACCCGAGCCGTCCTGTTCGCATTGTGGTGAACACCGGCCCGGGCGGCCTGGTGGATTTCACAACGCGGCTGGTCGCACAGGAAATGAGTTTGCGACTGAAGCAGCAGGTCATCGTCGAGAACCGCGCAGGCGGGGACGGCATGATCGGCATCAACGTCGTCAAGGCGGCGCCGGCGGACGGCTACACGCTGCTTGCCTCGGCGGGAACCATGGCGTACCAGCAAGTGCTGAAGAAGGACGCCAACTATGACATCACCAAGGACTTTACCGGCGTCGGTTTCCTCGGCAAGTCACCACTTCTCCTCGTCGTGTCGCCAGACAGCTCCTACAAGAATGCCGCGGATTTCATCAAGAATGCCAAGGCAAATCCGAACAAGCTGACGTACGCGTCCGCAGGCGTTGGCACCGGTACGCATATCGGCGCGGCGTTGTTCCTGCAGCGAGCCGGTCTGCAGCTTCTGCACGTTCCTTACAAGGGCAACGGCCCGGCAATGCCGGACGTGATGAGCGGACGCGTGAGCATGATTTTCGAAGCCTATGGCAGCGGCAAGGGCTATCTGGCGGGCGGAAAGCTGACGGCACTGGGGGTTTCGTCGGCGACCCGCGTCAGCACGTCGCCTGATATTCCCACGCTCGCTGAACAGGGCGTGCCGGGCTACAGCTTCTATACGTGGATGGGACTGGTTGCACCGGCCGGCACTCCGAAGGAGGTGGTGCAAAAACTGTCCGATGCCCTGCATGCCGTGTACTCAAACCAGGCCCTGAAAGAGCGATTCAAGGCCGAAGGCATTGAGGACGTTTTCATGTCGCCCCATGACTTTAATGCCTTCATGGCCAAGGAGGTTGCCGACGTAACCAGCTTGTCCAAGGAAATCCGGCTTGAGAGACAGTAAGGGTTGCCTCGCCCCCGGAGTGACCCGGGCGTCGAATTACCGGCACGTACGCCGTAGGGAGATCAAAGGATGTCATCTTTCTCATCAGGCGCTGGCCCCGTCAACGAGGGCCATCGGAAGGCATTGGACTGGCTCGCCAGCGGCCCCGGCGCCTCTTGATCGGCGGCAAATGGGTCAATGCCGCCTCGGGCAAGACTTTTGCCACCATCGATCCGTCCACCGAAGAGGCCCTTGTGGAGGTGGCCGAGGCAGACCGCGAGGATATCGATGCGGCAGTTCGCGCCGCCAGGCAGGCGTTCGAAGCGCCTTCGTGGGCCGGGATTTCCCCGCATGTCCGCGCGCGCTACCTGTTGCGGATCGCCGATGCGATTGAAAAGCACGCCGACGAGCTTGCCGCGCTGGAGACCCTCGATATGGGCGCGCCATTGGCGTTCACGGTCGGCCGCGTTGCCTCGGCGGCTGAGCTCTTCCGGTACTACGCGGGGTGGGCAACAAAGACCCATGGCACGACCAACCCGACGGATGCCTCCCGTTTCATCTATTCCCTGCGCGAGCCCATGGGGGTGTGCGCGCTGATCAATGCCTGGAACGTGCCACTTGTCATGGCGGCGACCAAGCTTGCCCCGGCGCTGGTCTGCGGCAACACCGCTGTCCTGAAGCCGGCGGAGCAGTCGCCGCTGACGACGCTCCGGCTGGCTGAGCTCATTCAGGAGCTTGATTTGCCGCCCGGTGTCGTCAATGTGGTACCGGGATATGGTGCTACAGCAGGTGCGGCCATGGCGGCGCATCCCGATGTCGACAAGATCGCCTTCACCGGTTCGACCGGCGTTGGCCGTCAGATTCTCCAGGCGTCGGCGGGCAACCTGAAAAAGGTCACGCTGGAGCTTGGAGGCAAGTCGCCGAACATTATCTTTCCGGACGCCGATCTGGACCGTGCGGTCGAGACCGCGGTGGTGGCGTTCTGCCGAAATTCCGGACAGATCTGCTCCGCGGGCACGCGCCTGTTCGTTCATGAGAGCCTGCATGAAGAAATCGCGCAGCGCGTTTCGGAGATCGCGGCTACGTACCGGGTCGGCTCGCCGCTGCTACCGGACACCCAGATGGGTCCCTTGATTTCGGAGCGTCAGATGCGTCGCGTCCTGTCCTACGTCGACGCCGGACGCGAAGACGGCGCCAGTCTGGTGCTGGGTGGCTCGCGCGTGGGCGACACCGGATATTTCGTGGCACCGACGGTGTTCTGTGGCGTATCCAACTCGATGCGGATTGCGCGGGAAGAGATCTTCGGGCCCGTGCTTTCCATCATCCCGTTCAAGGACGAGGCGGACGTTGTCAGGATGGGCAATGACACGGAATACGGGCTGGCAGCGGCGGTTTGGACCAGGGACGTCAGCCGGGCTCACCGGGTTGCGCGGGCGCTGAAGTCCGGCCGCGTGTGGATCAATACCTATGCCGAGACCGACCCCGTGATGGCCATTGGCGGATACAAGCAGTCCGGCTATGGTCGGGAGATGGGGGCGGAGTCGATCGACGCCTATAGCCAGACCAAATCGGTGCTGATGCGGCTATGAGCAAGAGGTCATATGCGAGGACCGGCCAGCCGGCAGATGAGGCGGCGGATCCGGCGCGTTACATTCCATAGGAGACGAGTCATGGCTTTCAGTTTTGTTGCACGCTTGCTTTCCCTCGGGGTCATGGGGGTGCTTGGCACGGCGTCACACGCCGAAGAGTATCCGGCTCGGCCGATCCGCATCTTGGTCGGCTTTGCGGCGGGTGGAAGTACGGACGCAATTGCCCGCTTCTATGCGCAGAAGCTTGCTGTGGAACTCAAGACTCCGGTTATCGTGGAGAACAAGCCCGGCGCTGGCCAGATCGTTGCGATCAAGGTGCTGAAAGCCGCGCCGGCGGATGGGTACACCCTCTATATGGGAACGGGCAGCGCGCTTTCGCAGACGCCGGGGTCCAGCGGGGCCTGTCCTACGAGCCGCTGAAGGACTTCAGCATGGTTGGGTTGGTGGCCACCGCGCCCGGTGTGATCGTGGTCAACCGCGACCTGCCGGTGCGCTCGTTGCGCGACCTTGCCGCCTACTCCAAGGCGAACCCGACGAAGGTGAATTTCGGTTCGTCGGGCATCGGCTCGGCCAGTCACCTGGCGGGCGAATACCTGAGCAAGGTCGCCGGTATCACCATGACCCACATTCCCTACAAGGCGGATGCGGATATCGTCCAGGCGATGTACACCGGATCCGTTCATGTCGGCATTGCGCCGGCCCAGGGAGCGGTGACGGCGATCAGCAATGGCAAGCTGCGGGCGCTGGCTGTGACTGGCTCGCATCGGCTGAGGCAACTGCCGGAGGCCCCGAGCCTCGCGGAAGCCGGTATCAGCGGCTTGGAAGGCCTTGATCCCTATACCTACTATGGTCTGGTGGGGCCGAGGGGATTGCCTGCCAGCGTCGCTATGAAGCTCAATGCGGCAATAAACCGCGTATCGCGGGAACCCACCTCGGCAGCCCAGATACAGGATAAGTATTACGCGGATCCACGCTCCGGCAGTCCGGACGACCTGCGCAAGGTCATTCAGGAAGACACCGAAAAATGGACCCGCTTCAGCAAATACGTCAATGTCGCGGGTTGAAACCGAACCAGCCAATACAAATATAGGAGCGAAGTAGTTATGAATACATCTGAACAAGGTCTGGGCTGGACGCCCGCGAAACGGCTGCAGGGGAAGGTTGCGGTGGTCATTGGGGCGGGTCAGAGCCCCGGAGAAGGTGTCGGCAACGGACGCGCCGCGGCGATCCGCTTTGCGCGCGAGGGGGCTCGCGTACTGGCGGTGGATCGCCGTCTCGAATCCGCCGAGGAGACCGCCGAAATTATCCGCGGCGAAGGCTTTGAATGCATCAGTTTTGCCGCGGATGTCACCCGTGAAGCAGACCTGGCGCGCGCGCTGGCTGAGGCCACGCAGAGATGGGGCTCGCTTGATGTCCTGCATAACAATGTGGGTGTAAGCATTGCCGGCGGGGATGCCGATCTGCTCGACATTACCGAGGAAAATTTCGATAATGTCTGCCGCATCAACTTGCGCGGCACCGTATTCGCATGCAAGCACGCCGTGGCGATCATGCGCAAGCAAGGTGGCGGGGCGATCGTCAACGTTTCCTCCGCTGCGGCAGTCGGCAAATATCCGTACGTAGCCTATAAGGCGGCCAAGGCAGGCGTCGTGGCATTCACCGAGCAGCTCGCGCTGCAGAATGCCCAGTATGGCATCCGCGCCAACTGCGTGTTGCCGGGCCTGATCGCTACTCCCATGGCCGTGGACACACGTGTGCGCGAATGGAATCAGTCCCGGGAACAGGTATCGGCCGAGCGCAATGCCAAGGTTCCCTCGGCCGGCAGGGTACGGGCTGGGACGTCGCTAATGCCGCTCTGTTCCTCGCCTCCGATGAAGCGAACTTCATCACGGGCATATCGGTACTGGTCGATGGCGGTCGCATCCTGAATCGCATTTGATAGCACTCACGACGGTCCTTGTGCCGCGGTAGAGACATGGCTCGTCTGGGGCCACGAATCGCGCCACGGGGGTCTAGGACGCGCCATGATCGGCGGCAACGTCGATTTCGCGCTGGCGTAGTCCGCCGCATGGAAACACAATGCCCCGGGAATTCGCCTCCCGGGAGGCGTCTTTGCTCCAAGATCTCACTTTCGCACTGTGGGTATCCATTTGTTTTTTTAAAAACGGAACCAGTTTCGTTTGGTGGATTTTGGGGGCGGGAAAGGAGGAGTCGATTCGGGGATTGCACAGACAGGTAGAGAAACGGGTAGATCTAGCTTTGGTTAAACCAGAAGAAGAGGAGGAGGCAACATGAAATTGAAGATGATCGCGTTGTGCAGTATTGCGGCGGCTTGTGCAGGCACTGCCCAGGCACAGTCGAATGTCATTCTGTATGGAGTGATCGATGCAGGCATCGAGTATGTCAACAACCAGCCGGGCGGCGGGCATGATCTCGTGCGCATGACACCAGCCAATCTGGCGGCGTCCCGCTGGGGACTGCGCGGTACCGAAGACCTTGGCAATGGACTCAAGGGAGTCTTCGTGCTGGAAAGCGGCTTTGAGTCCGATACTGGCAAGTCCACGCAAGGCGGGCGCTTGTTTGGCCGTTCCGCCTATGTCGGCCTTGATGGCCGCTGGGGCGTGGTGACGCTGGGGCGGCAGCCTACACCCTTCTATTGGATCTCCGGGACGATCGACCCCATGCTCATCGTGACGAAGTACTCGATCCTGGCTCAGGACGCCGCGTTCGCTGGCCGTGCTGACAATGCGATCAAGTACGTCGGCAAATTCGGCCCAATGGAAACGCAGCTCTTCTATAGCTTCGGCGCAGACAGCACGGTCACAGGGGGCAGTGAGATACCGGGAAGCGCCAAGATCGGAAGGGAGTATTCCGGCAGCGCCGCCTACAACGGCGCCAACTGGAGCGTTGCGGCGGCGTACGACGAGATCAACACCGGTACGGTTTCGGCACGGCCCGACGCGACCACGCGGCGCGCTACCGTGGGTGGCAATTTCGCCATTGGCAATGCGACGCTCTATGCCGGCTACAGATGGGCCAAAGCGTTCGACGGGGCATTGCTGGCCGGAGCTCCGGCGACCGCCAATCAGCGGTCCAATCTGTGGTGGGCAGGTGCGCGCTGGCAAGCGACCAGCAACGTGACGCTCGCGGGCGCGGCATACTATCAGGACTTCGCCGGCACCAGTGCGGACCCGTGGATGTTTGTCGCCTCGGGGGCGTATGCGTTCTCCAAGCGCACCAGTGCGTATCTTGCAGTGGGCTATACCAAGAATCGGAACGGGTCGAACCTTGGCCTGGGCACTGGCGGCTCGGGCTTCGGGACCGTCTCGGCTGGCGCCAACCAGTTTGGCGCCTCGGTCGCCTTGCGACACATCTTTTAACGCTGGTACCGGCATCGGCTGATCCGCGGGGGCGGCGCGATCGATGTCAACGCCTTCTCCCGACGGCTCACGGCATCCGGGACCGGCTGCTTTGAATCTCCATGGTGCCGCCGCATCGCGGCGCTTCAGCTGCGTCGCAGATGAGTTCGATCATCTCGACGCAGCCATCTTTTTCGGATGATCCCGGGACTGTGTATGCCCTGGAATGACCAGACTCACATGGACAAGCCGCGAACCGATTCCATGACTTACGGGGGCGGATGCGGGTCATAATCGGCTTGCGAGGCGCGCGCTTTGCGCCTGTAATGCTAGCAGTCGACGGCTGTCCGAGGGTGCCATGCGCTGCACAAAGTGCGGGTTTGAAAACCCAGCGCGAGGAAGGTTCTGTGAGGAATGTGGCCATACTCTTGGCCAAACCTGTCCGAATTGTGGCTACGAGTCTGCCGCTACCGCAAAGTTTTGTGGTGCATGTGGCGCTTCCTTAACCACTACGGCCGGTTCTCCGACATCCAGTGCGGCGCCTTGCGTCAGCGCTCCGGTTCTGTACACGCCAGCGCACCTGGCTGAGCGCATTCTGGCCGAGCGCGCGGCGATGGAGGCCCGCGGGCACGATGCGGGCGAGCGCAAGACTATTACCGCCCTGTTTGCGGATATGGCTGGGTCGACGGCGCTGATTCAGGACCTGGATCCCGAGGATGCCCGGGAACTGATCGATCCGGTCGTGGCGATCATGATGGAAGCCGTACACCACTATGAAGGGTACGTCGCCAAGTCGCTGGGTGATGGCATCCTGGCACTGTTCGGTGCTCCAATCGCGCACGAAGACCACCCGCTGCGGGCGTTGTATGCGGCATTGCGGATGCAGGAGGCGATGCGCAGCCATGGCGGTAGGATTCGTCTGGAGAAGGGTATTCCGCTGCAGATCCGGGTTGGCGTCCACACCGGAGAGGTAATGGTGCGCTCCATTCGCAAAGACGATCTGCACACCGATTATGACCCGGTCGGCCATACTATTCATATCGCTTCTCGCATGGAAGGGATGGCGATGCCGTCGTCGGTACTCGTCAGTGAATCCACTTATAAGCTTGCCGATGGGTACTTCCATTTCAAAGCTCTGGGCGCCACCAACGTAAAGGGCATCCGGACTCCGCTTCCAGTCTATGAGCTGCTGGGGCCCGGCACTTTGCGCACGCGACTTCAGGTGTCGGCGTACCGCGGTCTGACGAGGTTCGTCGGACGTGAGCGAGAACTGGAGTGTTTGCAGTCGGCGCTGGCCTCGGCCATCGCAAAGCGCGGGCGGATTGTTGGGGTGGTAGGAGAAGCCGGTGTTGGCAAATCGCGTTTGTTCCACGAATTCAAGGCCAGGGCGCGGCAGGGCTGCCTGGTGCTGGAGACTTTCTCGGTTTCGCATGGAAAGGCATTTCCCTATCTCCCGTTGATCGATCTGTTGAGAAACTACTTCCAGATCGTGGCCGCCGACGACGAGCGCTTGTATCGCGAAAAGGTCACGGGCAGGTTGCTGACACTGGATCGCGAGCTGGAGGATCAACTCCCCTATCTGCTCTATCTTCTCGGTATCAGTGAGCCACAGTCAACGTTGCCCGCGATGGACGCCCGGCTCCGGCGCCAGCGCACCTTTGAAGCGATAGTTCGTCTATTGGTAAGCGAGAGCCAGAGCCAGCCGGTCGTGTTGCTGTTCGAAGACCTGCAATGGCTTGACAGGGAAACCGAAGCATTCCTTGATGAGCTGGCGTCGCATGTAGCGGCTTCAAGGATTCTGCTGCTGGTCAACTACCGGCACGAATACGCGCATGACTGGAAGCTCCAGCGGAGCTACATCCAGTTGCGTCTGGAACCGCTCGGTCAAATGGAGGCACAAGAACTACTTGCAACCCTATTGGGTGCTCACTCCGAGCTGGGGTCATTGATGCAGCTCATCCTTGCCAAAACTGAGGGCAATCCGTTCTTTATGGAGGAAGTGGTCAGGACACTGGCAGAAGAAGGTACCATCCTCGGCGCGCCGGGCAGCTATCGGATTGCGACGCCCGCCGTGTCACTTCATATTCCGACCACCGTCCAAGGCGTCATTGCAGCGCGCATTGACCGCCTGTCGCAGGCGCAGAAGGCACTGTTGCAGACTCTGGCAATTATCGGCAAGGACTTTTCATTCAGCATGGTCCGGTATGTTGCCGCGTTGTCAGAGCAGGAGTTGCTGTCGCTTCTTGGCGATCTACAGCGTAGCGAATTCATCTTCGAGCGACCTGCATTTCCGGAAGTCGAGTATGCGTTCAGGCACGCGCTCATGCAGGAAGTCGCCGCCAATTCTTTGCTGCACAGTCAGCGAAGCAAGCTGCATGAACGCGCCGCCGAGGCAATCAAGCTATCGGATTGCGACGCCCGCCGTGTCACTTCATATTCCGACCACCGTCCAAGGCGTCATTGCAGCGCGCATTGACCGCCTGTCGCAGGCGCAGAAGGCACTGTTGCAGACTCTGGCAATTATCGGCAAGGACTTTTCATTCAGCATGGTCCGGTATGTTGCCGCGTTGTCAGAGCAGGAGTTGCTGTCGCTTCTTGGCGATCTACAGCGTAGCGAATTCATCTTCGAGCGACCTGCATTTCCGGAAGTCGAGTATGCGTTCAGGCACGCGCTCATGCAGGAAGTCGCCGCCAATTCTTTGCTGCACAGTCAGCGAAGCAAGCTGCATGAACGCGCCGCCGAGGCAATCGAGTCACTGTTTCCAGGCCGACTGGAGGACTACCTTAACGAGTTGGCCCACCACTACAGCAATAGCGGGAATGCCGCGAAAGCCATACACTATCTGCAGCTTGCGGGCGAGCAGGCCTTGCGGCGGTCTGCGCAACGTGAAGGGATCCGTCATCTCAGTGCAGCCCTTGAGCTTCTCAAGGCGTTGCCGGAAGCCCCCGAGCGAACAAGCGAGATGATCCATTTGCTACTGACCCTCGGTCCCGCCTGGATAGCCGCCCGCGGCCATGGGTCGCCAGAGGTCGAAGAAACCTATACCCAAGCATTAACCCTGTGCGAACGCGAGGAGAAAATGCCGGAGCTGTTTTCCGCGCAGGCAGGTCTGTGGTCTCACTATTTACTGCGAGCGCAGCTAAAGCAGGCCCACGCGCTGGCCGAACGGCTGCTGGGCCTGGCGCAGGACACCAGCGACCGGGAACGACTTGCTGAGGCCCATCGAGCTCTGGGCGTTACGCTGCTTCGTCTGGGCGAAATCGAAGGCGCACGTCACCACATGGAGCAGGCGTTGACACTGCACCAACCTGGGCAGCAGTCCTATGACTACTTGCTGCGCCTGGTGAGGAACCCCGCTGTCCATATACGCAGCACCTTGAGCTGGATCCTTTGGTATCTAGGCTTACCGGATCAGTCACGGATTCGCTGCGAAGAGGCCCTGGAACTAGCCCGGGCGGCGGCCGATCCTTTTGGCCTGGCGCTGAGCCTGATTTTCGCGGCTGAACTCTATCGGCGCCGGGATGAAGTCGAGCGGTCGCTCGGGTATGCTGACGCCGCGATCGCTGTATCAGCCGAGCGCGGCTTCCCGCTCTATGAGGCATGGGGAACGACTCTCCGAGGCTGGGCCCTTGCGAAACTCGGGAAGCAGGAAGAAGGCATTGTGCGAATGAGGCGGGGCCTCAGCGCTCACCGTGCGACGAGATCCGCGCTGGGACGGCCATCGCTGTTAGGCCTGCTTGCTGATGCCTATGGCAAGGTGGGGAAGTTCGAATTAGCGCTTCGCGTGCTGCGCCATGCGTTGGCGTTGGCGGAAAGAACTGGAGAACGGTTCGAAAGCCCCGCGTTGCTTCGCCTGAGAGGGGATCTGTTATGGAAAATGGCAGGCGAGGAAGACCCTTGCACCTCCATCAGGATCACTGAAGCGGAATCCGATCTGCGCAACGCGGTGGCGCTCGCCCGCGGGCAAGGAGCGCGCTCGACAGAGTTGAAGTGCGCGCTGAGCCTTGCGCGCCTTTGGCATCTCCAGGGCAAGCGTGACGAAGCCTGCCATTTGCTGGCCGAAGTTCACGGTGCTTTTACCGAGGGATTCGATACCCGTGACTGGCTGGACGCCGAGGCCCAATTGCGCGAATGGTCCTGAATGCGAAGGGCGTCAAGAAGGGAACGCTGACATGCGGATAGGCCGTCTTTGTCTTGCCCGAGCCAGGCAGCGGCGTGGCCGACCGTTGCCTGTCACCGTACCCAATGACCATCGAACCAAGGAACGGAAGGCTCTGCAGCGCAAGTGTGCTGACCACCAGATCGCATCAATCTAAGAGACGGCTTTGAAGAGCGATGCTGAAGTTCGCGCACGAACGGGGAGGGACCTTGTGATCTGGCGGGAAGTCGGCAAGCACCTGAAAGGTTCCTCCTAGGCGTTCGAGCAACTTGTGCTGTTGCAGGGGTTTCAAGGGTGGTCCAGGGCGATCGCAGTTGCTATATAGTTTCCGGAATTCCATGGAGTGCCTTCATGTGCGCTTCAAGCGAACACTCACCGTGTTCCGGGGCTCGCGCGGGCGTCGGATCGTGGCGCAGGCATTGCCCCGGAGAGTCAAATTCCAGGATGCCGGCGACCCTTGACGTCGCCATACGGAGTCGTTGATGGACGTGCGTGGGCTGCGGTATTTCGTCCAGGTGGTCGAGAGTGGTAGCCTGACCAAGGCATCGCGCCAGTTCTTCGTAGCTCAGCCCGCCCTCAGCCAGCAGATCGCCCGGCTCGAAGACGAGGTCGGCAAGCCTTTGTTGGTGCGGTCTGCACGGGGCGTGGTGCCGACGCCGAACGGCGCGGCCCTGTATCGACATGCGAAGCTAATTTTGCGTCAACTGGACGAGGCGGTGCTGATCGCTCGTCAGGAATCTTCCAATGTGAAAGGACGCGTTACGCTCGGACTTGGCTCGACAGCGATCCCCAGAGGTCGTCTACGCACGGCATTTTCCGTACTGCGAGCGAACTGCGTCTCGGCGACGATTGATCAGGACCTCTGTCCGCCGCTTTGATCATGCCGGTCGTGACGTCTGGCAATACCGATGCGCCGACCATCATGATCGGTAAGAAAGCCGTAGAAATGATCTTTGCCGACCGGGCCGTAAAGAGCCGGCAGGCATAGCGGCTGTATATCCGCTTTTCATAACAAAAATGGGCGCGCTCGCGCAGCACCGCCCTTCGACGACCACGTCGCCCCGAGATCCCGTACCCCGGTGCAACCCGTTCGCCATGCCGCACAGGTTGGCGATGCTGGCCGCCCGGAAGCCGAAACTGCCGCCGCCAGTGACGTTCTCCTGCGGGGTGTTCCCAACTGCTCGCCTTCCTCTTTCGATGTACCTGATTGTAAGTTCCTATGAATGAAACCTGTGCCTTTGAACGAAACTCGTGCTACTATGAATCAGAACAGGCAATCTGAAGATAAGTAGGCGCGCGCGCCCGGCAGCGGCTACCGGTATGGAGACAAAGGATGTTTAGCGACAGCAATGCGACGGAAGATCGAGTTCGTTTCACTGCGCAAGAAGCCCATGCGGCAATGCGCGACATTGTGGGCCGACTCGGCTACACCCCCAAGAGCAAACGGTTATTGCGGACCACCTCCTGGATGCCGCCTTATGTGGCTACGAATACTCGGGGCTCCCAAAAATCCTGGACTTGGCAGGGCATCCTAAGGGGAAAATGCCCAGGAAAACCCCACATGTCGTTCACGAGACCCCTGTCTCTGCGTTGATCGATGGTGGCAATACGGTCGGAATGCTGGCCGTCGATCTGGCTACAAATGATGTGATTGCCAGAGCTCTTGAGCACGGATTCTCCGTGGTGGGCGTGTTTAACTCATGGATGACGGGCCGTAGTTCGTACTTCGTCGAGCGAATTGCCAAGGCAGGTCTAATCGGGTTCCATACGGTCGCATCGTTTCCCATCGTCGCACCACCCGGTGCCGCCTGTGCGGCCATCGGGACCAATCCAATCGCGTTCGGGTTTCCGACGCAAGAGGATCCCCTTGTGATCGATCTTGGTACTTCGGCGTTCATGGTATCGGAGCTTGCGCTAGTGGAGCGCCGGGGGATCTTCTTCCCGAGGGCGTCGCCATTGACGCGGAGGGCCGCCCCACTCGCGACCCTGCATCCGCAAGAAAGGGGGCTTTAATGCACTTTGCGGGCTATCGAGGCTTCGCGATCGGACTGGCAATGCAGGCCATGGGCATCATGGCCGGGGCAGGCATGAGTCCCAATAAGGATTATGGGTACTTGCTGATTGCGATGCGCCCCGACTTGCTCGTCCCCCTTGATGACTACCAGCGCGAGCTTTCGGACACGCTCCGGCGGATCAAGTCAACGCCAAAGATGCCTGGATTCGACGAGATTCGAATTCCATCCGAACGGGCAGCCCGAGAGCGACGCCGGCGACTGAAAACGGGAATTGAAATCGATCGCCGTATTTGGGACGCATTGCAAGCCTTGGGGCGCTAGCGACCGAGGCGGGTGCGGATTCGGATGAGGTAGGCTTTACCTTTGTCAGATGGGCGCGCTGGTAACAGCAGTAGTTCCATCGCATTTTGACGACTTCCCTCCATGAGGCATCAAAGTAGCAGTCCGCACTGCACAAAATCCTCCGCCGAAGTTTCATTAATTGGAGCGCGTGCCATTTAACGGAACGTGTGCTACCTTGCATCAAGGGCATTGGTCGCACCCGGTCCTGGTACCGCTGTCAGGCCGGCAGTGCATGAAGCGATATCTCAGGAGTCAGAGAATGTTCAGTGACAAAGAACCCGACAGCGAGCATGTGCGCTTTACGCCAGATGAAGCGCGCGCCGCGTCCATCGCCGGGTCGGTCATCGACGTGGACGGTGGTGACTTCATGGCGCCGTGACGTTCAACTAGAAGCCCGCCTCTAGAGTGAGAGGCGATTGCGGTGTTACCTGCATTGTCAGGAACACATGCCCGCTGGCGAATACAGCAGCAGTATTAACGAATCGCACTGATTGAGACGCGAACCATGCAAGAAAATTCTTACGACTTCATTGTTATCGGATCCGGTTCGGCCGGTGGGGTCGTCGCTAGCCGCCTGAGCGAAAGAAGTGAGTACAAGGTCTTGTGCCTGGAGGCGGGAGAGAAAGGCGCGAACTACATCTGGACCAAGCCCCCGGGCGGTGTTGTCTACCTGATAGACAACCCGCTCGCCAATTGGCGCTACGAATCTGAACCGCACGAAAGTCATGGCAATCGTCCCATCTACGTGCCACGAGGAAAGCTGCTTGGTGGCAGCAGCGCGATTAACGGGATCATTTACAACCGCGGCCAGAAGATCGACTACGACACCTGGGCGGAGCAGGGATGTCCAGGATGGAGCTATGCCGAGGTACTCCCGTACTTCAAGAGGATAGAAAGCACTGACATCGGTTCGGACGAATACCACGGTCGAACGGGGCCCATCAAAGTGACTGTCATGAAGAAGCTATCGCCTTTCTATGACATCTATATCAAGGCTGCGGGGGCTGTCGGCATTCCCGCCAACCCTGATTACAGTGGGGCTAGCCAGGAAGGTATTGCGTTGGCCCAGCAGACGGGCTACCGAGGGATGCGCCAGAGCACCGCCACGAAGTATCTCCATCCCGCACGCAATCGATCCAATCTGACGATTCTACAAGGTGCCGAAGCAGTCGTTCTGATCATGGAGGGCAAGCGATGTGTCGGCGTGCGCTTCAGAAAAGACGGCTGCATGCACGACGTCAAGGCGAAGTGGGAGGTGGTCGTTTCGTGCGGCGCGGCGAACTCGCCGAAACTCCTCGAGCTCTCCGGCATCGGCAACCCGGAAATCCTCAGCCAACACGGCATCAAGGTAGTGCACGAACTGAGAGGTGTGGGAGAGAACCTTCGCGATCACTACGCAGCGATCATGAAGTGGCGCTTCAACCGGCCGGGACTTTCCCTCGCCAGGCGGGGCAGGGGCTTGGGCCTTTTCGTTGAGATACTCAAGTACGTATTCTTTCGCCAGGGATTTATCTCCCAAGGCAACGGCTCCTTGCGGGTTTTCGCGCGTTCGCGTCCGGAGAGGACGGAGCCGGACATCATGATGATCGTGAACCCTTACATCATCGAACTGAAGGCGGGACAAGGACGGCGGATGTCGGCCACCGAAGGGTTCTTCGTGTACACGCATGTCCAGCGTACGGAGAGCACGGGGTCGATCCACCTGCGTTCGTCGGATCCGTTTGCGGCGCCTGTCATCAACTACAGGTTCCTTGCCACCGAAAATGATAGGAAAACAGCAATACTCGCCGTGCGACGAGCACGCGAGATTGCCCAGGCCGCACCACTACGGGACAACATTGCCGAAGAGATGGCGCCAGGCCTTCAGGTCAATACCGACGAAGAGATTCTCGAATTTATCCGCACCGCAGGCAATATTACGCAGCACATGGTGGGCACTTGCAAGATGGGCCGCGATTCGATGGCCGTGGTGGACGAGAGGCTGCGCGTCCACGGCATCAAGGGCCTGCGGGTTGCGGATGCCTCCATCATGCCGACCATTATTTCCGGCAATACCAGCATTCCTTGCATGATGATTGGTGAGAAGTGTGCCGAGATGATTCTGGAAGACGTCGAGGGCGCCCTTCCTCGACGCAAGGAAACCGCACGCCATCTGGTCACAGGCTGAGGCCAGCTATTGTGCCTTGTGGTCAATGTCACAAATTGATTGCAAAACGATTCCGATCATTGAAAACCTGGTGAATGAACTATTGAAATGCGGCGATGCAATACGTGGCAGCGCCGCGTGATCGACGAGACCAAAGATAATGTTTTTGGAGACAACCGAATGTCGGACCGATCAACGCTTGACGTCAAGCAGTTTATTGACGCACAGAAGTTTTCGCTTTTCCATTGGACGATTCTCACGCTCTGTTTTCTGGTCGTGGTGATGGATGGATACGATACCGTCGCAATCGGCTATGTCGCGCGTTCGCTTTCCGATGACTGGAACCTTGCGCACGAGGCATTAGGGCCGGTCATGAGCGCGGCGCTCGTTGGGCTTGGCGTCGGCGCTTTCCTGGGCGGACCTCTCGCGGACAGATACGGGAGAAGGAAAGTGATCATCGGCTCGACTATCCTGTTCGGCGCCTTCACTGCGTTGTGTGCAGTCGCGTCAACGCTCGGAAGCTTGACTGTATTCCGCTTGATGGCAGGTGTCGGTTTGGGGGCGGCCATGCCGAACTCTGCGGCATTGATGTCTGAATTCGCGCCCGCGCGCGTGCGATCGCTGACGGTCAATACCCAATTGATGGGATTCTCGGCTGGCATGGCAATCGCGGGCGCGGCGTCATCGTCGCTGATTCCTGCATTCGGCTGGCGCAGCGTCTTTGTCGCGGGAGGCATTGCGCCTCTTGTGCTGGCGGTCATGCTCATTGTGTGGCTGCCTGAATCCGTGCAATTCCTAGTGTTGCGTCGGCCGAAGGATGCGCGAATTCCGCTCATTCTTCAGAAACTCGCACGTTCCGCCGCAATCCACGCGACATCTTTCAAGCTCGCGAACGAGCCGGCCTGCGCTGCGAAATCGCAGGGCGGCCTGATCCTGTCGAAGAAATACCGCATTGGCACCGCGCTGCTGTGGGTCTGCTATTTCATGCATCTGCTGATCTATTACCTGCTGGCAGGATGGATGCCCAGCTTGTTCAGGGATGCAGGATTCAGTTTGAAAAGCGCATCGCTGATTTCGTCAATGTTTCCAGTGGGCGGCGCCATCGGTACCGTACTCGTCGGCTATGTGATGGACCGCTGCAACGCTCCACGGGTGGTGGGCTGGGTCTACACCTGTGTCGCTGCGGTCACAGTACTGGTAGGCCAGACGCTTGGCATGCCTGTTCTCCTATGTCTGCTCGTCTTTATGACCGGTGCCATGGTCACGAGCGCCGGTACGTCGATGACCGCCATTTCTGCGCAATTCTACGGCCCGGAATGCCGCGCGACGGGCGTATCGTGGATGTACACCGTGGGTCGATTCGGCGCCGTATTCGGTGTGTTAGTGGGCGGAGCGCTGACCGGCATCGGCTGGAAGTTCGGCGCCGTGTTCGCCATTCTCGCGATTCCTGCGCTGATCGCCGGCATGGGACTACTCACGCTCGCGCGATTGGGACGCGCGCCGAGCGCGCGCGGCATGACCGATTTGAATGAGGGAGAGCAGCGTAGTCGTGACCAGGGAGACGATTCGCCGTTGGTGCGACAAGCGCGGCACTGACTTCCCCCGCCGCGTCAAGGAAGCCCGAGGCAAACCGGGCCGCATCTGGCATCTGGATGAAATGTTCGTGCGCCAACGTGAGCGGCGCATGCGTGGATCTCATGCCTTCAGACCCACCCAGGTCTTTCCGTCCGCCTTCGGCACCCTCCCTCATTGCCCTGTCTCGCTGTTGGTAAGTTGAGAACACCGGCTGCGGCCCTCGATGTTCTTGTGTCGGTGCGCCTTCCCGTGAGTTTCATTAGGTGGAACGCGTTTCGAAAATATTGACGAGAGCGAGCTTCAGGCCTATAGTCACTTTCAACCTTCAGTGCGGCATGCCAGAAAGACATGCCGCACTGACCTCATCTTCCAGAGCCAGATGGTCAGGGAACAAAATGACAGATGCAATTGCAGATAAAGTCCGCCCCGAAAGCGTTGATGTTGATTCAGGCACCGTGCCTGTCGCGCACAACTTTGTGGACGGTGAATGGGTGAGCGCGATCAGCGGCAAAACCTACAAGAGGCTCAGTCCGTACGACCAGAACATCGTCGGCATCTACCAGGACTCGGACATTGCCGACGCGGAGAATGCCATCGATGCCGCCCGCAAGGCGTTCGACTTTGGCCCTTGGCCGCGCGCAGCCGCCGCAGAGCGTGCAGCCGTTCTCAAACGAGCGGCGGGCCTGCTTCGGCAGCGAAGCGACGTGCTGGCCACAATCATGACAAAGGAAGTCGGGCAGCCAAAGCGCGAGCAACTGAAGTTCGTGATGGGGGCCGCCGATACACTCGAATACTACGCGAACCTGGTTGTTACTCGCCGGGACGAAGCGGTCTATGGCCAGCATCCCGACGCCATGGGTATCGTAGCCAAGGAGCCTGTCGGCGTCGTGGGCTCATTGACCGCCTGGAATACGCCGCTGTCCGTTACGCACAAAGCCTGTCCGGCCTTGGCTGCGGGCTGCACGCTGGTTGTCAAGCCAGGACACCAGTCGCCTGGTGCCCTGATGTTATTTGCCGATATCCTCCATGAGGCCGGACTGCCGAAGGGCGTCTTTAACGTTGTTACAAGTGCGATTGACAACGGAGCCGTGGTCGGTCAAGCGATTGCCGGGAGTGAGAAGGTAGATATGGTGACATTCACCGGATCTTCCGCCACCGGCAAGGCTGTCATGCGGGCGGCAGCCGGCAACCTCAAGCGAGTCAAGCTTGAACTTGGCGGAAAATCGCCCCAGGTCATCTTTGCCGATGCACCTTCGTTGGAAGCTGCGGCGGCATCTGTGGCTAAGGGTATTGTCCGCCTGGCTGGTCAATCGTGTCAGGCGGGCAGCCGTGTACTGGTGCAGAGATCGGTTAAGGAAGAATTTGTCGAGCGTCTGCTCAAGCACATCGCCGCGACAAAGCTGGGGGACCCCATGGTCGAGGGCACCACGTGCGGGCCACTGGTGAACGAGGCGCAACTGCGTCGGGTGGAGTCCCTTGTGAACGAAAGCAAGGATGTGGCCAAACTTCTGGTCGGCGGCAAGCGCCCCCTCAGAGAGGATTTGGAGAAGGGCTTCTTTTTCGAGCCGACCGTATTTGATGATGTTCCACCTACGGCACGTATTGCGCAAGAAGAAGTCTTCGGCCCAGTTCTTAGCATCATGACTTTCGATGAAGTTGAGGAAGCCATCGAAATTGCGAATCAAACCATCTACGGACTGGTTGCGGGCTGCTGGACCCAGGACCTGAAAACGGCCATGTTGTTTGCCAGGCGCGTTCGTGCCGGAATGGTGTGGGTCAACGGCTTCCGGGACGATTCCATCCTTAAATACATGCCGGTCGGCGGCTTCAAACAAAGCGGTATCGGACGTGAAATGGGGCCGGAAGGACTCGATGAATTCCTTGAGGTCAAGAGCATCATGATCCGTTACAACAATTGAAGTTTTCGATTTTCACGAGGAACTAAAAGGGCATATCCAGTTTCGTCACTGGAACTGACTTTAATCCCTGACTTCATTCAATATTCGCAATGCGTAACCGTCTGCCGGGGTATCGCATATTAGGGTAGCTTTTTATGACCAAACGAGTAGCTGTCGTTACTGGCGGGGCGTCAGGCCTGGGTTGGGCTATCTGCCAGAGTCTGGCTCAGGACGGGCTCAATGTTGTTATTGTCGACCGCAACGCAGAAGCAAGTGCGCGTGCGCTCGAGTTGGTGAGCCGGGGGCTTTCGGCTTCTGCGGTTTTGGGCGACCTGACCGATCTGGATGCAATATCGGGGTTAGCCGCCGGCATCCTAGACAGGCATGGGCGTTGTGACGTGCTTGTCAACAACGCAGGCACACATATCAAGCGGGCCAATGGGCAGCGATTCGCTTTTGAGGAGATCTCAAGGAAGGAATGGGACCTTTCCATCGCGCTGCATATGACAGCGCCCTTGTTACTGAGCCAGGCTTTCCTGCCCGGTATGAAAGAACGTGGGTGGGGTCGCGTGATCAACATTGCTTCGCGAGTGGCACGAACCTACACCGTACAAGGCAGCGCTTTCTATGTCGCATCAAAAGCGGGGCTTGTGGGGCTGACACGGTCGATTGCCGGCGAGTACGCGCCCCACGGGATCACCTCCAATGCCATTGCTCCTGGACGATTCAAAACCCCCTGACCGATCGTTCGGCTGCCGACGTGAGAGATCTTTCGCTGAAGGAGTTGCCGGTTGGCCGGTTGGGTGAACCGATGGAAGTGGGCAAGGCGGTCAGCTACCTTGCTTCCGAAAGTGCCGGATTTATTACTGGTGCGGTCCTGGATATGAACGGAGGCGGCTTCATGGCACCCTGAGGAGAAACTTGCGCTCGCCACGACGGCGGGCCCGCCAGGTTGCAAGGGTGCTGTTGTGGCATCCCGCAAAAAGACAGGGAGCGAAAACTAAAAGAGGGTCCCTGCCGTCAAGGAGACATCATGATTTTAAAAGCGTTTTCCCACACCATAGTCGCGCTGATTGCAGCGTCCACCATGGTGGGTGTGACACAGGCAAGGGAATTTCCCTCTCAACCAATCAAGATACTGGTTGGATTTGGCGCAGGTGGTGGGACAGACACGATTGCCAGACTTTACGCACGGGCGCTGAATCAAGAACTCAACACTCCTGTCATCGTTGAAAACAAGCCCGGAGCATCCCAGTTGGTAGCCATTCGTACGCTACTGGCGTCTCAGCCAGATGGGTACACATTAATGCTGGCAAGCGGAAGCGCCCTGGCGCAGGGACCAGGGGTGCGTCGAGATCTCCCGTATGATCCGCTTAAGGACTTCAGTCTTATTTCCATGGTCGCCACGGCACCGGGCGTGTTTGTCGTAAATCCGAGATTGCCGGTGCGATCCATGGATGAGTTGATCAGCTACGCCAAGGCACACCCGGGAGCCTTGAATTACGGAACTGCCGGGGTGGGGGCGGCCAATCATCTGCAGATGAAGTATCTGGAGAATGCCACTGGCGTCTCCATGACGCACATTCCTTACAAATCGGACCAGGAGGTCACGCTAGAAGTCGGTGCGGGGGAGGTCCAGGTGGGCCTGAGCGTTCCGCAGTTCGTCATCCCGCTGATTGCCGCCGGGAAGCTAAAGGGAATCGCGGTAACGGGATCGAGTCGTCTTCATGCGTTGCCGAATGTGCCAAGCTTGGCCGAGGCGCACATTGCAGCGCTCAGCAGCATGCAAAACTACACCTTTTATGGGTTGATTGGCCCCAAAGGGATGTCTCCTGCGATTGTTGAGCGAATCAACGCCGCCGTAAATAAGGCCTCTGCTTCGCCGGATGTGGCAAAACGGCTACGCGAGACGCTATATTGCGAGCCTGTGGTTGGATCCACTGCCTCATTCCGAGACTATATGAACAAAGAGGTTGGAAAGTGGCGTGAACTTGGGAGGACCGTAATCATCGGTGCCACGGGGGACTGATCTTGATAAGTCAGCAGCGTGAAGCACGATTCCGAATAACGGAACCAGGATCCAAAGCATTGACACGCCACTATCGACCTCGGCCTATAGTTGCGCGGGTTTCAACAGAGACAGCAATAGGAAAAGCAAGATGTTGAGTCAAACCACTATCAAGCGCTATTTCGAGGCGCTGAGCACGCACAACGGCGCACTCGCGGCTTCCCTATTTACGGAGGATGGCGTGATCGACGACTTTCGCGGACGCCACCATGCCGGGCGCCCCAACATTGAGGTGTTCATCAACCAGGTGCCGGTCCTCGAACTGCAGTTCGTGTCGGACTTCATTGAAGAACCCCCCGTGTGACGGCGTATGGGTACATCCATTATCCCGGCAAGGAATCCGTGCTTGTCCGTTGGGTGTTTTCCTCTGGCGATGGAGACCAGATTGCGCACTTGAGCAACTCGCGCATCGAACTTACGCCGGCGGAGCGGGCAACCCCAAGGCGCACCTGAATTTCGTAGCAACACCAACGTACGGCAAGACGAAGATGAGCCAAGACACTGGTCACACACCTCTCGGTAAGGATGGACGGCCCGTCCGTGGTACACACCCGAACTTCTTCTTCGATGACGAGTGGCTGGCTCTCCGGACCGAGGAGGCGCTCGAACCTGATCTGCCAGTCGTCGATCCACATCATCACCTGTGGGAGCGGTCGGTGCCCTACTGGGTGCGTCAACTGCTTGAGGATCTGCGCTGTGGCCATAACATCCGTGGCACGGTTTATGTGGAGGCCGGGGCTATGTACCGCGCCGATGGCGACACGCATCGTGCCAGCCTTGGAGAAGTGGAATACGCCAATGGCGTCGCTGCGGCCTTCGCGAGCGGCTATTACGGTGCGCTGCGCGCCTGTGCTGGCATCGTCGGAAAAGTTGACCTGCGCCATCACGGGGCCGCTGCGGAAGAACTCCTTCAGGCCTGCATCGCGCGGGCACCCGATCGGTTTCGCGGTGTTCGCAATATGGCTGCACTGGATTCCAGTCCAGAGGTCAGCCAAATCGCCGTGCCTCCCATTCAGGATCTCATGCTGGACAGACGCTTTCGCGAGGGCTTTGCAAAACTGGCCCCTTTGCGGCTGTCGTTCGATTCATATTGCTACCATCCGCAGCTGCCGCAGCTTGTGGACCTCGTGGATGCCTTCCCGGAAACCAGGATCATCATCAATCACTGCGGCGCTCGCGTCGGCCAGGGGCCTTATGCCGGCAGGAAGGACGAGGTGTTCGCCGAATGGAAGACATCGATCCAGACGCTCGCCGAACGTCCCAATGTGTTTATGAAGATCGGTGGGCTGATCGGCCGCTTGACCGGTCTGACGTTCATTGATCAGGAGCTTCCACCGACCTCGAACGAACTGGCGGACGCCTGGAGGCCCACCATCGAGACGTGCATTGAAGCCTTTGGTCCCGAGCGCTGCATGTTCGAGAGCAACTTCCTCCGGATAAGTCCGGCGTGTCGGCTGTCGTCCTGTGGAATTCATTCAAACGCGTTGTCAAGGACTATTCCGACTCCGAGAAGGCACTGCTCTTTTCCGGCACTGCCATCCACGCTTACCGATTACCCGAGTCCTTGGGAAAGACGGAGTGAAGTCGGTGTGCTGTCAACTTACCGACGACGAGACAAGGCCATAAGTGGAGAGCCGACGGTTCGGAAAGCGCCAGACGCCGGGCTTTCAAGCAGTTGCTCGACGAACCCGGCCACTGAGCGCACAAGATTCGCTGAGAGCAGTTGATAACCAATTACAAGTAGTTGGAGACAAAAGATGAAGCAGTCTGTCTGTAATGTGCTCGCGATTCTCCCCTTCGCGATGGCATGCGCCGCCGCCACCTTCGCCTCGGACGCGTATCCAAGCCATCCCATACGTCTTGTGGTGAACACCGGTCCAGGCGGGCTGGTGGATTTCACAACACGCCTGATTGCACGGGAATTGAATCTGCAGTTGAAGCAGCAAGTGGTCGCGGCCCTGTTCCTCGCCTCCGATGAGGCAAATTTCATCACGGGCGTATCGGTGCTGGTCGATGGTGGCCGGATTCTGAACCGCATCTGATAGCACCCCCAGCGGCCACGCGCCACTTTGAGGGCTTGGTCTATCTTGGACCGCACGTAGAAATTTCAGGTTGTTCCCACGCGGTCCTGATTGAAGGAGACACTCTTGATCGAAACTCCATCCGCAATTCGGCCCGCTTTCCTGTCCAACCCGGACAAATTGCACTTCATTGACGGCAAGTGGCAATCATCGACGGCAGGCGAGAGCATCCAGACATTCAATCCCGCAACCGGCAAGGTGCTGGCGAGGGTTGCACGCGGCAGCCAGGCGGATATCGATGCCGCAGTGGCCGCGGCACGTCGTGCATTCGAGGGCCCATGGAGCCGCTTCACACCGCATGAGCGTTACGCGCTGATGCTTCGCGTTTGCGATGTGATCGAAAGGAATTTCGAGGAACTCGCCCTGCTCGACACGCTGGACATGGGCGCGCCGCTGTCGCGCACGAAGGCAATGAAGGATGGCCTGCTCAAGACCATCCTGTACTTCGCGAGCCAGGCGATGAACTGGTCCGGCTCGACAATCCCGAACTCTCTGCCTGGCAACTACACAACCCTGACGATCAAGGCACCTGTTGGCGTGATTGGCGGCATTACGCCGTGGAACGCCCCCTTGATCAGCATGTGGTGGATCATGGGCGGCGCGCTGGCAACCGGCTGCACCGCGGTGATCAAGCCCGCCGAAGACGCTTCGCTGTCCACCTTGCGTACGGCTGAACTGCTGGTCGAAGCAGGTGTTCCGGAAGGAGTGATCAATGTCGTGACGGGCAATGGCTACGAGGCGGGTGCCGCGCTTGCCGCGCACATGGGGGTCGACCGCATCGCGTTCACCGGCTCCACCGTCACGGGTCGGGAAATCATCAAAGCCTCGGCCGGGAACATGAAGCGGATCCAGTTGGAGCTGGGTGGCAAGTCGCCGGATATCGTGTTCGGCGACGCAAACCTCGACAAGGCGGTTCCGGGAGCGGCGATGGGCGTTTTCAATAATTCCGGACAGATCTGCTCCGCGGGAACAAGGATCTTTGTCCAGCGAAACATCCACGAAGAGTTTGTTTCACGCCTCGTCAACTTCACGAAAGCTATCAGGACCGGCGATCCGTTTGATCCCGCTGTCCAGCTTGGCCCACTTGTTTCCCGTCGCCAGCTCGACCGGGTGATGGCGTACATGTCAATCGGCGTGGAGGAGGGCGCGCGGCTGGCTATCGGTGGCAACCAGCTCGCGGGCGAGCTGGCCGACGGCTACTTTGTCGCGCCAACCGTTTTCGATAACGTACGCCATGACATGAGGATCGCTCGCGAAGAGATCTTCGGACCGGTGGCATCGGTGATTCCCTTCGACACGACAGAGGAGGCGCTACGACTGGCCAACGATACCGAGTACGGTCTCGGAGGCGCTGTATGGACCACCAATGTCGGTACGATGTCCAGGATGATCCATGGGATCAAGGCGGGGAAGTTGTGGGTCAATTGCTATGGACTGGCCGATCCGGCTGTCGGCTTCAGTGGCTACAAGCAGAGCGGCTATGGCATCAAGGGCGGAGCTCAGCACGTTGAAGGGTTCCTGTACGAGAAGAGTGTC
Organism: Cupriavidus sp. D39; assembly: GCF_026627925.1. Taxonomy (NCBI): domain Bacteria; kingdom Pseudomonadati; phylum Pseudomonadota; class Betaproteobacteria; order Burkholderiales; family Burkholderiaceae; genus Cupriavidus; species Cupriavidus sp. D39. The sequence continues at coordinate 510,788 of NZ_JAPNLE010000006.1, forward strand.
TGCGTCAACGGCGACTAGGGCTGCTGCCCAATCCGGCAGGGAAATCCACAGTCGTCGATCCATGATTCCGGAACAGCAGCACTATGCAGGCAAACACTTACGACTTCATCGTTGTCGGTTCCGGTTTTGTCCGGTGGCGTGTTGGCCAGCCGACCTTCATCTCGGGGCACACGAGCGTGCCGCGCATGATGATCGGTGAATAGTGCGCGGATATGGTCCTGGCGGGTATCCGGGCACAGGGTGAGACAGGGCAGGGCAGCGTCCGCATTCTGGAAAGTACGACCATGGAAATGTAAGGCGCATTGCCCGCCACAAGATAATTGAAGCAGGAGACAAAATGCAATTCCAGATTTCCCGACGCGCGCTGCTTGCCATGGGTGCGGGCATCCTTCTGCCCCAATCGCTCTTTGCCCAGCCGACCGGTTCGCGTCCTATCCGCCTGCTCGTAGGATTCAGCGCTGGCAGCGGTGCGGACAACGTCGCCAGGCTTTACGCAGCGCATCTTACGGAGCTGCTTGGCGTGCCGGTAATCGTCGATAACAAGCCCGGTGCCTCGCAACTGCTGGCCATTCGCCCTATGCTCGCTGCACAGCCGGATGGACTGACCCTGACATTGGCGGGGGGCAGTGCACTGAGTCAGGGGCCGGGGGTTCGCAAAGACCTGCCCTACGATCCTCTGAAGGACTTCAGTTTGATCGGGATGATAGCAACAGCCCCCGGCGTATTCTTTGTTCATCCGTCAATCCCGGCTTCGTCGATGCGAGATCTGATTGTGTATGCAAAGGGGAATCCGGGGAAGCTGAACTACGGGTCTGCCGGCGTCGGTTCAGCAAATCACTTGCAAATGGAGTATATAAAGAAGGTCACCGGCATCGAGCTTACTCATATTCCATATAAGTCTGACCAGGACGTTGCGCGGGAGGTGGTTGCCGGCAGTGTGCACGTTGGGCTTACCCTTGCGCAGTTTGCGATTCCTTTCGCTGCGTCGGGAAGGCTGAAGGCGATCGCAGTAACGGGATCTCAACGACTATCGGCATTACCCAATGTCCCCTCCCTCGCAGAGTCGGGAATTGAGAAACTGAAGGGCATTGATTTTACCTTCTACGGCCTGATCGGGCCTGCCGGCATGGATCCGAACCTCATCACGAAGCTGAACCAGGCAATCAACCGGATCGGCGTCAACTCCGCTGTCTCCAGTCAAGTAAGGAAGCTGTACTGCAATCCGGTCCAGGGTTCACCCGCTGATTTCAGGCACTATCTTGAGACAGAGGTCGGCAAGTGGCGCGAGCTTGGCAAGACCGTAAAGATTGAGTCGAGCGCCTGATTCCGGTTGCATTGCGGCCGGGTCCCGGACAGAGTGCCGGCACGCGGGGGAGTTGGAAAGGGCTGCGGCCTCACCGGAGTCCTTGCAGCGCAGCTTCCGCACAGCCGAACAGGCCGTCAAGACATGGTGCGACCAAGTCAAAATCGCCGCGTAGAAAAACTTGACTCAATCGCTACGCAATCAATTCAGTCAAGGAATCTAGCGGACAAGAGAGTTGCTCGAGGGCACGGATGTCTGCTTTGCCCCAGTGCTTTCGTTTGCCGAGGCGCCGGAACGCGCCCACTTGAAAGAAGCGCGCGTGACATTTATCGAAGTGGACGGCAACGTCCCGCCGGCACAGGCGCCGCGCTTCAGCCGAGGGAAGACAGCCCCACCAAAGCCGCCAGGGGTGCCTGCCGCCGAGGGCCTGGCAGGCACGCGTGCAGGCTGGCTGGCTACCGGCAGCGGAAATCGAGGCTTGGCGCGCGCAGCGAACCGGGGCGGTCCAGGCTTTACGTTAGATGGCCGGGAAAGTCGGATTTGTAGCGAATGGCGCGACTCCGCTCCGATTGGAACATTGCACTCCGTTGGTCGCGGTTTGAAGTCGCCGGCGTTTTCTGCAGTAACGCGTCAAGTCCGGTTGCAGGCTACCAGGGGGAACGTATTCAATCTTCCCATACCGCCTCCACTTCCCGCATCAAACGCCCGGCGAGGATATAGTCCCCCAGTCTGGACGCCTTTGCCTCCAGGCTCTCCAACTCAGCTGTCGGCAGTTCGCTCAACTCAAACTGGCAATAGAGGTTTCGTTGCCGGAAGGTCGCTTTTGGCCACATTAGGCCGGCGACCAATGCCGTTGGCGATTTGACTGCGATGTTCTCTTGCCCGCGATATTCCACGCGTATCCCGGCTTTCTGGCCGAGCCGACCCAGTTCAATCGCGTCCTGCCAGCCAGTCTCATAGTCCAGTTCCACCACCGTCACGCCTTCAGTGCCCAGGAGTCTTAGTGCCTCCCCTTTGGTGCCAGCTCGTGCTGTCGCCATTGACTTCTCCACTCACATTCTTGGCGCATTTTGGGGAACACCCTGCGCCCCCCACAGCATTGTAATCGCCGGCGGAGCCTCGAGCCCGATACCGCTTTCCGGCGATTGACATCCGCGGCGGTTGTTGATTGTCGAGACGGGCAAGGTGGGGCAAGGGGAGGGGATAGAACTGCGATGTCGCCGCTCTTGAAGACACTTCATTCAGTGCGTGGGATGCCAGCCGTGGCAGTGGCATTGGGGCATATCCGCCCGGGTGCCAAGGTCATAGCCGTTGAGCCGCTGATGCACAAGCAGCGTGGGGGTCGCGGGAGGCGGAGCGCAGCTCACGCCGACCGGCGTGCGTGTGCTGGAGGTGTATCGCGCGATCGAGCGCGATGCAGAGCGCGCCGTTGCCAAGCGGCTACCGCAGCTACTCAGCTTGATCCGGCCCGACGCTGGCAATGAGTCACAATCCATGCCGAAGGAAGACAAGGTTGGAGCTCCCCACGAGGACGAGCGACGAAGGACGCCTAAATCGGCGTGACGCTCGGCCTCATCGCGACACCCGGCTCCGACGAACGTTTAACGAGCCGCCGCTAACCCATCTCCGGCAGCGGCCGCAACGGGCGGAATTCCCCCCTGCATTTTGTGAATTTTTTGCCACACGTAATCGCCGGTTGATGTGCTCCCAGCCGGGTGGCGACAGGTATGGCGGCAAGCCGGCGTCCACTGTCGTGCTAACGCCGGATAGTCGTCAGGGCTGCCGAGTATATACAGCTTTGTGTCCGCGAGATCGCAAATGCGGGGCGAGAACCGGAACCCGAGCATCAGGGCGAAGACGTGGTCGGTGAAGCCCTTGGTGTCCGTGTAGTGTTTCTGGATGCGCAAATCGGACTCGTGGTACAGCAGAAGTGTTCCGCCGGGCCGCCGACACACTCGAGCCAACCGATCCGATCGGCGCGGCCACACTACGCCGGGCCTCGACGCACTGGCTGCGGCACTCGGCGGCTTCACATCAGGCCGACGCCGGCACCGATATCCGCTTTATCCAGAAGAACCTCCGCCACGCCTCGATCGAGACGACCGGCATCTACCTGCACGCGGAGGATGATCGCCGGCATGCCCAGACCACTCAGGCGGGGTCGGAACCTGAATCCGTTGCCGTACCGGCCGGAAGCCTCCCCGCGTAGAATGCTCCTCGCGTTGTCAACCTGAATCCCTCGGTCGATGTCTATCTCCTACAATCCCAGGCAAATCGCGGAATGGCTGGATCCCTACACGGTGTCCAAGGCACGCTCCTATGCTAGCGCCGTCTCGGAGTTGCGCTGGATCGACGAGGACACCTTGGCGGGCCTGGTGCAAGGCACCCGCACGCGCCCGTACGACGTGCGTGCGTACTTCCACGACATCGAAGAAGACATGTGGGTGGAAGGGGAATGCACGTGTCCGGTCGGCGTTGACTGCAAGCACGTGGCAGCGCTGCTGATCGCCGGCCTCGCGCACCAACCCAAGCCAACGGCAGCCGGCGTGCGCGCGGAACTGGTTACCTGGCTGGAAGGTTTTCGTGCCAGACGCACGGCGGCCAATCCCGCGGCCAAGAAGAAGTCGGCCAAAGCCACGCATGCACTGGCTTACGTGCTTGGGCAATCCTATCGCGGCGCCGAGGTCTTTCTGTACAAGGCCCGCGCGGGCGCGGACGGTACGATTCGCTCGCTTGACGATCCGTGGCAGAACGTGGAGAAAGCGCTGATCGAGCCGTCGAAATTTGTCAGCGAGGAGGATCTGCCGATCCTGCGCGGATTGTGGCTGGGCCGCTCGCCTGGTGCCTATACCGGCAGCTTCAGACTGCAGGGCCCAACTGGTGCCGCCACCCTCGAGAAGCTGATCGCTACCGGCCGCATGTTCGCATCTTCCGCCGTGAGCACTATGCATCCCGGAACGCGCTGCCTGGTGCACAGCGGGCCTGCACGCGGCGCACAGATTACGTGGCAAGCGCAGCCCGACTCGCGCGTGCGGCCAGTCTTGCAGGCCGAGCCACCAGCCACCCTGTTGCTGACGACCACTCAGCCATGCTGGTATGTGGATGCGAATTCGGGCGAAGCTGGAATCCTCGCTTTGCCGTGGCCCGCGGAGCAGGTCGCGGATTTCCTGTCGATGCCGGCCATCACGCCGGACGAAGCTGCACTCGTTGGCAATGTGCTGCGCGAAGTTGCTCCCGACCTGCCTGTACCACCCGCGCATGACGTAGCGCCGGTGCAGGTTGTCAACACCGTGCCGGTGCCCATGCTGGCACTCGACACGTTGCCGACCTGGGCATCATCGCAGGATTTTGCAACGGTCAGCTTTGATTACGCAGAGCACAATCTCCCGGCGCACAGCCACACTACGCTTGTTCGGGCCTCGGGCGGCGAGGTCGTCCAGATCAGAAGAGACGCCGATCTCGAGCGCCAACGTCTGACTGAGTTGCAAAAGACCGGGTTTCGGAAAATTCGGGCCGATCATGTATTCGGGCCAAAGCCGTTTCCGGATGGCATGCTTGGCCCCGAGAATGACGAGGACTGGCCGGAACTCATGAAGCTGGTGCTGCCCGCGCTCAGGGCAAACGGCTGGCGCGTCGTGATGAGCGACGAGTTCCGGCACAACGTAATCGAGATCGAAGCGATTGACGGCAACCTGCGCCCGACTGGCGATGGTTGGTTTGACGTCGAGATGGGCATCACCGTCAATGGCCGTACAGTGCGCTTGGAGCCGCTGCTGGCAGACCTCTTTCGTCGCGATGCGCGCTGGCTGTCGGGCAAGCTGGATACCATCGCTGACGACGAAGCGATTGACCTGAAGACCGACCGCAACGAACGGCTTCGCCTGCGTGCTGATCGGCTCAAACCGGTCGTGCGCGTGCTGATCGACCTGTTCGACTCGCTCGGCACCGGCATGCGCATTTCCGAGTGGGATGCGGCCCGGCTCCATGCCCTGGATCAGACCGGGGGCTGGCAGTTTCACGGTAATGCATCGATCCGGCAGCTCGCGCAGCGCCTGATGGCCGGCCCTGGGGTGATCGACGTGCCGGTGCCGCGTGGGCTGAAGGCCGACCTGCGTGCTTACCAGCGCCAGGGACTTGCCTGGATGCAGTTCCTGCGCGAACACGAGCTGTCTGGTGTGCTTGCCGACGAGATGGGCCTCGGCAAGACCATCCAGACACTGGCACACATCCTCACCGAAAAGGAACGTGGCAGGCTGGACCGGCCTGCGCTGATCGTCGTGCCGACGACCCTCATGCACAACTGGTGCGAGGAAGCGCAGCGCTTCACGCCAAAGCTACGCGTCCTGGATCTGCATGGGCCCCTACGTCACGAGCGCTTTGACCAAATTGGCAAGCACGATCTCATCCTGACCACCTACGCATTGCTGTGGCGCGACCAGGCAATCGTTGCCAAGCACGAGTATCACCTGCTGATTCTAGACGAGGCGCACGCGAACTGCGTGCGCGACACCGCCTTTGCCTGACAGGGACCCCGCTCGAAAACCATCTTGGCGAACTGTGGGCCCAGTTCGATTTCCTGTTGCCCGGGTTCCTCGGCACCCGCCAGGACTTCACCCGACGCTGGCGCACGCCCATCGAAAAAGGCGATGATACGGTACGACGTGACCTGCTCGCGCGGCGTATCCGCCCGTTCATGCGCATCCTGCTGTTCTCGCAGTTCACCAGCATGCTCGACCTCATTGCGGCGGCCGTGGAAAAAGCCGGGATTCCGTATGTCGTGCTGACCGGGGATACCACCGATCGCGTCACGCCGGTCAAGCGATTCAAACAGGGCGAGGTGCCGCTTTTCCTGATCAGCCTGAAGGCCGGCGGTGTTGGTCTGAACCTGACGGCGGCCGACACCGTCATTCATTACGATCCCTGGTGGAACCCTGCCGTTGAAAATCAGGCCACCGACCGCGCTCACCGTCTCGGCCAGGACAAGCCCGTGTTCGTCTACAAGCTGATCACCGCCGGCAGTGTCGAGGAGAAGGTCGTCGCAATGCAGGAGCGGAAGGCGGCGCTTGCCGAGGCGATCCTGTCGGAAGATGCCGCCGGCGCCGTCAAGTTCTCCGCGGAAGACATCGAGGCGCTCTTTGAGCCGATCCCGGCTGCACTACCCGTCATGCCTGCGACGAAGTCGCGGTCTCGTACCAGGACGGGAACATAAAATGGCCTTGCTGCAACGCATTTTCGACGTCTGACCACCATCCCCCGCATGGCAAAGCCCGGAATCGACAACAAACGTGAACGGCGCATCTCGATGGAGATCGTTGTCGACGCGTACACCGAAGACGAATGTGCGATGGCGTGGTACTGCCATCTCGAGGACAGCTTGAGCTTCCCATTCGAAGCGCGGGTACGGCATCCTATGGCCGCTTCCCCGCTGCGCTCCGGCGAACGAGTCTCCGTCACTGGGCTCGCTCATGACCAGCTGTGCCGCGTCTCCATCTTTGTTCAAGTGCAGCACAACCAGCGCGAGATCGTCGTGCCCCTTGCCCAAGTCGTCCCGGTTCGCGCCGGCCAGAGTACGCAACTTGCTGTCTCAGACTGGCACTACTGGTGCGATCAAGGTTACAGCTTTTGAACTTCTCTCTGTCGCCGGCTGCGTCCTCCGACTGAGTTCCCCCGAACCACACAGGTTGATGGCCGGGAAGGGCTCGTTCGGCCCGCTCCCAAGGTCAACCGCACCCCGCAAAGCCTTGCCTGGTAAGGACTGTCGGGAGATTTTCAGTTTTCGGGATATGCAAAAATAGCCATACTGGATGAGTCCACCACCAGGTTATGGATACCTTGCTCCGTGAGCCAGCGGGGCAGCCAAAAGCCATCGCGGCCGGCCTCATAGCAACTGTAGATCGGCACGGACGTTGCCAACCGGCAGCGTACTTTGGCCTTGACGATCACATTCAGCACTGCGTCCTTGTCACCGGCTGCCACGGTATAGCGGCTCAGCCCCCGCACGGCGTTTGCCGGACGGCAGCCGCGCTAGTCTGTAGTGGGTTCCAGCGGAACCCGCAGCCGACTGACTGGGTGGGGCAGCGGGAAGTGGTCGCGCAGGTGGCGTGACTGAGGTTTTCGAGGATTATGCCGCCTCGATCACCCGTGCCACATCACCGTGGCATTCGGCGCACTTGCCAACCAGCAACAAGTCGCCACCCTTAATGGTGCCGCTGAAGTGGGTGATCGTGACTTCGTGGCGGCAGTGGGCGCACCAGACATTGGCCAGCAAACGTTGGCGGATGTTGGCAGGTATGGACTTCCAACGTAGGCGAGCCGGCTCGGTGAAGTCGGGTAGTGATTCAACGCCCATGGCTCATTCCTCGAACAAATCGGAGTGCGTGCCCGCGCGTACGAAGACGGCGGTGTTGCCCTCCAATTGGTAGATCAGCAGGAAATCCCCGCCGATATGGCATTCCCGATGGTCAGCCCAATCGCCTTTGAGCGGATGGTCCAGCCACTCAGGGCCCAGCGGCGCGTCGTTGGCGATGAGCAGCAGCATCGCCTCTTTGAGACGATTCAGGTCGTAACGGCCGGAGCGGGAGAGGCGTTCCCAGTCCTTGAGGAAAGTCTTAGTGTAGTCGCACCCCTGGGTGGTACGGCCCGCTTACTGCTGGCGGGCTTTTTCGAGGTCATCGAGCAAGGCGTCTGCGGATTCGAAACGGGCAGTCCGTGCCTTCATCATCGCGCGGGACTCTTCCATGGCCGTACGGGTCTGCGCGTTGGGCACTTTGAGTTCCAGCGGAAAGGCCTGGTCGTTGACCACACGCTTCAGGAGAATGCGCACAGCATCGGACACCGAAAGCCCCATGGCCGCCAGGGCCTCGCTGGCCTGCGTTTTGATTTCGTCGTCCACCCGAACGTGCAGCATCGTGGAATGAGCCATGATCAGATCCTCCGTTGACTCTCATTTTGTATCTCTTTTGCGATACAGTCAAGAACCTCGAGCCAACGGCGTGCACGGGTTGGACCGCCTTCAAGTGGCGTTCGCATAGTACTCACGGCGGAAGATGCGAACATGCGGCCGGTGGCGATCAGCTTCTCGAGGGTGGCGGCACCAGTTGGGCCCTGCAGTCTGAAGCTGCCGGTATAGGCACCAGGCGAGCGGCCCAGCCACAACCCGCGCAGGATCGGCAGATCCTAGTCGCAGACAAATCTCGGCGGCTCGATCAGCGCTTTCTCCACGTTCTGCCACGGATCGTCAAGCGAGCGAATCGTACCGTCCGCGCCCACGCGGGCCTTGTACAGAAAAACCTCGGCGCCGCGATAGGATTGCCCAATCACGTAAGCCAGTGCATGCGTCGCTTTGGCGGACTTCTTCTTGGCCGCGGGATTGGCCGCCGTGCGTCTGGCACGAAAACCCTCCAGCCAGTTAACCAGTTCCGCGCGCACGCCGGCGGCCGTTGGCTTGGGCTGATGCGCGAGGCCGGCGATCAGCAGCGCTGCCACGTGCTTGCAGTCAACGCCGACCGGACACGTGCATTCCCTCCCACCCACATGTCTTCGTCGATGTCTTGGAAGTACGCACGCACGTCGTACGGGCGCGTGCGGGTGCCTTGCACCAGGCCCGCCAAGGTGTCCTCGTCGATCCAGCGCAACTTCGAGACGGCGCTAGCATAGGAGCGTGCCTTGGACACCGTGTAGGGATCCAGCCATTCCGCGATTTGCCTGGGATTGTAGGAGACAGACATCGGCCGAGGGATTCAGGTTGACAACGCAGAGAGCATTCTACGCGGGGAGGTTTCCGGCCGGTACGGCAACGGATTCAGGTTCCGACCCCGCCTGAGTGGTCTGGGCATGCCGGCGATCATCCTCCGCGTGCAGGTAGATGCCGGTCGTCTCGATCGAGGCGTGGCGGAGGTTCTTCTGGATAAAGCGGATATCGGTGCCGGCGTCGGCCTGATGTGAAGCCGCCGCGTGCCGCAGCCAGTGCGTCGAGGCCCGGCGTAGTGTGGCCGCGCCGATCGGATCGGTTGGCTCGAGTGTGTCGGCTGCCCGGCGGAGACGCCTTTCGAGGCTCTGGCGCATCCAATCTCAGCGAGCAAGGATTCGAAACTCGTCCCGATTCGAACGCGTGACACTGGTCCCGAATCTTCGGCCCTCGCGATTGAAAACCTCAGTGAGCCAACAGAAATCGATCTCATGCGCGCGGCTTAACCGGAAGTGCCGGCGGCGTAGCGGAACCAGCGTCAGGTCGGTGAGAGTGCCGTCGTCGCTGTTGATCGTCAGAAAGTACATCAGCGCGAGATGGGCACCATATTCATTATGGCCGCTGATCCCCTCGTAATCGTTCACGAAATCACCGCATCCGTACAAAATGAGCTTGCCTGCATGTAGTTCAATGCTCTTGGCGTGATTCGAAGAGTGACCATGGATGAGGTCGACACCCGCATCGTCGATTAACCGGTGTGCGAATGCCTGCTGTCCCGGTTCCAGGTCATAACCCCAGTGGCGTCCCCAATGCAGTGAAGCCACCACTAGGTCACCCCGTTGTTTATGTGCAGCGATTTGTTCGGTGATGCGGCTGACACTTGCCTCCGAAAAATCAGGCAGCAAATTCACGCCGGCGTGAGTTTTCGTGGCCATCCAATTGCGTGGCGTCCCCGCATTCTCCATGGTGAAGGCAAACACTAAGATCCGTCCCTGGTTCGGCAGGGGAAGTATCGCTGGCCGGGCGGCCTCACTTGCGTCTCGCCCCGCGCCGGCAGTCCCGATACCTGCAGCGCGCAGAGCGGCGAGCGTGTCAGTCAACCCCGCATAGCCCCAATCGAGCACATGGTTATTGGCCAACACGGCGCAGTCGACCCCCGCAGTTACAAAACAAGGCGTATTGGCTGGGTGCATGCGGTAATGCACGCGCTTGTCTGCCCATGCGTCTTCCGAGGTGGTGATCGCAGTTTCCAGATTGATGATGCGCACATCTGGGTGCCGGAAGCTGAGCTCATCCAGCGCCTCCCCCAGATGTAGGCGTGGTTCACGGCTCTTGATATCGGCCCCGTCTTCCGCTCAGCCAGCTTGACGTAATCCAAGGCAGAGCCGATAGCTCCCTCACGCAGGGTGGGTGCGCTCGGGGTCGCGAAGAGTTGGTCGACTCCGCGGCCCGTCATGACATCACCACATAAAAAGAGGCTGTTTGTGGTCATCGTCGGTTCCTGCTCTTTGCTCAAGGTGCTCAAGGTTTGGATCGCCCGCGGAACACGGCTGCCGCCTGTCCTTGTCACCGCAGCGCGGCCTCGGCATTCGGGCCGCAAGAATACTTGCCTCGCCTTGCCTGTCGCCGAGCAGGGGCGACAGGCAAGGGGAGGGCGATCTCTGCAGGCAGGTGATCCGATGATAATAGTGCACTGCGCGCCAGTGGAGTCAAGCGATACAGGCTCATGGGCACGAGCCGTGTAAATTGGCACTGAACGGTTGGTTGCGCAGTGCCCCCGCCGCGAAGGCCAAGGTGCGAGCAGCGCGACATCAACACCTTGCTTCGCCCGCGACGCTCCAATTCGCCCCGCGTTCTGCCGTAGCCACCACATCGCGACCCATCTGTTGCGTCTTTCATACAATGACGGAGACTCATTGCGTCGGCCGAATGGGGCGCTCAGATGCGAGGTGACGCGACGACAAGGACTGCGCCGCACACGACGCATATGGTATCCCGGTGGGCCGGCCAGCGTCATGCTGTGCACTTGAGTCTCGCGAAAGTAGCTTACCCTGCCTTTGGCCGGGCGCGCTCTTTGTTGCTATCACGTGCCCGAGACGGCACAGCCGTTCTAGTTCTGCGCGGTGGGTTCGCCGCCGGTTCGCATTTTTCGTTATTTACTGCTTCTTCGGCGCCCGGCAAGCGTGTAAATTTGCTGCCGGAATCAACAAGCTTGTAAGAAATTGTATGTGCTGTATCGCAGTCAAGCAGTGCAGCGGTATGGCCTCGGCGGGGTCAGGGCTTTCGAATGGCACAGGGTCCCGAGTGGGCGGAGAAACGGCAGGGTTGCGCGGTGACCCGCGGGGTCGCTTGGCAATGCCACTGGTCGGCGTCGCTGCGCTGCTCGTGTTGACGGCCTGTGCACCTTTGTCCGAACCGCCAGTGGCTCCGGACCGAGGCGCGCCGGGGAGCGCGATGACAAGCTTCGTGATTCCGCCGGACGCGCTTGGTGCGCGCGATCCGCAACTTGCGACCGTGCTGGCCAAGGCGGGCGCGCTGGCGGCGCGTCAAAAGCAGCCAACGATCATCGTCACCGCGCTCACGCAGGATTTGCCGTATCTCAATCAGGCCATCTGGAAGGGCGTCCCGGCACAGCGGGCGATGGCGGTCCACCTCGAGAACCTGACAGCCGGCGCAAGCCAGCCGTACAGCGTCACGATCAAGGCGGCGCAATGAGGAGTCGCAGTATGCAACGCCTCATCCCATTTGTCGTCAGCCTGTCGCTGGCCATGCCTGCCCTCTCGATCGGAGCGAGCCACGATGCCCAGCCTGCCTGGGCCGTGCCCACCGCGGCCGCTGCGGACAGGGTCTATCCACCATTGCCGTCCCTGTCGTTGCTCCCACCCGCGAGCGCCAACGACGAGTTGGCCGGGCCGCGGCCGGAAACCAAATCCAGGAAGAGGGCACCGCTCGCGCAAGAGCACAAGAATGCGGGGCCAGCCCCGCGCCTGGTAGTGTCCGACGCTACGCGCGCGTACCTGGATAGGCTCGAACGTCAACTCGACCAAGCACTGCAGAAGTCATTCCCACCTGAGCCCGCGAACGACCGTCCGCGGTTGCACTCGGCAAGCGAAGTCCCCAATCGTGCGCACTAAAGAACCCACTACGGCGACCCGCTCGCGCGGGCGGCCGCGACACTCCTATGCGCTTACCCCGGTAGCGCTGATCGTGTCCCTGTCATTGTCCTATAGCACCGCCTGGGCCGATGATTGCTTCGAACAAGCGGGCGTCTATCAAGGTGTCAATCCATCCGTCTTGCGCGCTATTGCGTGGTTCGAATCGAAGGGAGACCCGAAGGCCGTGAACCGCAACGCGAACGGTTCGATCGATGTCGGGCAGCTGCAAATCAATTCCATTCATTTCGGCGAACTGGCCCGCCACGGCGTGCCACATGGGGCGCTTACCGACCTTTGTGTGAATATCTATGTCGCCGCCTGGCTGCTGAAGCAGAAGATGGTCAAGCATGGCAACACTTGGTGGGCAATCGGCGCATACCATTCCGAGTCGCCTTGAAAGCGAGACGCCTACGCGCGCAGCATCCAGCGGATCCTGTTGGCTTGGGGCGAACTGCCATTGCCCCACTAGCTAAACAACCGAAGCGAGAAAAATCACAGCCACGGGCCCGCCGATCGGCTTATCTCGCCGCCAACCCCAATTTATGCAACGCCGCACAGGACGCAATCTTCGCGGCGCGAAGCCGGGCCAGCTTTCCTGGTAATTGGCAGCGGTCAGAAGAACGAGTCGCCATGCTTCGAGAGTCAAGGTTGAGGCTAACGTCACGCACAGGAGGCGACAAGTTTTACGGAATGGTCCGGCACCCGAACCTCAATGTGGTCGTGGTTAGTGAGAAGGTCGAGCTGGATCGTATTCCAGCGGCGACTACCGAACGATCTGATTACCGATCCAGCCGGCTCTGGCGGCGTTTCGCGAAGAGTGGGTTGGTGGGAACACCGAAGCGCTGTTCAATGCCGTTTCTAGACAGAATTTTTACCCCAACTTCGTATCAGAAAAATCGGAGGTGCGGTTCGCAGGGCGTCGTGCCCTCGTTCTCTTGGAGATTCGCCGTTGCCCCCTGAACATACTGGCCATCCATACCAATATGTTTTGCCGCGATTCTAGGGGCGACTTTAGGCCCCACAGGATGGTAGAGACATGGCAATAGAGCAGAAGGTCGTATTTTCGCGCGAGCAACTCGACGCGTACTTCGCTTCCTACGTTGGTATGGAAGGGGAAATCCTGCAGCGCCAATCTGGTTTTGCGATAGTACCCCACATCCGGGGGGTGATGTTTTGGCGGCGCCCCTATATCCGCGTACGCAACCCGCTGCCTGGGACGACAATTTCCGGAACCAGCATCGCGACAGCATGGCGCGCTGGCAGTCGCATCAGCGGATCGCAAGGATTATGACGGCGGCACGTGCGCAGACTATCGAGGGCCAACAACACGGAGACGATTGGAAACGCTACTTCGACAAGCATCTCTATGGGCCACAAGGTGCGGAATTCAAAGTCAGCCTCTTTCCACTACCTGCCTACCTCATTGGACACACGCCTTGGTCTAAGGCATTTCGCGAGCAACCGGAACTGAGACCGAAGCAGCGTTACCTCGATCTTTGCCGTAGTGGCAGCCGCTTCCGCTTCATTGACGAGATGCGCCGGCAGCGCAAGCCCAAGGTAGTGGTGTGCCTGGGGGAGCGGCACACTGCGGACTTCGTGCGGGCCTTCGCCCTGGAGGCGGTGCAAACCGAACATTACATCCTGCAACCGGCCGATCTTGCCAAGACGCTGCAGGTCATGACGCACGACGACACGACATGGATCATCTGCCCGGCGCTGGCCGGTCCCTCCGGACTTACCTCGGACACGCTGCTGGACGCGATGGGCAAATATGTGGCGCGCTGGCTGCAGCCTGTCGACTTTCCCCATCTACGCTAGCGTACTGGCCTCGCTCCCGCATCGAACCGGCGGCTGGTTGTCTCTTTTACGGAAGCGCCCCTTGGGGAAATCGGAGCATGACATGCAAGCAAAATGATTCCCCCGTTAAGTAGGGGTGACGTGATTTTTGAAATGACTTACCCAATAATTTCTGTGAACGCAATGACAAGCCACTTATACCGATTCCTGCAATGGACAGGAGAAGCATGGGTGGATACGACACGACTGTGGACTTGGGCTTAAGCGTGCGATAGCCGCCGCACCGTTCCTCACGTGCACCGAACTGCGACATAGGCACGGCGGAAATTTCCTTCAACTTCGATTGACGTCAATGACTTTTATAGAGACAATCCTCTACTTAAATCTGATGTGTGCGATGTTTAAATCACTCGGTATCAGGCAATGTCAATAAACATGATGCTTTCGACTTGCGCATTCCTGCTGTTCGAGCTGGTTTGGTTTGTCCCGCTTTACCGCATATTTCGCCGCGCGCATTTCCATGCGGCGTATGCCCTTTAGCAATCATTCCGCTGGCGGGTCCGCTCGTTTGTTTATGGATGGCGGCCTCAAATCTGAAGTGCAACACCTTGCTTCGGGTAAGGTGCTCAGATGCAAAGCAGAACTTCGTACCAACAACTTCAGCCTGAGGAGCGCATGACGATTGCGAGCATGAGCCAGAGCGGTTCGAGTGTGCGGGCCATGGCCCGCACACTCGGGCGCTCGGCGGGCACCGTCAGCCGTGAACTGAGGCGAAACAGCTGTGCGCTGCGTGGCTACGCGAGCCTGCCGGCCCAGGCCATGAGGCAGGCGCGGCGGGTTCAGGCGCGCCCGGTAGCGAAGCTCGATCCGCAACACGCTCGGTGGGGCGCGGTGCTGACTTTGTTGGATTGGAAGTGGTCGCCGCAACAGATCGCCGGTATCCTTAAGCGAGTGTGGCCCGAGGACCCCAGCATGCATGTATCTCACGAGACGATCTACACGGCCATTTACGCGCAGCCCAGGGGCGAGTTGCGCCGCCAGCTCATCGCCTGCCTGCGCCATGGCCGCAGCACACGCATGCCACGCAAGCGCGGGGTTGATCGACGCGGGCAGATTCCTGAGATGGTCAGCATCCATGTGCGCCCGCCCGAGGTCGAGGACCGCGTCATGCCGGGCCACTGGGAGGGTGACTTCATCAAGGGCGCGGGCAACAAGTCTTCGGTGGGCGTGCTGGTCGAACGCAGCAGTCGTCTGGTGCTGTTGGCCAAGATGGATGACGCTACTGCGGCCTCGGCGCTGGCCGGCTTTTCTGCCAAGCTCAATTCGATTGCTGAGCCGCTGCGCCAGAGCCTGACGTACGACCAGGGAAAGGAGATGACGCGCCACAGTGAGCTCAGCGCCAACACTGGCGTCAAGGTGTACTTCTGCGATCCGCACAGCCCCTGGCAGCGCGGCACTTGTGAGAACACCAACGGGCTGCTGCGCCAGTACCTGCCCAAGGGCACCGACTTGTCCGTGCACACACAAGAAGAACTCGACGCAATTGCCGACAGCTTGAACAAGCGACCTCGTGCTACGCACGCGTTCCACTCCCCACTGGAGGTGTTCGCTCGTATGCTCAAACAAGTTTCTCACCCCCAACTTCAATTCACTGACGCGGGTGTTGCACTTGGGACTTGAAACCGCCGATTCTTTGTATCCACCCCTGGCCCCTAAAAGGTAAGCTTGTGCGGGTCTTTGAATAACCGTTTTCTTGCGCAATCTTGCGTCGGCGCGTCAAGGCCCCCGCCCTCGGCGCGTCTTTTTTGCGGCGAGGTCGAGTGAGCGTTGTCATGCCAACCAGGTCATCGCGCCTGGTATGGGCTTTCCTCGTGGTTGGTCTATTCGCCAGCGGCCTGGCGTATTGGCAGAGTCGCACCCTGATCGAGCGCGAGCTGGACGCGCGGCTGCAACTGGCCACAGCCGAGGTGACCAACCGGCTGCTGAGACAGGTCAATGCCTATACGGAAGTACTGCGAGGCGTCCAGGCCCAATTCGTCGTCCACCCTGACTTGTCGCGCGGGGACTTCCAGCGGCTGTATCGCGCGCTGTCGCTAGAGTCACGGCTACCTGGCGTACAAGGCATCGCATTCGCGACCAGGGTGACGCGGGTTTCGCGTGAGGCCGTTGATACCGCCCTGGAGCGGGAACTGAAGGACAACGACCTCGGCTATCCCACTGCGTTCCGTCGCGCCGAGATCGGGTCGGAGGATGCGTACGTCATCCGGTATACGGAGCCGATCGCGGTAAATCGGCTTGGCGTTGGAATAAACCAGAGCGATGGTGGCATCCGGCGTGCCGCGATCCAGCGCGCGCGCGACACTGGGGACTTGTCAGTGAGTCCACGACTGCAATTCCTGGCCAGGCCGGATGCGCCGGAAGGGGCGATTTTCTTCCTGCCCCTGTATCGGGGCGGGACCGTTCCGAGCACGCTGGATCGGCGGCGGACGGAATTTTCCGGTGTCGTTTCGATCGCGGTGCGACTCGACGACATGCTGCGGGACGTGTTTGGTCCGAAGCTACTCGATGATCTCGATGTCGAGATTTACGATCTGCGGCGCGCGCAGGGCCAGTCTTTGCAGTACGACCCGCATCACCTGCTATTCGATAGCGGCAACTCTGTGGGCGCGGTCAGCCTGCACGCCGGAAACGCGGCGTTCCCGCACCAGCGCACGGAGGATCTCGAGATCGGCGGGAGTACCTGGCGCGTGCAGGTGACGGCGTTGCCTACTCTGGTCCGCGCATCACAGCGCTGGTTGCCACCGCTGGCGGCACTGGGCACGGGGCTGCTCAGCGTGCTGGCATTCTGTTTCATGCGCATGCTCGAGCATCGCCGGCGTGCCGCCAGCGCGCGTGCGAACGTAGCCGAACAAGCCTTGCAGTCCAAAGAAGCGCAGCTTAGCCGCATTAGCGACACCATCGATCAGATGCTGTGGACGATTTCCATACCGGACAGGCAGATACGCTTCGTTAGCGCGGCGGTAGAGGCGATCTGCGGCCGGCCAGCACAGGCATTTTATGACGCCCCACTGCTGTGGCTGGAATGCCTCCATCCTGAGGACAAGGGGTCCATACTGGCCCTGACGGAGCAAATCACCGTCACCGGGACGGAAGAATTCGAGTGTCGCATCGTCCGCCCCGACGCTGAGATACGATGGGTCAAGGGAAAAGCGCATTTCACCTGCGGCACCACGCCGGGCGCCGGATGCATCGACGGCATTCTGACGGACGTCACTGAGTTGCGCCGGGCGCATGCCGCCCTCTTGCGGAATAACCGCGCCTTACGCGCCATCCATGCCTGTGACGCGGTCATAGCAGGCGCGAAGGATAAAACTGATCTGCTGCAGGGAATCTGCGAGGTAATGGTCGATACCGGCTATCGCATGGCGTGGGCGGGCGTGCTGCGCGGGGAAATGGCGGCCCTTCTCGTTCCCGTGGCAAGCGCGGGCGAACACCAGGACTATCTGGGGTCGCTTCAGGATGCCTTGGCACTCGGAGAGCGGGATCCGGGCCCCCTTGGGGAAGCGCTTCGCACGCGCGGACCGGTCGTTGCCAATCGGCTCGCCAGCGACGCGCGTTTCGCTCAATGGCGCGACGAAGCAATACGCCGCGAATTCCATGCCAAGCTCACGCTGCCACTGTCCGACAGTGACCAGCCAATGGGGCTGCTGAATGTGTATGCGCAGGAAGAGGACGCCTTCGACGCGGAGGAAGTCAGGCTGCTGGATGGCCTGGCCCAAGGGGTGGCGGTAGCGCTCCAGTCTTATCAGCACCGCCGCGCGCGCTCGGCCGCCGAGGCAGCGCTGCGTCTGCGACAGCGTGCCATAGAGGCATGCGCCAACCCGATCGCGATCACGCGTTTTGAGGCCCCGGACTACCCCACGCAATACGTCAATCCCGCTTTTGAGCGGGTCACCGGCTATCCGGCGTCTGCCATCCTTGGGCAAGGTCTGCGCCTGCTTTGTCGCGACGACTTCAATCAATCAGGGGTGACTGAGCTCGACGCCGCACACGAGCAACAGCGCGACGGTCACGCGGTCATACGCGGCTATCGCCGCGATGGGTCGATGTTTTGGGCGGATGTCTATCTTGCCCCAGTGCGCGACGAGGCCGGCCAGGTCACCCATTTTGTTGCGGCCATCTATGACATCACGGCCACCCGACAGTATGAAGCCGAGCTCGAATACCGCACAAATTTCGATGGCCTAACCGGACTGCCCAACCGCAACCTGCTGCGTGACCGTGCCGAGCAGGCGCTTGCCCTCGCCAAGCGCAACAACCGATCCGTCTGGATCCTTTGCATGGATCTGGATCGCTTGAAATTTGTCAACGACACACTGGGCCACGATGCGGGCGACAGCGTGCTCCAACAGGTGGCGCAGCGCCTGTCCGCCGCCTTGCCTGCGACCGACACCGTGGCGCGGGCAAACGGCGATGCGTTTGTCGTCGTCCTGTCCGACGCGACGGATGAGCATGCCGCGGCTGCGACTATGCAACGGCTGATGGAGACCGTGGCCAAGCCGCTGACCGTAAAGGGGCATGAATATTTCCTGACCTGCAGTGCCGGCGTCGCAGTGTATCCAACCGATGGTGCTGATGCCGAGAGTTTGATGAGGCACGCAGATATTGCGATGCACCGAGCCAAGGAAGTCGGTCGTAATACCTTCCAGTTTTATACGCAGGCGCTGAACGCGCGTGCGATGGAGCGCCTACGGCTTGAGGGAGACTTGCGCCATGCCGTACAGCGCGACGAATTGGTTCTCCACTATCAGCCGCAGGTCGACCTGCACTCCGGCCGTATTGTCGGTATGGAAGCCCTGGTGCGCTGGCAGCACCCACAACTCGGCATGGTTTCCCCAGCTCGTTTCATCGGTGTCGCCGAAGAGGCCGGTCTGATTTCCCACATCGGCGACTGGGTTCTTCGTACTGCCTGTCAGCAGAACCAGCGGTGGCAAGACAGAGGGTATGGTCCCTTGCGCGTGGCAGTCAACGTTTCCGCCCAGCAGTTCCAT
The DNA here is from genome assembly GCF_026627925.1 of Cupriavidus sp. D39. Taxonomy (NCBI): domain Bacteria; kingdom Pseudomonadati; phylum Pseudomonadota; class Betaproteobacteria; order Burkholderiales; family Burkholderiaceae; genus Cupriavidus; species Cupriavidus sp. D39. The sequence continues at coordinate 529,781 of NZ_JAPNLE010000006.1, forward strand.
CAGCAAGACCTGATGCAGATCGTCGTCGGCGTTCTCGAGGAGACTGGGCTGGCCGGGTCTTGCCTGGATATCGAACTGACCGAGGGGGTGGTGATGACCGACGTCGAACACGCCGTCAGGATCCTCCATCAAATGAAGGGTCTCGGCGTGAAGCTATCCATTGATGACTTTGGCACCGGTTACTCCAGCTTGGCCTACCTCCGACGCCTTCCCGTCGATGTGCTGAAGATCGACCAGTCGTTCGTGCGCAACCTGACCACTCACGATGATGAGGCGGCGATCGTTCGCTCGGTGATCGCGCTTGCGCACAGCCTGGGCCTGCAAGTGATTGCCGAAGGCGTGGAAACAGCAGCGCAGCTAGCCTACTTGCGAGGGCACGGTTGTGATCAGGTTCAAGGCTACTATTTCAGCGAGCCGCTACCTGCCGATGCCTTTGAGCAACTGTTGGCCCAAGGTAAGCACCTGCCCCCTGCGAACGAACTGCCGCTGATGGTCAATAGTCGCTCGTGATAGGGAAAATCATTCGAGGGTTGGCTGAAGTCTCTCGACGTTGCCCACAACCCTTGATCGTCCTTCTTGACAGAACCTAGCGTGAACAAAACGTTTAATCATTTTTTGTTGCCCGTCGATGGCTGGATGCTATCCGCAGAGGTCCTCGAGAAAATCATCATATTTGCTCGAGAAACGAAAGCCAGGATCACGGTCCTTCACCTTCTCCGAGATCAAGATATGTTTGCCGTGCAGGCCGAGGGGCAGGTCGGCGCGTCCGAGCGCTTGCCTGAGAACAGACCGCAGGATGCCGAGGCGAATCTCAAGATCATCGCAACGGAGGTGATGCTAGCTGGCGTCCAATGTGAGACGACCTATGTCATGGATCATCGGCTACATGACGTCATCCATCACACGGCTGCAGAAAGAAACTGTGATCTGATCCTCGTGGTACCTCACGGTCAGGGCGGCATCCCATGCTTCCTCACCGGTGGCAAAAGTGAAGAAGACAAAGAAGAAGGGCTGGCACTTCACAAGATACCCTTTGTGGTGGTGTAAAGGGTATCGGAAGCACAGCACACTGGAACCCGGCCGCGTTATTGGCACCTGGTACCAGCGCGTAGGAATGGACTGGGATAGATGATGAGAATGGCGCCATTCAGGGAAATGCTGGCAGGGCTGACGCAGCTCACAATTGCTCAGCTGGATGAGTTACGGATTACGATCGATTCGATCGCCGCCGAATATGCCCAACATCAAGACATAGGAGACGGTCAAGTTATCACGGAGTACTCCTATGGCGGTACAGATGTTCGGCCATGCGGCGCACAGAGCCAGCGACTGCGGAGGGTCCTCGACGACATCGGCAGACCCCAGTTCGCTGACCCACCAGCACCGAGCCTTCGGCTCAGACAGAAAGACGAATTCGACATCTATGAACGTTGCATCGAGAATGGCTTGACGATGGACGATGCGGCCGAGATGGCCAGGCTGTTCATCAACACCGCCGGTCTCCAGCGTTATCAGGCGTCGGAAAGTACCGTTGAGCCAAAACCGAAAGTTGTTAGAGCCAGACTAGACATCAAGGGAACCTTCCTCGCGCTGCCGCTGGAAGCAAAGCTGGAGCATCCAGACGTCGCTGCGCTCCCGATGCGCAACTTCATTGACGAGCATGCGCATACCAATGTCTCCATTGTCGCAGTGCGCGACCTAGTCGCCGGCGACGAGTCGCAAAGTCGGCGCGAGCGCTCACACGAAGCCGCAAATGGCACTCCAAGCATTTTGGAGGAGCTCGGCCTTACCGAGCGCCAAAGCGTGATGCTGGTTCTGATGCTGGAGGGAGTGTCCAACAAGGACATCGGCCATCGCCTGGGCTTAGCGGAAAGCACGATCAAGCAGCATGTATCCGCCATCCTTCATCGGCTTGGCGCGCGCACTCGCAAGGAGGCTATGTCGCGGATGAAAAGTCTCTGCTTGCAGGAATTGCTAGCTGGAGACACGGCATGTTCTGGCCACAACCCATGCAGCGAGCAAGATCAATCGTTAGCCCCAGCGGAAGGCATGTCAATCACGCCGGAAGAACTGGGTCTAACCCCACGCCAAGGCGTCGTGCTAGTCGCCTTGCTGGAGGGATTGTCCAATAAACTGATCGCACGACGCCTGGGGCTCTCGGAAAACACTGTCAAAGAACATGTGTCAGCCATCCTCCTGCGGCTTGGCTTTCGCACTCGCATGGAGGTGATGTCGAAAATGAAGCATTTCTGTGTGCGTTTCCGCTTAACATGACTGGCCTTGCACGCTGCCTCGATGAGAGCCTGGTCACGCTGAGGCGGTGACAAGCCCCGAATTTGGACAATTTCTTCATCGGAAATCGCGAAGACCTAATTATGATCGATGTCGACTTTTTATTTGCCTGTGGCTTAATTGACTCATTTTCATGTAAAATTTATCTCTTAGGTTTGATCGCTGTTTGTGGTTAATTTATGGTGTATTAGCAGGAACACCGCCACGTGGTATTACAGGCTTGCTTGGTGTCGTACTTTGTCACCAGCCGGCCTCCCTCGCGGTGATCTCGCATCGGCAAAAAGCTGGCCCCCGTCAGCTGCGGCTATGACGTTAGGGAAAAGTCCTCCGTGCTGCGGCAGGATTTTCGGCCCGACTTTGATTTCCCTCTGGCAAAACCATGAGCTACAGCCTGCGAGCCCTGCTAAAGCAACACACCGCCCCTATGCGTCGCCGTCTCGACAGTGCGCCACTGCTTCATCTGCCTACCGACGCGACCTTGGCTCAAATTGACACCTTTGTAACCGGTGGTTACGATGCGCATTTTGGACAAGCTCGGCCTGCCCATCGAAATCGTCAGCCGGTTCACCTACAACAATGACCCAGTTGGGGTTTCTTGGCGACCTATCAAGCAGGAACATGCCTGCGCCGCGTCGGTCGCGTGACTGGTTTGGAGAGCCTTTGGCAGTAGTCACCTGCGGGCGCAGCCAAGCAGGAATAGGCGCTCAGGGCGTGATTTTGCGTTGCATCTCGGAAAAGACAGACCCCAGGCTGTTGCCGAGGCGCGCGCGTCGGAGGCGTTGGCATGCGGTCTGAGCGGATCGGGGGCAGGATGCCATCTTGGCAGCATCCTGCCGAGCAGGCCGAGTGCGAATTGCGCCGCGCCAAGAACGCATTGCGCTTGTCGCAGGCCATCCACGACATCCTCCGACAGGCTTCGGACGAGTTCGACATGCTGGTTCAGGTCTGTGCGGCCCTGGTTGAGGCGGGCTGCCATACGGCAGCATGGTTGTCGCCAGGAAGGCCCGTGCTGGTGCGCAGCGCGCCCCGCGCCGAGGTGGATGTGGCGATGCTCGCTCGCTGGTTTGAAGGCTGGGACACGATTGCCGCCGAGTTGGCCGGCGTGGCGGCGCCGCTGGACGAGGGGCCGCTTGCGGTGCCTGGCGCAAGCAGGGCGGCGAGACTGGTGCTGCCCCTGCGCGACGCTGATCATTTCTTCGGCACGATCGCCGTCGCTCTGGGCGAGGGTTCCGACTTGGACGATGGGGTGGCGATCGAGCAGGCCGTCTCCGGAGTGGCCTTCGCCGTGGCCACCATGCGGGCCCGCGCCGGGCGTGCGCGCGATGAAACGGAACGACAGTGCAGCGAGGCGCAGTTTGCGCGGGTGATGGCCTCGATCAAGGACGCCGTGTGGGCGATGTCCGCGCGCAGCGGCCAATGGGTCTACCTCAACGAGGCGTTCGAGAGAATCTGCGGCCGGCCGGCCGGCGTCCGGCTTCCTGCGCAATAAGCGCCTGTGGCGCGAGATCATCCACCCGGAAGACCTGGCGTCGCTGGTCAAGACATTTTCGGATCTGCACCAGGACGCTGCCAGCTGCCATGTCTTTCGTGTGGTCCGGCCGGATGGCGGGGTTCGCTGGGTCGAGGGTCGCACCAGTGTGATATGGGGCGCCAAGGGTCGTGTTTTGCGTCTCGCCGGCACGGCCACGGACATCACCGAGCGCATAATGTAAAAGACCAGCGTCAAGTATCTGGCCACGCGTGACGGCCTGACCGGGCTGCCCAACCGGCATGTGCTGGTTGAACGCATCGGCCAGGCGCTTGCTAGAGCCCAGTCCGGCGCGGGCAGGCTGACACTCGGTGTTCTGAACCTCGATGGCCTGAGGTTCATCAATAACAGCCTTGGTCACGAAGCCGGAGATGCGCTCCTGGCAGCCGTGGGGCAGCGTCTCCTGCGCGTAGTGGGCGTCCATGATACGCTGGCCCGGCTCGGAGGCGACGAGTTCGCGGTTCTGTTGACCGATAGCCCCTCTTCGCAGGCTCTCGCAGCGGTCGGCAGCGAGGTGCTCGCTTGCTTTGTCGGTCCTTTCGCCGTCGGTGAGCATGAACTGCACCTCTCCGCCAGCCTGGGGCTCGCAGTCTATCCCGAGGATGGCGACAACACCGCCACCCTGCTGCAGCATGCGCATTCGGCCCTGCACAGGGCCAAGCAGGAGGGAGGGGCGTGCTGCCGCTTCTACGCCCGCAGCATGAGCGCCGATGCCGCCGAACGTATCCGGTTGGACCAGGCTTTGCGCGGAGCCATGGAGCGGGACGAGTTCGAACTGCACTACCAGCCGCAGATCGATCTGCGCTCGGGCGGCATCGCCGGTGTCGAGGCGCTGATTCGCTGGCACCAGCCTGAGCTTGGCCTGGTCTCGCCCGCGCGCTTCATCCCGCTGGCGGAGGAAACCGGGCTGATCGTGCCTCTGGGCGACTGGGTCATGCGCACGGCCTGCGCCCAGATGGCGGCTTGGCAACAAGCCGGCCTGGCCCCACCGCGCATCGCGGTCAACCTGTCCGCTCGGCAGCTCTGGCAGGGCCATGCGGCCGAGCGGGTCGCCGCCGTGCTGTGTGAGACAGGCATCCCGGCGGGCTGCCTGGAGGTGGAAATCACCGAGAGCGTAGTAATGCGAGACGGTGCCGAAGCCGTGCAGGCGCTGTCTGCCCTGCGGGCCCTGGGCGTCACGCTCGCGCTCGACGATTTCGGTACGGGTTATTCCTCCCTCAGTCACCTCAGGTCACTGCCCCTCAACAAGCTCAAGATCGACCGGGCTTTTATTCAAGACCTGACGACCCGTTCCGACGTCGCCGTGCTGGTGCAGCAAATCATCCAGATCGGCCATGCGTTCAAGCTCCGCGTGGTCGCCGAAGGCGTCGAGACGCGGGAGACCGCCGATTTGCTGGCGCGCAGCGGTTGCGACGAGGTGCAAGGTTTTTATTTTGGCAAACCGCTTCCCGCGCAGGACCTCGAAGCCCTGCTGCGCCAGCATTCTCGTCGCCCCTCGTTAGCGGCCGTGAAACCATGAATCACACACTCCCCACTTCGTTCTCCAGCCTGGTCGAATCGTTCGAGATCGACGCGGCCAACCTTGAGGCACGCAAGGCGTTGCTCGACTTCACGCCGCAAGATGGGGTTCTGCTGGGACGCTTGAACGCCGTCCTGCCCGACCTGGACAAGAAATTCCTCGACGCTTTCTACGCGCAACTCGGTCGACTCGAAGACCGGCCCGATTTTCTCGACGACGCAAACGAAGTTGAAAACGCAAAGCAACGCCAGACCCGTACATTCCGCCGCCTGACCGGCGGAGCATACGACCTGGCCTTCGCACAGAGCTGCCTCCTGGCAGGTGTTCGCCGACATGGACTTGGTTTGAAGCCAGCGTGGTATATCGGCGCCTACGCACGCTACTTCGAGACCCTCGTTCCGCAGATTTTGAGTTCTTGCGACAAGGACCCAGAGGCTTCCGTCGCCACGACGCTGGCCCTCATCAAGGCTGTGCTGCTGGACTTGGGTCTTGTGATCGATGCCTACTTCCATGCGGATCACGAGATCCTGCGCCTGTTTGCCAAGGTGTTCGAGAGCGACATGGAAGGGGTGGTGATCGCTACCACCGATCAGCGCATCGTCCATGCCAACGGCATGGCGGCGCGACTGCTGGGCAGGGAGCGCGAGACGCTGGCCGGTGTCCCGTTGAACAACTTACCGGTCGACTGCGCGGCATTTGAGGCTGCGTGGGACGCGGCCCTGGCGACCGGCGCATGGCGTGGCGAGATGATGATGCAGGCTGGCGAGCGCAGATTCCCGGCCGAGGTCGGCATCGGCGGCGTCAAGGACGAGCAGGGGCGCGTGACGCACTACGTGTTCGAGTTTTCCGACGTCACCGAGAGGCAGCGTGCGCTGGCAGAATTGGCGGGGCGGACTGAGGAGCTGGCGCGTTCCAACAAGGAGCTCGAACAGTTCGCCTACGTCGCCTCGCACGACCTGCAGGAGCCGCTGCGCATGGTGGCCAGCTATACCCAGTTGCTGGCGCGTCGTTACAAAGGAAAGCTAGATGACGACGCGGACGAATTCATCCACTACGCGGTGGACGGCGCCACGCGCATGCAGGCCTTGATCAACGACCTGCTCGCGTATTCGCGCGTTGGCACACGCGTGCGGTCGATGACGTCGGTCGCCAGCGGCGTGGCGCTGGAAAAGGCACTTGAGAATCTGCAGGTGTCGATAGAGCAGAGTGGCGCGGTGATCACTCATGATCCCCTGCCGGAGGTGACCGGCGACCTAACCCAGATCACTCTGTTGTTTCAGAACCTGGTCGGCAACGCGATCAAGTACCGGGGCACGGAGCCGCCGCTGATTCATGTCTCGGCTGTGCCGGAGGGCGCGGCGTGGGTTTTCTCGGTGCGGGACAACGGCATCGGTTTCGCGGCCGAGTTTGCGGATCGCATCTTTCAGATCTTCCAGCGCCTGCACACCAAGGAGGAATATCCGGGGACGGGCATTGGCCTGGCAATTGCCAAGAAGATCGTGGAGCGCCATGGCGGCCGCATCTGGGTCGAGTCCGAAGCTGGCCAAGGCGCGACGTTCTATTTCAGCATGAAGGGGTAAATGACGATGACGATGGAACCGATGGGCCGCACCGCTGAGTTTCTGCTGGTGGAAGACAACCCAGGTGACGTGCGGCTGACCCAAGAGGCGCTTCGGGAAAGCAAGGTTAAAAACAATCTTCACGTGGTCTCCAACGGCGTGGACGCCATTGCCTTTTTGCGCCGCAAGGGGCCCTTCGCGAATGCGCCTCGCCCCGACATCATTCTCCTCGATCTCAACCTGCCAAAGAAAGATGGCCGCGAGGTGCTGGCAGAGATCAAGGCCGACCCTGTGCTGCGGCGTATTCCGGTGGTCGTCATCACCTCGTCGGAGGCCGAGCAGGACATCCTCAAAAGCTACGACCTGCATGTGAACTGCTATGTGACCAAGCCGGTTGATCTGGAACAGTTCATGAAGGTCGTCCAGTCGGTCGAGACGTTTTGGCTGACGATCGTTAAACTGCCCACGGAGGGTGGACCGGAAGATGAATAGTGCGGAACTTACCGTCCTGGTTGTCGATGACAACCCCGGCGATGCGCGGCTGGTGGCCGTCATGCTGTCGCAGACGAGTGAGCGCTGTTTCCGGCTGCTCACCGTGGCGCGTCTGGCCGAGGCCCTATCAGCCCTGGAGACAGAGCAGATCGATGTGATCGTGCTCGATTTGCAACTGCCGGACAGCGATGGCTTGGAAACCTTGACCAAGGTATCGGCGGCCGCGCCTGACATCCCCATCGTGGTCCTCAGCGGCGCGGAAGACGACCGCTTTGCGGCGCAGTCGCTGCAGATGGGCGCGGAAGATTTCGTCGGCAAGAACTATGTGACAGGCCCGCTTTTGACCCGGTCATTGCTCAACGCCATCGAGCGCAAACGGCTCGAACGACGGTTGGTCCAGTTGGCCCACTACGATTTCCTCACGGGTCTGGCCAATCGCACCCGCTTTCATGAGCGTCTCAGGTCGGCCATGGCATGGGCCAGGCGCCACAAGCGCATGTTGGCTTTGATGTTCATGGACTTGAATAATTTCAAGGCGGTCAATGACACCTATGGCCACCAGGCTGGTGATGCTCTGCTGCAGGGCGTGGCCAAGCGCCTGTCGGGGTCGATGCGCGAGATCGACTGCGTGGCGCGCCTGGGCGGCGACGAGTTCACGGTGCTCATGGTCGATGTGGACAGCGTTCATGAGGTCGAGTGCATTGCGCAAAGGATTGTTGGCGAAATCGTTCCGCCGTTCGTGATCGGTGGCCAGACGCTGCACGCGCACACGAGTATTGGCATCAGCATGTATCCGGCCGATGGCGAACTCGTGGAGGAGTTGACCGCCAAGGCCGATGCTGCGATGTACCAGGCCAAGGCCCGCGGGCGGGACGGCAGCACCTATGGGTTTTATGCGCCGGCCGACCAGGCCAGCGGGAGCTGGCGCGCCAGAGGCCATGACGATTTGCGCCGTGCGCTGGAGGAGCGCGAGTTTGTCATGCATTACCAGCCCAGGATCGACCTGAAGACGGGGCGCATCTCAGGGGCCGAGGCGTTGCTGCGCTGGCAGCATCCCGAGCGCGGCCTGGTGCCGGCGGCCGAGGTTGTTCCGCTGTTGGAAAAGAGCGGCCTGATCCTGCCGGTGGGAGAGTGGAGCGTGAATGTGGCCTGCACCCAGATGCGCGCGTGGCATGTCGCCGGATGGTCTGGTCTGGTCGTTTCGATGAATGTTTCGCCACATCAGTTACGCCAAGGCCAGATGTTTGAGACGGTACGGCGGGTGCTCGACGAAACGGGGCTGGCGCCGGCTTGCCTGGAACTGGAATTTCCCGAACGCATCTTGTTCGAAGAGGGCGCGTATTTGGAGGTTCTGCGCCAATTGAACCGTCACGGCGTGCGTATTGCGCTCGATGGTTTTGGTGGCGGCTTTGTCTCGATCAAGACGCTGCAGAAGGCGCCCATCCATACCATCAAGATTGATCCCTCGATCGTGCGCGAGGCCGTTGACGATCCGGGCTTTGTCTCGGTCGCCAAGGCTGTGCTGCGCATGGCACATGCCTTCAACATTGAAGGCGTTGCAGGCGGGGTAGAAACGCCCGAACAGGCGCAGCTGATGCACGAAACACGAACTCCTGTGCGATCACGCTCAAGGTTTTGTCTACAGCAAGGCCCTGCCCGCGACGGAGTTTGGCGAGCTGCTGGCGCGGGAGCGGCGCGGCGAGACCGTGGGCGTTCCCTTGGTCATATGAAAATCCTTTTGGTCGAAGACAACGCGGGGGATGCGCGGCTGCTTCGGGCCAGTATGGCCGAGGGCGGAGGCGCCTCCATCGATCTCGTCCATGTGACGCGGCTCGCCCACGCCATCGACAGCGTGGTGCGGGACCGCTTCGATGCGATCTTGCTCGACCTGTCGCTGCCGGATGGGCACGGCAAGGATACGTTTGCACGCATGAATGCCCATGCTGCAGGGACGCCCATCGTGATTCTGACCGGCCTCGACGACGAAGGTTTCGCGTTCGGACTGGTACAGGCTGGGGCGCAGGATTACGTGGTCAAGTCCGAACTCGATGGCCGGACTCTGTTGCGTACCATCCGCTACGCGATCGAGCGCAAAAAACCGAGACCGAACTACGGCTCGCGGCCAAGGTCTTTGAGTGCACCCTGGAGGGTATTGTGATCGCCGACGCCGCCGCAGATATCCTGTCGGTGAACCACGCATTCACAACCCTGACCGGCTTTACGCTAGATGAGATGGCGGGCACCAGCCTATGGGACATCGGTGCTGGCCAGCATGACGCCCAATTCTTCCACGAAGTCCGGATGCGCCTGGAGCAAGGCGGGCAGTGGCGTGGCGAATTCCTGAACCGGTGCAAGCTTGGAGCGCCGTTCCCCGCGTGGCTGAGCATCAGCGTGGTAGAAAACGCAGACCGCTCGGTGTCCCACTATGTCGCGGTGTTCACGGAGGTAAGCGCCCTCAAAATGTCCGAGCAGCGCCTGCAGCATCTCGCCCATCATGATCCCCTGACCGGGCTGCCCAACCGCGTTCTGTTCCATGACCGCCTCGAACAAGCCATCAACCGCTCCCACCGCGACGGCAGCCTATTCGCCCTGATGTTCCTGGATATGGATCGCTTCAAGCTGATCAACGATTCGCTAGGCCACGCGGTCGGTGACCGTTTGCTCCAAGCCGTGGCATCCCGTCTGAAGGGCTGCCTGCGCGAGGTCGATACCGTGGCGCGTCTCGGCGGCGATGAGTTTGCCATCATCTTGTCCGATCTCCAGCGCGGCGAGGATGCGACGGTTGTGGCCGAGAAAATGGTCGCGACGCTGGGCATGCCCTACCTGCTCGAGCCGCACGAGGTGTTTGTCACACCGAGTATCGGTGTCACCATTTATCCGGAGGGGCATGTGGACAAGGCCCGGCTGCTCGAAGGCGCCGACGTTGCGATGTACCAGGCCAAGGAAAATGGGCGCAACAATTTCCAGTACTATAGCGCCGACATGAATGAGGCAGCCTACGAGCGACTGAGAACCGAAACGAGCCTGCGGCGGGCGCTTGAGCGTAATGAGTTCATGCTTTACTACCAGCCCCAGATGGACCTGCAGACGGGTGCAATCGTCGGCGTGGAGGCGCTGATGCGATGGCAGCACCCCGAACGGGGGCGCGTGTTGCCCGCCGAGTTCATTCCCATTTTGGAGGAAACTGGCCTGATTATCCCGGTGGGCGAGTGGGTTCTAGAAACCGCCTGCACCCACTTCAAGGCGTGGCTCGATGCCGGTATCGCGCCACGCCGGCTGGCCGTCAATCTTTCGCTGCGCCAGTTCCGGCACAGGAATCTGGTTGGGACCATAGCCGGCATCCTCGAGCGCACCGGCCTGTCAGGGCGCCATCTGGAGCTTGAAGTGAGCGAGAGCACGGTCATGGCCAATGTGCAGCTCACCGTCGCAATCCTGGAGCGTTTGAAGGTCCTGGGGATACAGATCGCGATTGACGATTTCGGGACAGGATCCTCCTCGCTCAGTCACCTCAAGAGCCTCCCCATCGATACGGTGAAGATCGGGCATCCATTCGTGCTCGATATCCCGCACAGCCGCGACGACGCCGCCATCACGGCAGCCATTATCAGCCTGGCCCAAAGCATGCGGTTGACCAGTGTGGCCGAGGGCGTGGAAACAGAGGACCAGGCCTCCTTCTTGCGGCAGCAGCACTGCGACCAGATGCAGGGTTATCTGTTCGAAAAACCGCTGCCCTTGGAGGCCATGGCGGAAATGCTGCGGCGATGGGCCAGTGAAGCCATGCCCCATGCTGCCGATCTAAACCCGCGTATTTCGTGCTGAAGCTTGCTTCAACGGCATGCCGTTTCTGATCAGCCTGCTCGAGATCGGCGCGTATCATTGAGGCAACGGGTCGCCACGCGCAGTTGCACGTGCGCGTCGTTCGGTGGCGCGCCGTCGCGAACGTCGACTCAATTGAATCCACGAACCCGCCATACCATGATAATCAACTCAGCTCGAATCTTGCTCGGCACGAGACATCCGCAGTGACGCCATGAACCGACGCCCTCCGGCCCCCCAGTCCCAAGCATCCCGCGCCGGCTTCCGCGGCGAGTTCGCGCACCCTGCGCATCCTACTGGTGCGGGATCCGCACGACGCCGATCCGCTCAACGTCGAAACCATCCACGCCGGCCTGGTCTCGGCGGGCTTCACCGACATCGAGACAGTCGACGCCGACCTGCGGCTGCCCGATGCGATCGCCGCGCGGCAACCCGACCTGATCATCATCGCGTCCGAGTCGGCCGCCCGCGACACCGTCGAGCATGTGTGCGTGTCGACCCAGCACGCACCGCGTCCCATCGTGCTCTTTACCGACAACGACGACGCCCAGCGTATCAAGACGGCGCTTTCCGCGGGCATCACCGCCTACATCGTCGACGGATTGCGCGCCGAGCGCGTCAAGACCGTGCTGGACGTGGCCTATGCGCGCTTCGAGCTTAACCAGGAGCTGCGCGCCGAGCTGGACGCCACGCGCCTCCAATTGGCCGAGCGCAAGGAAGTCGAGCGCGCCAAGGGCCTGCTGATGAAGGAGCGGGGCATGAGCGAGGACGAGGCCTACAAGAAACTGCGCAGCATGGCGATGGAATGTAGTATCAAGCTCGTCGAGGCTGCACGGCGAGTCATCGATGTGATGAGTTGAGCTCACGGAAGTTTGCTCGAGCGGCCGTAAGCTCTCAGTGCAATGCACAACCACATAACGCCCCACCGCTACCGGTCACGTTCCCGCTACGGCGTCACCACGCCCCCGCCAGCAGGCTCTACGGCCTGGTGCGCAAGGCCAGCATGGGCACGCCGACTGCGGTGCTCGCGCCGTTTTGGCAGGACCACCTGCGCGACAAGATGCGCGCTACCATCGCGCACAACGGCTTGCCGGCCGCCCTCAAGTCGATCGCGGCCGACGCCGTGCAGTCGATCTGGCACGCCGCCGACGGAGCCGCCGCCCGACGAGTGCAGCGCAACCGGGCGCGGGCCGGGGTGGTGGCGGCCGAGTGGGAAACAGCCGTCATGCAAGCCGAGCTCGAGGCTGCGCGGCGCTACGGGAAGAGTTGGACGCCGAGCGCCAGGCCCACGCGGCCACGCAGGCGCGTCAGGAGGAGGGCCAGCGCCAGGCCGAGGCGCTCAAGCGGCAATGGGATGAGTTGCGTATCCAATTCTCGACGGAGCTGGAACGCACGCGCAAGCAGGTCGCCGTCGCGCAGCAGGCCAGCGCCACCGAGCGCCGCGCGGTGCACGAGATCGATCAGGAGCGCACGCTGCGCCAGAAAGGGGAAACAAGCGCTCGCGGACCTGCGTACCGAGATGGCAGCGGTGCAGGCGAGGGCGCAGAAAGCAGCTGCGCGCCGCGCACGGTAGACCGCCGGCAAGGGGCGGTCCGACAGAGGCCAAGACCCTCTGTCGGGCCTGACCAGGACCGGTCTTCCCACGGCGGGGTATCAATTTTCCGCGGGCGCCAAGGATCATGGCTGCATTCATTCTAGTACCTTGGGGCGATCATGAAAGAAATGTCAAGACATAGGTCCAATGTCTATGGGCACGGCCGCCCGACAGGAGACGGCGCCATCTCACTGCTGTCGGGTCTGACCCGCATCGCTCCCCTTCTCCACAGGGCTTCGCCATCACCCAGGGTGGTAGGGGCTGGGGATGAGCGTATCGGCATTGGCTCGTGGCACGGGACGGCCAACCATGGCAACCTTTGCCCGAATCGTGAGTACTCCATAGGGCTTCGGGGAAATCAGTCGGCCCGTACCGGGGAGGTCTGCCCGGTCGTGGCCTGACCCTGACCGATCATCTCGCTGACCTGGAGGTATCAGGCCCGGGAGGGGAGGGAATGGGTTGGGGCTGTCTGGGATTCTAGCCCGAATATCTCACGCGGCAGTGCAAATGGAGGTCGGCGGAACCGTAGGGTCCCGCGTTGAATCTGGTGTCAATTTCGCCAGCTTCTCTGCTCAAGTTACGCTTGCCCGCGACGTTAGAACGTTTCTGCACACCACGACCGTTTCAGCATATGCCCACCCTCGTCGAATGCTGGTCCGCAGCTATCCTTCGCCGCCGCTATAAAGTTCGCTTTCTGCCCAAGCAGGTGCTCACGCGCGGGGCGCGGCAACTGGAGCGGGAGTTTGGCCCGATGACCGCTGCTAATGCAAATAGCCAACGAAGTGGCGCTACCCATGATCGGCAGCAGGATGGGCATGGTGTTGCCAGAGCGTGCGGCTAGCGACCGAATCCCGCGCGATGGGCGGCGCGTGTCTCGCGCGAGTGGCTGGGCCGGGGTCGCAAGGTTAAACTCAGCAGAACTCCCGGCTTGCGGTCTCCAGCCGCGGCTTTGTCGGGTAACCGCGCCCAGCTACCCGACAAAACCGCAGGATGGACCGCCCGAGCAGGATTAGAGAACGCCCCCGCCGATGCTGCGTCTGGGATTTGCGTATCGACAATGTTGCAACATCTCACTCGGTCGAGTATAGTATCAACATTGACGATACGGAGGTGTTCATATGCGAGTCATTGTGAAGAAGTGGGGCAACAGCGCATCGGTGCGCATTCCTGCCGCCATCATGGAAGCCGCAAGCCTAAGCTTGGACGAAACCGTGGACGTGCGCGAAGAAGGTGGGCGCATTGTCATTGAGCCAGTACGCCAGAGCGATTACGACCTTGCGCAATTGCTGGCCGGCATCACGCCGGACAACTTGCACTCCGAGGCTAGTTTCGGCCCGGCGGTCGGCAACGAAGCGTTCTAATGGTGCGTCGCTACGTGCCCGAGGCCGGCGACATTGTATGGCTGCATTTCGACCCGCAAGCCGGCCACGAGCAAGCCGGGCATCGGCCCGCGCTTGTTCTCAGCCCAGCTACGTACAACGGCAAAACTGGCCTGATGCTCTGCTGCCCCATGACTACCCAGATCAAGGGCTATCCATTCGAGGTGTCGATTGCTGGCGACCGACCTAGCGCGGCGCTGGCCGATCAGGTGAAGAGCCTCGATTGGGTCGTGCGCAAGGCGAGCCACAAGGGCATGGTGTCTTCCGTGGAACTGGCCGAAGTCCGGGCAAAAGCCGTCGCCCTGTTAGGCAAACCATAGGAAGGTGCAGCTGCCTACGGGCGGCTTTTCCGGCACCTGTCGTCATGCCGAAAGCTGGGGAAGACACCCTAGGGGGCAGCAGAGAAAACAGCCCAGGAGGTCCAGATGCTGGATACAGAAGAGTGGAAAGCGCAGGCGGTGGCGAGCGGCCTGACGCTGCGCCCGGCGTGCCGATCCGGCAATCTGACCATACGCGTCCAGCGTTCCCACCCTGAGTTGATCGAAGCGATCCTGCATCGTCTCCACGAAGGAGATCGTGGAGACGATGGATAAAGTGTCGACAGTTGTGCGGCCGCGCCAGCGCGATGCAATCGGTGCTGTGGGTTCCAGCGCAAGCGGCGGCGAAACCCGCGCCATCTCGCGGGGCGAACGTCGTCCTGTCCATCCGCTGCGGCAACAGAACGGAACCGCGATGGCGGGGCGCCGGCG